>NZ_DASSRP010000026.1:0-14664 GCF_035701725.1 Bradyrhizobium sp.
CGATGGCTGGCGGGCAAACGGCTCATGGCGAGACCTCCCGCACCAGATCTTTGCCGATCAGGCGAACCAGATCGCGCCGATAGCGCGCCGTGGCATGAACGTCGTCGCGGGCATCGAGCTCATAAGCGAACGCGTTCAAGGCATCGTCGAGCGCCGCCGCGTCGAGGTGGGAAAACTCACGGGTCACCGGCATATCGGCGACGCCGCCGACGGCGAGGCGCACGCCGTTGTCGGTGGCGACGGCGGCGCAAGCGACGATGGCGAAGTCGCCATGGCGGCGCGCCACCTCGCGGAAGGCACATCGTCGTGGGTTGGCCGGAAACGAGACCGCCTCGATCAACTCATCGTCCTGTCGGGTAGTGGCCATCATGCCGGCGAAGAATTCCTTCGCCGGAACATGGCGGCGCTTCCTGGCGCTGCGCAGATGCACGGCGCCGCCGAGTGCGGACAGCACAAGCGGCAATTCGGCGCTCGGGTCCGCATGCGCAATCGAACCGCATACCGTGCCCCGGCTGCGGGTCTGAACGTGACCGGTCCAGGGCAGAGCTTGCGCCAGCAAGGGCAAGGTTTTCGCAAGTTCGGGCCACGCCAGCAGCGCGGCCTGGCGGACAGCGGCACCAACCGTGACCGCACCGCCCTTCAGTTCGATGCGCGAAAGCTCGGGAAGCCGCATGATGTCGACCAGCGTTTTCGGCCTGGCGAGACGCATGTTGAGCATCGGCATCAGCGACTGTCCGCCAGCGATGATGCGCGCCTCGCCGCCGTCGCGGTGAAGGCAGGCGAGCACCTCATCGAGATGTTCGGCGCGGACATAATCGAAAGCGGCGGGTTTCATCGCGGCCCTCCGATCCATCGCCGGAGCCGCGCGAACCACGAGCGGTCTTCGACAGTGGCAGAATCGCCGCCGGCCTTGCGCGCCAGCGCGGCAAAGAACTGCCCGATGATGACCTTTGCCGCGCCATCCAGCAGCCGGCCGCCGATGCTCGCGACCTTGCCGCCAATGCCGGCTTGGTAGACGTAATGGATCGTGGTGCCGCCGTCTTGTGCCGGGGCAAGCGTAATACGGCCCTCGCCACCGCCGAAGCCGAGTCCGCCTTCGGCGCGGCCCGCGAGCGTCACCGCGTTTGGCGGATCGAGATCGGACAGTTTTACTTCGGCGCGATAGCGGCCCTTGACCGGACCGATGCCGAGCGTGACATCGGCGCGGAAATGCGTGTCGGAGATTTTCTCGACGCCATGACAGCCCGGAATCACCGCCGCCAGCGTGTTGGGATCAAGCAGCATGTCCCAGACCTGCTGCGCACCGGCCTTGACGACGGCTTCGCCTTCGCCGCGCAGCTTGCGGTCGGAACCACGTTTTTCCTCGCTCTTCGATGCCTGGCGCGGGGGCGAAGGTTCGGCGCCGCGAACGACTTCGGCAAGCTTCGCGGGCACCAGCGGCAGGATGATATCCCTGGCGCCGATCGCATCCGCGACCGCATTGGCCAAGCACACCGGCGTCGACATGCAATTGCCTTCGCCGACGCCCTTGGACCCCAGCGGCGTAAACGGCGACGGCGTTTCCATGTGAAGGATGACCGGGGTCGGAACTTCCGCCGTGGTCGGCAAGAGATAGTCTGCCAGTGTTCCCGTCAGAAAACTGCCGTCCTCGGCATAGGCATATTCTTCGTAGAGTGCGGCGCCGACGGCCTGCGCGAACCCGCCGCGCACCTGCCCGTCGACCATGGCGGGATGCAGGATGGTCCCGCAGTCATGCATGGTGACGTAGCGATCGATCCGCGTCTGCAAGGTGGTGCGGTCGACCTCGACGCCGCAGAAGTCGAAGATGAAGCCGTGGCACAGCGAGGAATTAATGTGGTCGCCCTCGTCCGGCGCGGTCAGTTCCGGCGGCGTCCAGAATACCGTTTCGCGGATGGTGTGCCCGACGCCGTCGGGCAATGCAGCCGGCGACCAGTGGCTCAGTGCCGCGACGCGCGAAAACGAGATCTTATTGTCGGGATTGCGCTTCGATCCGACGTGACCGTCGGCAAACGCAATATCGTCATCCTCGGTGTTCAATTGACTGGCCGCCACGCGCCGCAGCCGCCCAGCAATACGCTCGGCGGCGAGTTTGGCGGTGCCGGCAACGGCTGGCGCGAAACGGCTGGCATAGTTGCCGGAGGCAATCGACCAGGCATCCTTGGCGGTATCGACCTCGGTGTTGACGCGAATATCGGACGGCTTCAGGCCAAAGACGTCGGCAACGACCTGCGACAGCACCGTGCGGTGGCCCTGTCCTTGCGGCACCGAGGCGACATGAACGGTGACACTGCCAACCGGATCGACCGCTATCGTCGCGGTTGCCTGCGCGCCGTTCTTTGGCCCCGCCTTGCGCCGCTCCGCCGCCGTCAGCACCGTCGTGATGTAGCCCATGTTGGAAACGCTGGGTTCGACCACCGCCGCATAGCCGATGCCGTAGAGACGTCCTTCCGCGCGGGCTGTGTCGCGACGCGCCTTCAGCTCCGCGAGTGCGCCCTCCTGCACCGCCCGCCGCACCGCTTCCTGGTAATTGCCGGAATCGAGCAGGGCGCCGCTGGCGGTCTTGTACGGGAACGCATCCGCCGGGACGAGATTGCGCGTGATCACGTCGACCGGGTCGAGCTTCAATTCAAGCGCGATGCGCTGAACCAGACGCTCCAGCGCGAAATAGACCTGCGGACCGCCGAAGCCGCGATTCAGGCCGGTCGGCGTCTTGTTGGTGACGACCACGCGGTTGCGCACCTTCATGTGGCGGATGTCGTAGGCGCCGGTGAGATTGCCGTGCATGCGATAGAGCGTCGCTGGTTCCGGCGCCCGCAGATGCGCGCCACAGTCTTCGACCTGGTCCCAATCCAGCGCCAGGATGCGGCCGTCATCGGCAACCGCAGCCGAGAGCGAGACCGCGCGGTTGGTCGCGGACACCGAAGCGGTCAGATGTTCGAGACGATCTTCGATCCACTTCACCGGACGGCCCGCGACGCGCGCCGCCGCCGCGATCAGGACGATGTATGGGAAGACGCCCTGCTTGACGCCGAAACTGCCGCCGGAATCCGGCGGCGTGCGCAGGCGCAAGCGGTTGCCTGGCACCTTCAGGGCGCGCGACAGCACCGCATGAATGCTGAACGGCCCCTGGAAGTTGGCAAGGACATCATAGGCGTCCTCGCCCGGATGATAGTCCGCGACCACGCCATAGGTTTCGATCGGCGTGCAGGAATTGCGCGGATAAGAGACATCGATGCTGATCCGATGCGGAGCGGTGGCAAACGCATTTTCCGGATCGCCGTAGCGGAACGAGCGATCGCTGGCGACATTGCCGCCAAAGCCGTCGTGAAGCACCGGCGCGTCCGGTTTCAGCGCCGCACGCGGATCGATCACGGCCTTTCGTACCTCGTAGCGCACATCGATGAGATCGACCGCGTCTTCGGCACGGTAGCGATCATCAGCCACCACGATCGCCACCACCTCGCCGACATAACGCACGCGGCCGACCGCCATCGGCCAGCATTCGACCGGCGCCTTGACGCCCACGACGAGGCTGGTGGTCAGCCTTTTGATGTCCTCGCCGTGAAGCACGGCGACGACGCCGCGGGCGGTCATCGCCTGGGCGACATCGATCGAAACGATATCCGCATGGGCATGCGGCGAACGCAGAAAGGCCGCATGAAGCGTCGCCGGATGAACGCCGATATCGTCCATGAAACGGCCACGCCCGGTCAGAAGCGCGGCATCCTCGACGCGCGCGATCGACCGGCCGACCCAAGGCGGGCCGGACGAGGGATTGGCTGTGGCTGAACTGGCGGCTTCCGCCATCCGAAAACGTTTCTCCCGCGCGAGCTGGTGGACTGGGCCACGAGGTGCGTCAGGAAAAGCTATTCAGCGGCGTTCGTTACCCGCAATATCCGACGGTCGCGAAACTTACCATTCCGTCTCATTTCACGAGACGTGTGCGGCGCACCATCCACTCAACTGGCGAGACGTGAAACGTTGCGGAACTCGCGCGGCGAGACGCCGCTGTGGTTGCGGAAGAAGCGGGTGAAGTGCGCGGGCTCGGCAAAACCGAGCCGACGGCTGATCTCTGAGACGCTCGCCGACTGATTGAGCACGGCGTCGACCGCCTTCTCCATCCGCACCACATTGAGGTAGACCTTGGGCGGCACGCCAACCGACGTCTCGAACAGACGGAAGAAATGAGCGCGCGAGAGCCCGGCCTCGCGGGCAAAGGATTCCAGCGCGGCTCCGCGTCCGGCTTCGGACCGCATCGAGGCCGTCGCTTTTCGGATGCGCCAGTCGCCGGAACGCGCGCTCATCTCGCGGATCGAAGCAGGAAAGCTGCGCCAGGGCGTAAAACGCTCGATCACCGCGATCATCAGGTCCGACAACAGCGCCTCGTGTTCTGCTTTCGCCTCCGGACGGGTCATCATGTCCGCCGCGAGATTCATCGCGAGATCCCGGATATGCGGCGACACTTCTCCGGAGGGATGGCCGAAAAACCCCGGCGCGCCGCTGGCGGCCCAGCCCGGCCGGAACGCCATCAGCCATTCCGGCTCGATATAAAGCGCCAGAATGACGGTGCGCGGCCGTTCGGGATTATGAACATAGGAATGCGGCTGCCAGCCATTGACCAGCACCGCGATCGTGTCGGTTAAGGGATAGACCTTCTCGCCGACCACGAACTGGGTGTCGGCGCCCTCGACCTTCAGCAGCACATGACAGTGCGGATGGGCGTGCCGAACCAGCGACCAGTCCATGTCGAGCAGGGCCACCCGACCGAAAATTCCGTGCGCAATCCGCAGCGCCGTGGACATTGAAGTTGTTCCGAAAAAGCTGTTCCCGGTTCACGCGTTCCGCGCGCCGTCGTGTGACCATAATATGATGACGGCCGACGCTCGCCGTCAACCTGCGACAATCCGCGCCAAGGCTGCTTTCGGATCGGCCTGCAGGGCTCGGCCGAGATCGACGTTTTCGACGCCCTTGACGTGGATCCGCTTGAACTCCATCGCATCCGTCGTGAGCGGTTTGGTCGCATCCAGTCCCATCTTGGCACTGATGCCGTTGTCGGACGACGGATCGAGCTTCGAGCCTTGTGCGCCCGAAACGACGACGAGGTCGCGGTCGGCCTGAAACCGCGTCGCGACCGCCCATTCGATTTCGGTCTCGTTATCGATATCGACGTCCATGTCGACCACGACGACCTGCTTGATGTCGTAGTGGCCGCCGAACGCGCCCATGATGATGTTCTTCGGCTCGCCCTGGCTTTTCTTGTCGACCTTGACGGCGAGGTGATAGCGGCAGGTGCCGCCGCGGGTGAGCCGCACGTCGCGCACCGACGGGAAACTTCGCTGCAAATGCTCGAGCAGCGTCGCTTCGCGCGGGATTGCGCCAAGCAGGAGATGCTCGACACCACCGCCGACGATGGTGTGAAAGATCGCGTTCTTTCGATGGGTGATGGCATCGACCTTAATGACTTCGCGGTCGGCGCGCGTCCCATAATATTGCGGGAACTCGCCAAACGGCCCTTCGGGCTCACGTACTTTCGGCAGGATGCGGCCTTCGATCACGATCTCCGCATGCGCCGGCACCCGGACGCGGTTGGTGCGGCACTTCACCATTTCGATCGGACGATTGAGCAATGCGCCGGCGATTTCCATCTCGTCACTGTCGAGCGCAGCAATCGCCTGCGACGCCAGAATGCAGGCCGGATGCACGCCGATCACGAGCGCAATCTCGAGGCCCTCGCCGGCCTCCTCGGCCATCCGGAAATAATGCAGGGTATGGCGGGGCAGCAGCAAAACGCCGATCCGGTCCGGCCCACTCACCTGGCAGCGGTGGATCGAGACGTTCTGGATCCCGGTCTTTGGGTTACGCGCAATCAGCAGCGCCGCGGTGATGTAGGGCCCGCTGTCGAGTTCATTATGTTTCGGGATCGGCAGTTGCTTGAGCAGATCGACCTTCTCGTGCACGACCTCCTGCGCCGGCGCCGTCTTGACCTCGACCCATGGCAGCGGGTGGCGCACGGCGTTCTGAAACGCTGGCAACAGCCTGTCCACCGGCACGCCGACCGCATCGGCAATCCATGTCCGGTCGGCGAACAGATTCGCCACCACCGGAATCGCATGCTGATCCGGCTCGGGAAACAGCACCGCCCGCTCATTCTCGAGCGTCTTGGCGACGGCGGCCAGTTCGTCGATCAACGAGACGCCTTTGTTGGCGACCGCCAGGCGATCGGCGCGAGCAAGCTGCTGCAGCCAGTCGCGCAAATCGGGATGTGCGAGCTGGTCCACCGCGTCCGTGTTGCTACGCCTCGCTTCCATGATTTTACTCCGTCCGGTCAGCCGAGATCGGCCATCACGCGCCGGTACTGGTTCGGCGAGGTCCCGGTGTGTTGCTGAAAGAATCGGGTGAAGTTGCTCTGTGCGCTGAACCCGAGGTCGTCGGAAATGCCGCCGATCTCGCTGGTCTCCAGCCGGAGGCGGCTGACCGCCGATTCGACGCGAAGCGCATTGGCGTAAAGCCGCGGGCTGACGCCGGTGCAATGGCGGAACAGATGATTGAAGTGCGCACGGGAAAGTCCGGCGGCGCGCGCGACATCGTCGAGATCGACCGCCTCGCCCGCATGCTCGCGCATATGCCGCAACGCGCGGCTGACGCGATAATCCCTGACGCCGTCGGTGGCTGTCGCGCTTGCGCTTTGCTCGCGCCACGCCGAAAAACCGTGCGAAACGGTCAGGCAGAGCTTCAGGATCTGTTCCGGCAGATCGTCATGGGCGTCGAACGGATCGGCCACGCGCTGCACCAGGTCGGTACGCAGCCGCTCGATTTCGCGCGTGATCGGGATGCCCGCCTCACGGAAAAAGCCTGATGCCGCGCAACCGGCAAAGGCGCGATCCGCCTGCGCGAGCCAGGTCGGCTCGATATAGAGGGCGAGAAACAGCGTGCGTTCCTCGCTGCCCCGATGCACGTAGGCGTGCTGCTGCCAGGAATTGACGGCGACCAGCATGTCGCTGCGCAAAGGCACCGGCCTGCCTTCGACGATGAAGTTCTGGTCGGGCCCGCTCGCCTTGAAAATCAGATGAAAATGCGGATGCGCGTGGTCCACCAGCGAGGTGTCCATGTCGAGAAGCGCGACCCGTCCAAAACGGCCGCGCAGGATGCTCAAGGCCTTGGTCACAACTCTTGGTTCTCCGAACCCGGCGCGCAACGCCCGTTCGTCCAACAATCCAGACGCTTAAGATAGCCCGAATTACCGCTGGCAGGTATGCGTGGGACAGCAAAAAATCATCCGAAATGATAAATCGCGTGCGGCCGGGCAAAGCACAGGCTTGCCTTCGGGACTATGCTTCCCGCAATGCCGTCGAACGACGGACCACCATCAGGGAGAGAGCCATGGACCTGGTATTCCAGGACGCCGCCCGCGACCGGCGGGAACAAGAACGCCAGCGCCAGTTCCGCGACAGGTTCATCGCCGAGACGCCGCCCTGGTATCACGGCGCGCTGCATCTCGGCTTCACGCTGCTCGTCACGGGCGTTGCGATGTGGTTCTGCTGGAACCGGATCCACGATGCCGGCTGGTTATGGCTTCTGGTGATCCCGATCGCGCTGTTCGGCAACTGGATCGAATGGGCCGCGCATCGCTACATCCTGCATCGCCCGGTCAAGGGCCTGGAGATGATCTACAAGCGCCACTGCACGGTGCATCACCAGTTCTTCACCCATCACGACCTCACCTATCATGGGCACAAGGAATGGCGGGCGCTGCTGTTCCCGCCGTTTGCGCCGCTTGGCTTCGTGCTCGCGGCGCTGCCGCCGGCGCTCGTGCTCGGAATCGTGATCTCGGCGAACGCCGCCTACATCGCGGTATTCACCATGGCGGCCTATTATTTGATGTATGAAGGCCTGCACACGCTCTCGCATCTGGACGACGCGCGTCATCCCTATCTAAAGTATATTCCTCTGATCAACACCGTCCGCCGCATGCACACCGTCCATCATGTGCTCGGCTTCATGCAGACGCGCAATTTCAACCTGACCTTCCCGATCTGCGACGCCTTGTTCGGCACCAGCGATCTCGACCGCGGCGTAATCGGTACGCTGTTCAACGGCAATTCCAACAAGTACATGCGAAGGGATCTGCGGCCCGTCGATCCCGGCATTGCCGTCCCGCAGATCGATGGACCGCCCGCAGAGGTGGCCAAGGCCGTTTGATCCGGGCGACTTGCGCCAGCGCGCGGCGTTCAGGCGACGCGCGTCACTCGACCTTGATCTTCGCGGCGCGAATGATCTTGGTCCATTTCTCCATCTCGACCTTCAATTGAGCGGAGAACTGCTCCGGGCTGTCGCCGACCGGCTCGAGGCCGAGCGCTGCCAGCCGCTCCCTGGTATCGGGCTCGTCGACGATCTTGACGATCTCCTGATGGAGCCGCGCGGAAACTTCCTTTAGCGTTCCCGTCGGAACGAGCACGCCGACCCAGGCGTCGCCGTCGAGATCCGGATACCCGGCTTCGGCAATTGTGGGAAGTTCGGGCAACGCCTGCGAGCGATGATTGCTCATTACCGCGAGCGCCCGCAATTTGTTGTCCTGAATGAACGGCACCGCCGCCGACAGCGCCGCAAAACCGATCAGCGGATTGCCTGACAGCACCGCCGTTGCCACCGCGCCGCTGCCGCCAAACGGCACGTGCACGAGATCGACATCGGCCGCGACCCGGAACTGCTCGCCAAGCAGATGCGACGGCGTGCCGAAGCCGGGCGAAGCGAAACTGTATTTGTTCGGGTTGGCCTTGATCAGCGCCACAAGCTCGGCGACGGTCCGCGCCGGCACCGACGGATGGACGAACATGGCCGACTGGAAGATCGCGATCTGCGTGACCGCCTCGAAATCCTTCAGCGCATCGTAGGGAACCTTCTCGTACAGCGTCGGATTGATGACGTAGCTGTTAACCGTAATGAGAATTGTGTAGCCGTCCGCCGCTGTCCGAGCCGCCTGCCCGGTACCGATATTGCCGCCGGCGCCGACAATATCCTCAACGTAGAACTGCTTGCCCAGCCGATCGGAAAGCTTTTGCGCCACCAGACGTGCACAGACATCGGTCGGACCGCCCGGCGAATACGGCACGATCACGCGAACCGGACGGCTGGGATAGGATTGCGCCCTTGCCGCCTCCGGCAGGACCGGCAATGCGGCAAAACCGGCGGCGAGATGTAGAAAACGACGACGTGGAAGCCTCATGACGCCAAGCTAGCCTACGGCAGCAGCGTTCGAAAGAGGCCAGGATTTCCCGTTAACTTAACGCTGCCCGAAGTCTGTGCTATTGCCTGCGACAGCTGCATTCGATTTGATCTAAACGGCTTTGCATGAACTCACATCCGCGGCGATTGATCATTGGCATCACTGGCGCTTCCGGCGCGATTTACGGCGTCCGCTTGCTGCGTCTGCTACAGGCAAGCGATATCGAGACGCATCTGGTGATGAGTCGGTCGGCAAAGATCACGCTGACCCAGGAAATGGACATCGGCGTCGCCGAGGTCTCGGCGCTCGCCAGCGTCGTGCATCAGGTCGACAATATCGGCGCCTCGATATCAAGCGGATCGTTCAAGACGATGGGCATGGTGATCGCGCCCTGCTCGATGCGAAGCCTTGCCGAGATCGCATCCGGCGTGACGTCCTCGCTGATGACGCGCGCCGCCGATGTGGTGTTGAAGGAACGGCGCCGGCTGGTGTTGATCGTGCGCGAAGCGCCGCTTCATCTCGGCCATCTGCGCGCCATGACCGCCGCGACCGAAATCGGCGCGATCGTCTATCCGCCGGTGCCGGCTTTTTATGCACGGCCCACGAGCCTCGAGCAGATGGTCGATCATACCCTGGGACGGGTGCTCGACCTCTTCGATATCGATAACTCCGCGGTCAGCCGCTGGGGCGGGCTGAACTCCATCAAGAACGGCGAATGAGACGGGCAGAAGTCGATGCCGCCGAGAGCTGGGCGTTCGCCCTTGCGATCTACGCCCGGCCCGGTATCGCGGAGGCCTGCCTCGCTTTGCAGAACGCCGCCGATGTCGACGTGATGCTGATGCTGATGGCGACATTTGTCGCCGTCAAACGGCGCCTGTTGTTGACGGCTGACGAGATCAAGGCGCTGGATAACGCCTGCGCTCCGTGGCGCGAACAGGTCGTTCATAAATTGCGGGCTCTCCGCACCGATCTGAAGACGGGCCCACGGCCTGCGCCGAGCGAGACCACCGAGCCGTTCCGTTCCAGGATCAAGGCCATCGAACTCGATGCCGAAAAGCTCGAAAATCAGTTGCTCGCCGAATGCCTGCCGCAGCGACCGGGCCAGGAGAGTATCGGCATGGAACAGCTTCGTTCCGTTCTGAATGCGGTCGTCGTGCACTTTGCCGATAAACGAGGCACGACACTGGATGCCCGTCTTTCGCCCCTGGTCGACACGATCGCCGAAGCCGCCATGGAGCCGATTTGATACTCGCCACGGGTGGCCCGGAATGCGCACAGCGAATGTCAAATCCAGAGCCTCACTAGAAACCTGGATTTGCTTAGGATCCTTTGGTTCTGACATTTGCAAGAATACCGGCTACTCCGGCAAGCAAATGTTAGAACCGGACCGTTAAAGGCGCCCTGATCCGCCTCGCTCGGGCCGGAGGGCTATTGCAGGTCCCCCTGCCAAAATGCGAAATCTTTCCCCGAATGGGTGGGTTGCGAGGTTGGCGCTTGATCTTGCGCGCTCTCTCAGCAAACTGCCCGCGCCATCTGAAAAGCCCCGCGCCGACCCACGTGCCGGGATCGCATAACGGGATAATGAAATGTCAGAGACGATGAAGGCGCTGCTTCTGCGCCAGCACGGTGGATTGGAAAACCTGGAGCTGGTGACCGACCACCCGAAGCCGAAGGCCAAGGCGGGAAGCGTCGTTATCCGCGTGCGCGCCTCCTCGTTCAACTACCACGATGTGTTCACGGTGAAGGGCATGCCCGGCATCAAGGTGCCGCTGCCGGTCGTGATCGGTCTCGATATGGCGGGCGAAATCACCGAAGTCGGCGAAGGCGTCTCTGGCTGGAAGGTCGGCAACCGCGTGCTCGTCAACCCGCTCAACAAGAAGAAAGGCCTGATGGGCGAGATGCTCGACGGCGGCATGGCCGAATATTGTCTCGTCGATGCCGATCAATTGATCGCCATGCCGGATGGCGTCACCTTCGAGCAAGCGGCATCGCTGCCGGTCGCCTATGGCACCGCGCATCGCATGCTGATTACCCACAACACCATCAAGAAGGGCGACCGCGTCCTGATCCTGGGTGCCAGCGGCGGCGTCGGCACCGGCTGTGTCATCCTTTGCAAGCTGCTCGGCGCGGAAGTCATCGCTTGCGCGAGCAGCGCGGAGAAAATGGACAAGCTCAAGGCGATGGGCGCGGATGAGGCCATCAACTACAAGGAGGTCGATTTCTCGAAATGGGCGATCGAGAAATACGGCAAGCCGCAGCGCCGCACCCATGAAGGCGGCGTCGACGTCGTGATCAATTTCACCGGTGGTGACACCTGGGTGCCGTCGCTGCGTTGTCTCAAGCGCGGCGGCAGCCTGCTGGTCTGTGGCGCGACCGCCGGGCACGACCCGAAGGAAGACCTTCGCTATATCTGGAGCTTCGAGCTGAAAGTGATCGGTTCCAACAGCTTCTACGAAGACAACCTCACCGACCTGATGAAAATGATCGTCGAGAAGAAGATCACACCGGTGATCGATGCCGTGCTGCCGCTCGAAAAGGCGGCCGAAGGCCTGCGCCTGATCCGGGATCGCGAGGTTATCGGCAAGGTCGTGGTGGTGCCGTAAGGACGCGTGGTCCGATTCCTGGCGGCGGCTAAGCAGGGACAAGAAGGTTGCACGATGGCTGAAATTCCAAGCGTTGAAGACGTCCAGAAGCTGATATCCCGCGGGCCCTACCATCAATGGCTCGGGCTGAAGGTCATGGCGGTCGACGAAGGGGCGATCGAACTGACCGCGACCTGGCGCGAGGAATGGGTGGTCAATCCCGACCGCGGCTATACCCATGGCGGCATCCTGGCCGCGCTGGTCGACCTCACCGCCGATTGGGCGATGGTTTCCAAGACCGGCCGCGGGGTTCCGACGGTGGATCTGCGCGTCGACTATCACCGCGCCGCGATGCCGGGGATGCTGACGATCCGTGGCGAGATCGTGCATTTCGGCAAACAGTTTTCCGTCGCCGAAGCCAAGGTGTTCGACAAGGAAGGCCGGTTGCTGGCAAGCGGCCGCGGTACCTACCTGACTGCGCAGCCGGCCTGACGGAAGAATCGGACCGCTAGTGGTGGCCAATACGTCTGCGTTTTTCAATCTGGGAGCCCTGACGTCGGAGGGCAGCGATCTCGACAAGATCGCGATCATCGATCTCGGCACCGGCGATGAGCGCCGCTTCAGCTATCGTGATTTTGAAGCGCAAGCCGACGCAGTGGCGCGCGCGCTTAGCCAGCGCGGGCTGGCACGCGGCGACCGCATTGCGATTCTTTCGGCCAATCGTTTTGAATATCTGACGACCGTGCATGGCATCATGCGCGCCGGCTTTGTCGCGGTGCCCGTGAATTTCAAGTTTCCGCCAGCGACGATCGACTACATTATCCATGACTCCGGCGCCAAGCTGATCTTCTGCGATGCGCAACGTCTTGCCAGCGCGCCAAAGGACCTGCCGCGCATCAGTTTCGACGAGGATTTCGCAGGCTTCCTGAAACCCGGACCGTTCACGCCGGTGATGCCCGCCGCGCGCGAGGCGGCGCTGTTCCTCTACACGTCGGGTTCGACAGGTCGCCCCAAGGGCGTCGTGCTCTCGCATCAGAGCCATATCTGGGTGGTCGAGCAGCGCATGGCGGCGCAGGACATGAGCCGCCACCGTTTCCTGGTCGCCGCGCCGCTCTATCACATGAACGCCCTGGCAATGAGCCAATTGGCGCACGCGGCGCATGCAACCGTGATCTTGCTGCCGCAGTTCACGACGCAGCTCTACCTCGATGCCATCGAGAAATATCGCTGCACCTGGCTCACCGCCGTGCCGCCGATGATCGCGATGATGCTGAACGATCACGATCGATTCGCGGCGACCGATCTCTCCAGCGTGGAATATTTGCGAATGGGGTCGGCGCCGGTCAGCCAAAGCCTGTTGGCTGCGATCCACCAGGCGCTGCCGAACGCTGCCGTTACCAATGCCTATGGCACGACCGAGGGCGGCCCCGTCGTTTTCGGACCGCACCCGCAACGTCTGCCGCAGCCGGACATGTCCGTCGGTTATCCGCATCCGAAGGTGCAGGTGCGGCTGATCGGCGATGACGGTAAACCGTCCGACGCCGGCGTGCTTGAAATGAAGAGCCCGGCGATCATGAACGGCTATCACAACCGGCCCGACGTGCCCTCGCCCATCACCGCCGACGGGTTTTACGTGACCGGCGACGTATTTCGTCGCGATGAAAACGGCTTCTACTTTTTCGTCGGCCGTGCCGACGACATGTTCGTCAGCGGCGGCGAAAACATCTTTCCCGGCGAGGTCGAGAAGATGCTGGAGAGCCATCCAGACGTGATCCAGGCCTGTGTCGTGCCGGTCGACGACGACATCAAGGGCACCAAGCCGGTGGCGTTTGTGATCAAGCGCGAGGGCAGCGATCTCGACGAGGCCAAACTGAAAGCGTTTTCGCTGGCAAACGCGCCGGCCTATCAGCACCCGCGCTCGATCTGGTTTGTCGACCGCCTGCCCTTGGCATCGACCAACAAGCTCGACCGCAAGACCCTGCACGGCATGGCGGAAGAGCGGCTACGCGAGCGAACAGGCGCGGCAAGCGGCGGGGACATCCCAACACGGAGCTAGATCC
This sequence comes from Bradyrhizobium sp., assembly GCF_035701725.1. Lineage (GTDB taxonomy): Bacteria > Pseudomonadota > Alphaproteobacteria > Rhizobiales > Xanthobacteraceae > Bradyrhizobium. The sequence continues at coordinate 13,887 of NZ_DASSRP010000026.1, forward strand.
GATGGACGAGACCTTTCGCAGCTTCCTTGATCGCCTGCGCCAGGCCGGCGAATTGCTCGATTTCCATCAACCGATCGATATCCGCCATATCGCCACCCTGGTCGATCAATCGGACAAGGCGATCTTCTTCCACAAGGTCATCGGCTACGACATCCCGGTCGTCTCCGGCATCATCCGCTCTCAAGCGCGGATGATGATGGCGATGGGAGCGGAAAAATATCTCGATATCGAGGAGCGGCTCAAAAACGGCATCGCCAATCCGATCGCGCCGCAACGGGTCGCAACCTCGCCTGCACGAGAGGTGGTGATGAAGGGCGAGGACGTCGACCTCTACAAATTGCCGATTCCGATGTCGTCGATCTACGACGGCGGCCCGATGATCACCGCCGGCGTCGTCATTGCCCGCGATCCCGAATTCGGGATCAACACCGGTATCTACCGCTTCATGGTCAAGGAAAAGAACCTGACCGGCATCGACATCGTGACGCCGAACAACATGCGGCTGTTCGTGCAGCGCGCCTATGAGGCCAAGCGTCCGCTGCCGATCTCGATCAGCATCGGTACGCATCCGGTGGAGCTGCTGGGCGCCGGCTTCAAGGCTCCCCTCGGCACCGACGAGATGGCGATTGCCGGCGGCATTCGCGGCCAGGCGGTCAAACTGGCGGCCGGCGACACCGTCGACGTGCCTTATGTTGCCGATGCGGAAATCGTTCTGGAAGGTGAGGTGCTGCCGACCGGCTGGACCCATCCCGAAGGTCGCTTCGGCGAATTCACCTGG
>NZ_DASSRP010000027.1:0-3314 GCF_035701725.1 Bradyrhizobium sp.
CGATACCACTCGAGCCCACCGCGCGTATTGCCGGGCCGCGCCAAGGCGCTGGCGAATATCTCAATGTCCTCGATGGTGTGAGCACCATGGTCGAAGGCGCGATCGGCGATGAAGGTCGAGACGTAGTCATATTCCCGACCGAACAACAGGCGCTCCGGCAGGTCGCGCTTCTGGTGGAAGGCGAAGTGCCATAAAGCAGGCTTGGCGCAGTTCGCCTCCCACCCGCTCCAGCCAGGTTGGGACGCGTCGAGGACCGCGAGACGGGTGACGGCGCTGCGATGCGTACAAGCCAGTGCGAGCGCCACCATAGCCCCGATGTCGTGCCCACACACAGCGTAACGCTCGAATCCAAGCGCCTGCATGGCGCCGTGAACATCCGCCGCCATGGTCAGCTTGTCATAGCCGCCCTGCGGGCAATCCGAATGGCCTGCACCGCGAAGATCCACAGCGACGACGGTATTAGTCTCAGCCAAGCGGGGCATCATCCTGCGCCATTCCCACCAGGTCTGTGGGAAGCCATGGATCAGGACTAGCGGCGGTCCCTTGCCGCCTACAACCGCATGGATATTTGCTTCTCCGACGTGCACCATCTGATGGCGAAACCCGTCGAGTAACTCAGCCATTTCCTTGCTCCTGTCGTAAAACGGGAAGGTCCAGATTCACGGGCATTCTCCTGGAATTGGCCCGAAGGGAACGCGGTCGGCAAGCCAACGGTTCGAATCTTGGTGATGGCTACGCCGACGATGTCGTTCACCGATCTCTGGAACAACATCGGGGGTAACTCTCAGTCTTCCCAGGCGTGTGCCTGAAACGGCGCATCGAGGGGCGGCCTGGTAATGTTGCCGGTGTAGTTCGTGATCGTCGACGCGGTCACCGCGGCGATCACTTCGAGAAGGTGATCCTTTCCGAACCCGGCCGCGAGGAATCGTTTGATGTCCTCGTCGTTGAGACGTCCGCGCTTTTCGATCATCGTCTTCGCCAGGCCTGACAGCGCGGCGAATGTTGCGTCCTTCGGCAGGTGACCCTCGCGAATCGCCTGCACGTCCGCCGGATCGATCCCCTCCTTGAGCGCCAGGGTCGTATGGAATGCGACGGCCCAGGCGCTGCCGTTGGTCACCGCGTCAGTGAGCAGCACGATTTGGACCTGCGCTTCCGTGAAATTGCCACCGTGCACCTTCTCGAACAAACCGACGAGGCTGTTGATCAGTACCGGTGAGGTCGACATCGCGCCGATGAGGTTCGGGATCATGCCGAACGCGGACTGCAATTGCTCCAGCGCGGGCTGCGAACCCTTGGGGGCAGATTCCTTTGTGTGAACGGGAAAGGTCGTCATGTGAGTCACTCCTTGTTGGGTCGATTAGGCAAACGAATTTAGCGATGGGGGTGTTGGCGCGTGCGCCAATAGACCCTCGGTTCTCGCCAGACCTACCTGGCGCCGGTGAGGTCATTCCCTGGTCGCGCCGGGATGGAGAAGCCGAGCTTGGCGGCGACCCGCCGCGCCGTTTGCTCGCGCTGCGCCGTGAGCTTCCGCACCGACCGCCGTGCTTCATCCAATATCGCTGCCGGCGCCGCCTCCGGCGTGCCGCTGTCGAAGGGCGGCTCCGGCGCGTAGACCATGTGAAGCTGGATGGCCTGTGCCGCCGCGTCGCCGCGCAACTCGGCGGCAAGACGCAAGGCGCCGTCGATGCCGGCCGTGACGCCGGCAGCAAAGACCCAGGCACCGTCGACGATCACCCGTTCATTGACGGGGATCGCGCCGAAGATCGGTAACAGATGAAATGCCGACCAGTGGGTCGTCGCGCGGCGTCCCTTGAGTAGGCCCGCCGCGCCGCAGATGAGCGCGCCTGTGCAAACCGAGAAAATGCTGCATGCGCTCGACGCCTGCTGCCGGATCCAGTCGAGCACTTCGGTGTCTTCCATCAAAGGCTCCTGGCCGCAGCCGCCCGGCACATGGAGGACATCCAGCGGCGGCGCCTCGGCCAGGGTGGCATCGGGCGTAAGCCGCAATCCTTTCAGGTCGCGAACAGGCGCTGCGGTCTTGCCGTAGATGCGATACGTCGCGTTTGGTATGCGCGACAGCACCTCGAACGGTCCGGTCAGGTCGATCTGATCGATGCCCTCGAACACGAGGGAGCCGATGTGCAGATGAGTATCGTGCGGAATCATGGTCACTCCCCGGCGCAAAGTCATCTATGGGCAAGGCGAACCTAACCGGGCATGGTTTAGCGGAAATGCCAAAATCCCCTCGTTCCTCGCCAAACTCGCTCCGGGTCATCGACGTACTCACTTACCCAGCGGTGCAGTTGCTCGACGTCACGGGGCCCGTACAGGTGTTCGCCTCTGCAAATGATTTCGTCGCCAGCGCCGGAGGCACGCCGCCATATCTGCTCAAGGTCGTGGCGCAAGGCGGCGAAGGCGCGACGGCTTCGGCCGGACTGACGCTTGCGGCGGGTCCGCTCACCAAAGACGGCGAGGCGCTCGATACCTTGCTTGTCGCAGGTGGCGAGGGGGCCGAGGCGGCAGCCGAGAACCCGGTGCTGATCGACTGGGTGCGGCAGCGTGCGAACCGCGCGCGTCGCGTCGCCTCCGTTTGCACCGGCGCATTCCTGCTCGCGGCTGCGGGCATACTGGACGGCCGCCGCGCCGCGACACATTGGAAGTACTGCGCCAAGCTGGCTCAGCGCTTTCCTGCCGTACATGTGGAGCCCGATCCGATCTTCGTGTGCGATGGTCCGGTCTGGACCTCGGCCGGCGTGACGGCCGGGATCGATCTGGCGCTGGCGCTCGTGGAAGAGGACCTCGGCCGTTCCGTGGCGCTCGCCGTGGCGCGCTATCTTGTCGTCTTTCTCAAGCGGCCGGGCGGACAAGCACAATTCAGCGCCGCCCTGGCATTGCAAGCAGCGGAGGACAAGTTCGGCGCGCTCCATGCCTGGATCAATGAGCATCTAACCGAAGATCTCTCGCTCTCAGTCCTTGCCGATCAGGCGGGCATGAGCGAGCGCAGTTTCGGCCGGCACTATGCGCAGGCAACAGGGCAGACGCCAGCCCGCGCCATCGAGCGGCTGAGGGTGGAAGCGGCGCGGCGTCTGCTGTCGGAGACACGCACACCGGTGAAGCGTATCGCGCAGCGTTGCGGCTTCGGCTCGGAGGAAACGATGCGCCGCAGCTTCGTGCGCCTGCTCGCCGCTACGCCGCAAGACTACCGTTCTCGTTTCGCGTTTTGAAGATTGCCATGTCCAGACATGACTGCCTCCAGCTGGGCCTTACTGCAATCGGCGCGACTGCTATGCTTCGGACGGATACGCACTTCGCCA
>NZ_DASSRP010000028.1:0-3362 GCF_035701725.1 Bradyrhizobium sp.
GAAAGGCATCCGCGTCAACGGCGTGGCGCCTGGACCGATCTGGACACCGCTGCAAGTTTCTGGCGGCGCGACCATGGAGAAGCTTGAGAAGTTCGGCGGTCAGACCGCCTTGGGCCGTCCAGGCCAGCCGGCCGAACTCGCCTCGATCTATGTTCAACTCGCCGCGGCCGACGCCAGTTACGCAACGGGGCAGGTTTACGGCTCTGCCGGCGGCACCGGCCAGCCCTGACCGCGGATTTTACCGCGCAGGTCGTCCAGCGCATGTCGCTCCAGGTGCGCGGTGACGCCAGCGAAGCAGGGCGGATGAATCTCGCAGCGATTGCGCGTGCCGCGACTTCAAGCAGCACGAAAGCTCGGCAATTAGCCGGCGCCCGCAAAGGCCTCAGCGCCGTTGCTATCTGTTCGGCGGGCTCGCCCGCGCTGTCATAATCCCTTCAGAAGATCGCTTCCAAATGTCGCGCCGGCCGGTTCGGTGGAAATCGCCGGCCGACCAGCGACCGGATGCGCAGGCCCGGCCCGCAATCCTGTCAGCTTACCCCTTTCCTTCTGACGAAGAACTACTACCATGATCGCAATTGCGCCAAAAACAGCGCGTGGTCTAATCGGCCAAATCAAGAATGCAAAATCCCGGGGAGGGACTTCATGTCGACAGTCAAACTGACGGTAAACGGCAGGGCCATCTCGGCCGATGTCGAGGACCGCACGCTGCTGGTTCATCTCCTGCGCGATCACTTGAACCTGACAGGTACCCACGTAGGCTGTGACACCAGCCAATGCGGGGCCTGCACGGTTCACGTCGATGGCCGCGCGGTAAAATCCTGCACCATGCTGGCCGGGCAGGCCGCAGGCAGCAGCATCACCACGATCGAGGGCATCGCCAAGGGCGACGAACTGCACCCGATGCAGGCCGCCTTCCGCGACAATCACGGCCTGCAATGCGGCTTCTGCACGCCGGGCATGATCATGGCGGCGATCGATATCGTGCATCGCCATGGCGGCCGCCTCGATGAGACCACCGTTCGCCACGAGCTCGAAGGCAATATCTGCCGCTGCACCGGCTACCACAACATCGTCAAAGCGGTGCTCGACGCGGCCTCCCGCATGAAGGTTGCGCAAGCGGCCGAATAGCCGCCTGCGAATTGTCATCAGGCAACAGGCTGCCGCGTTCGATGGAAGCGGCGGGACTTAGAACTCCGGCAGGGAGGACAGGACATGGGTGTTGAAGGCATTGGCGCCAGCGTCGTGCGCAAGGAAGACAAGCGGTTCATTACCGGTAAGGGACGTTACGTCGACGATATCAAGCTTCTGGGCATGACGTTCGCCCATTTCGTTCGCAGCCCGCATGCACATGCCAAGGTCAAGGGCATCGATGCCTCCGCGGCGACGGCAATGCCGGGTGTGATCGCCGTTCTGACCGGGCAACAGCTCGTCGACGACAAGATCGGCAATTTGATTTGCGGCTGGGCCATCACCTCCAAGGACGGCTCGCCGATGAAGATGGGCGCCTGGCCGGCGATGGCGCCGGAGACGGTGCGCTTCGTCGGCCAGGCGGTCGCGGTCGTGATCGCCGAAACCAAGAATCAGGCGCGTGACGCGGCTGAAGCCGTCGTCGTCAATTATGAAGAGTTGCCGGCGGCGCCCGATATCCGCGCCGCGATCAAGCCGGGTGCGCCTCAGCTTCACCCGGAGGCACCGGGCAACATCATCTTCGACTGGACGCTTGGCGACGAGGCCGCGGTGAAGCAAGCTTTCGGCAAGGCTGCCAATGTCGTGAAATTCGAGCTCGCCAACAACCGCCTGGTGCCGAATGCGATGGAGCCGCGCTCGGCGATTGCCGACTACGATTCCGCCGAAGAGCACTTCACGCTGTATACCACCTCGCAAAACCCGCATGTCGCGCGCCTGGTGCTGTCGGCGTTCTACAACGTCGCGCCCGAGCACAAATTGAGGGTGATCGCGCCCGATGTCGGCGGCGGTTTCGGCTCCAAGATCTACATCTATCCCGAAGAGATGGTGTGCCTGTGGGCCTCGAAGAAAGTCGGCCGCCCGATCAAGTGGACCGCCGACCGCTCGGAATCGTTCCTGACCGATATGCATGGCCGCGACCACATCACCGAAGCCGAAATGGCGTTCGACAAGGATAACAAGATCCTGGGGTTGCGGGTGAAGACCTATTCCAATTTCGGCGCCTACATGTCGCTGTTCTCTTCGGCGGTGCCGACCTATCTCTACGCCACGCTGCTGTCGGGGCAGTACAACATTCCGGCGATTCATGCCGAAGTGATTACGGTCTACACGAACACCACGCCGGTCGACGCCTATCGCGGCGCCGGTCGCCCCGAGGCGAGCTATCTGGTCGAGCGCATGATGGAAACCGCGGCGCGGCAGCTCAAGGTCGATCCGACTGAGCTGCGCAAGAAGAACTTCATCACCCAGTTCCCGCACCAGACGCCGGTGATCATGGCCTACGACACCGGCGATTTCCACGCCTCGATCGATGCGGCCATGAAGGCGATCGATTATGAAGGCTTCCCCGCACGCAAGGCCAAGGCGAAATCCGAAGGCAAGCTGCGCGGGATCGGCGTCTCCTGCTATATCGAGGCCTGCGGTATTGCGCCGTCGAAAGCGGTCGGCAGCCTGGGGGCCGGTGTCGGCCTGTGGGAATCCGCCGAGATCCGCGTCAACCCGGTCGGCACCATCGAAGTGCTCACCGGTTCGCACAGCCACGGCCAGAGCCACGAGACGACGTTCGCGCAACTGATTTCCGAACGCCTCGGCGTTCCCATCAGCCAGGTGTCGATCGTGCATGGTGATACCGACAAGGTGCAGTTCGGCATGGGCACTTACGGCTCGCGCTCGCTCGCCGTCGGCGGCAGTGCGATCATCAAGGCGATGGAGAAGGTCGAAGCCAAGGCCAAGAAGATCGCAGCCCATCTGCTCGAAGCCTCGGAAGGCGACATCGTCATCGAGAATGGCGAGTTCAAGGTCACAGGTACCGACAAGTCGCTGGCGCTGCCGATGGTCGCGCTCGCCGCCTATACCGCGCATAACCTCCCCGAGGGCATGGAGCCCGGCCTGAAAGAGAGCGCGTTCTACGATCCGACCAACTTCACGTTCCCCGCCGGGGCTTACATCTGCGAAGTCGAGGTCGATGCGGCGACCGGCAAAACCTCTTTCATCAACTTCGTCGCGGCCGATGACTTCGGCCGGCTGATCAACCCGATGGTGGTCGAAGGCCAGGTGCATGGCGGGCTCGCGCAGGGCATCGGCCAGGCGCTGCTCGAAGGCGCCGTGTATGACGATAACGGCCAGCTCGTGACGGCGTCGTTCATGGATTACACCATGCCGCGCGCCGACGACCT
>NZ_DASSRP010000029.1:0-15736 GCF_035701725.1 Bradyrhizobium sp.
ATGACCGAAATGAGCCCGCTCGGCACGGTCGGCTCGATGAAACCGCAATTGGCGGATCTGGACAGCGACGCGCTGTTGGATATCAAGCAGAAGCAGGGTTACACGCCCTTCGGCGTGGAAATGAAAATCACCGACGATGCCAACAAGCCGTTGCCGTGGGACGGCAAGACCTTCGGCCGCATCAAGGTACGGGGCTTCGCGGTGGCGCGGGCCTATTTCAAGGAAGATCACGACGCCATCGACGATCAGAGCTTCTTCGATACCGGCGACGTCGGCACCCTGGATCGCTATGGCTACATGCAGATTACCGACCGCTCCAAGGACGTGATCAAATCCGGCGGCGAGTGGATATCCTCGATCGATCTGGAAAATCTCGCGGTCGGCCACCCGGCGGTGGCAGAAGCTGCGGTCATCGGCGTGCACCATCCCAAATGGGACGAGCGTCCCCTGCTCATCATCCAGCTCAAGCAGGGGCAGAATGCGACGCGGGAAGACATTCTGAAATTCATGGATGGCAAGATCGCCAAATGGTGGATGCCCGACGACATCGTCTTCGTCGACGGCATTCCCCACACCGCGACCGGCAAGATCCTGAAGACCGCGCTTCGCGACCAATTCAAGACGTATAGTTTCCCCGGGACCTAGCTGAGAGGGCTGGGTCAATCCATCTCAGTCTTTGGCGCCCGATCCCTTGAATTCGGTGCCGCTTCGTGGTCTCACACCGGCTAATGGTCTTTTGGATTGCGACATTTGCAAAAGCGCCCGTTGCGAACGGGCGTGAATGTTGCAGTCGGACCACTGGTTTCAATGCGCCGGTTCCGCCCGGCCGTCCTTAATTCCGGCAGAAATCAAGGCCATGGCCCGCAGGTTTTCCGCGCCCTATCTTTCGGAGCCCGTCTCTGGCCTCGCCTCGTGGTCGCGCAACCTGGCGGTATTTTCGGTTGTGGCGGTCCTGGTGTCGATCCTGATCGTCCGGTTCGGCTTTCTCGAAATCAAACCGGCTCTGGCCACTTTTTTTGGCGCGCTTGCCTGTGCCGGCCTCTCGATCGTGCTCGGCCTGTTCGGGGCGGCCGCAATCTGGCAGAGCGGCGCCACAGGCGTCAGCCGAATTCTGGTTGCGTTTCTGATCGACGCCATGCTGCTGGCCTATCCTGCCTATCTCGGCCTGCAATATCGCAAGCTGCCGGCGATCCACGACATCACGACCGATCCGATCGACCCGCCACGCTTCGAGGCATTGGCGCGCTTGCGCACCGGCGACGGCGCCAATCCGGCCGTCTATGCCGGCCTCTACTCGGCCGAACAGCAGCGCATCGCCTATCCCGACATCGAAACAGTCGAACTCGAACTCCCGGTGCAGCGCGCCTATGAGCTCACGCTGCAGCTCGTCAATCGCCGCAAGTGGCTCGTCATCGACGAGCGCCCACCCCAGCCGCCGCGCCGCATCGGGCGCATCGAAGCGGTGGCGCGCACGCCGATCATGGGATTCCGGGAGGACGTATCAATCCGCGTCTCGCCTGACGATGAAGATTCGAGGGTCGATATCCGCTCCGCCTCGCGCTATTTCGAGAGCGACCTGGGCAGCAATGCCGCGCGCGTTCGCAAGCTGATGGAAGACCTCAACAACGCTGCCGACGCCGATGCGCTCAAGCCGGCGAAGAAGCCGGCGGCACCTGCGAAAACGCCGCCGAAAGTCGTGAAGAAGTAAAGAGAGGCGAATTGTAAATGGCGAGTAGCGAATAGAGTTACCCTGTTCGCTATTCCCTAGCCGCTATTCGCTAATCTGTACGTCCCATCGATCACGGGATCGCCCTCGGTCGCGACGATGCCGCGTCCTACCAGATCCTCCAGATGCGCCAGCACCGAATAGCCGGCGGCCCGCGTCAGGCGCGGGTCTATACCGATGTAGACCGCGCGCACGATGGTCGGAATATCGGCTTCGCCTTTCGACAGCCGGTGCAGGATCGAAGCTTCACGGGCCTGACGATGACGGATCAGAAAGCGCACGTAGCGCGCGGCATCGGAAATTTCCGGACCATGGCCGGAGAAATAAAGATCTTCGTCACGGCCTGCGAGTTTCTCTAGCGAGGCCATGTAGTCGACCATCGACCCGTCCGGCGGTGCCACGATCGAGGTCGACCATCCCATGACATGATCGCCGACGAACAGGAACTTGCGGTCGGGCCAGGCGAACGCGAGATGATTGGCGGTATGGCCCGGCGTTGCGACGGCCTGGAGCTTCCAACCGTCACCTTCGATGACGTCGCCATCTGCGAGCTGAATATCAGGCCGGAATTCGCGGTCCGCGCCGGATTCCGGATTGTGCTTTTCGCTTTCAAAGCGCGGTCGCGAGGCCCGGTGGGGACCTTCGGCATAGACCGGAGCGCCGGTGGCCGACTTGATCCGCGGCGTGTTCACCGAATGATCGCGATGGGTATGGGTAACGAGGATATGCGTCACGGTCTCGCCGGCGACCGCCGCGAGCAGCGCCTTCGCATGGGCTTCATCGTCGGGCCCGGGATCGATGATGGCGACCTTGCCGCGTCCGACGATGTAGCTCACCGTCCCTGTAAAGGTGAACGGGCTCGGATTGTTGCAGAGGATACGCCGCACGCCGGGCCGGACTTCCTCGATCACGCCCGGCGCAAGCGGAAAGTTGCGGTTAAACGGGACGTCGTCGTTGTCGGACATTGTTGTTCCTAATCCTCATGCTGAGGAGGCCCGTGAGGGCCGTCTCGAAGCATGAGGCTGCTGCGGCCATCCTACGAGACGCCCGCGATACGCGGGCTCCTCAGGATGAGGTTGACGCTTACGAAAACGCCTGAATGCCGGTGATGGCACGGCCCAGGATCAAGGCGTGAACGTCGTGGGTGCCCTCGTAGGTGTTCACGGTCTCCAGGTTCGCGGTATGACGCATCACGTGATATTCGATCTGGATGCCGTTGCCGCCATGCATGTCGCGCGCGGTGCGCGCGATGTCGAGCGCCTTGCCGCAATTGTTGCGCTTGACGATGGAAATCATTTCCGGCGCCATCTTGCCTTCATCCATCAGCCGTCCGACCCGCAATGAAGCCTGCAGGCCGAGCGCGATCTCCGACTGCATGTCGGCGAGCTTCTTCTGCACGAGCTGGGTTGCGGCGAGCGGCTTGTTGAACTGCTTGCGGTCCAGCGTGTATTGCCGCGCACGGTGCATGCAGTCCTCCGCAGCTCCCATCGCGCCCCATGAAATGCCATAACGCGCACGGTTGAGACAGCCGAACGGACCCTTGAGGCCGGAAACGTTGGGCAGCAGCGCGCTCTCCGGCACCTCGACGCCATCCATCACGACTTCGCCGGTGACGGAGGCGCGAAGCGAGAGCTTGCCGCCGATCTTTGGGGCGGAGAGGCCCTTCATGCCTTTTTCGAGGATGAAGCCACGGATCTGGTTGTTGTGCTCGGCGGACTTCGCCCAGATCACGAACACGTCGGCGATCGGCGCATTGGAAATCCACATCTTTGAGCCGGTCAGCCGGTAGCCGTCGGAGGTCTTCTCCGCACGCGTCTTCATGCCGCCGGGGTCGGAGCCGGCATCGGGCTCGGTCAGGCCGAAACAGCCGACCCATTCGCCGGTGGCGAGCTTGGGCAGGTACTTCTTGCGCTGGTTCTCGTCGCCATAGGCATAGATCGGATGCATCACCAGCGATGACTGCACCGAATTCATCGAGCGATAGCCGGAATCGACGCGTTCGATCTCGCGGGCCACCAGCCCGTAGGCGACATAGGTTGCATTGGCGCAGCCATATTCTTCCGGCAGCGTAATGCCGATCAGGCCGAGTTCGCCCATCTCATGGAAGATATCGCGGTCGACCTTCTCCTCGAGATAAGCCTTGGTCACGCGCGGCAGGAGCTTGTCCTGCGCATAGGCACGTGCGGTATCGCGGATCATCCGCTCATCTTCGGTGAGTTGATCGTCGAGCAGGAACGGGTCGTCCCACTGGAAATTGACGGGCGACGGTTTGTCCTTGGCCTGAGGGCGCACGCTCATGGAAAATCCTTTCACAACATTGAATTTATTTTAATGCGCCACGGGCAAGAGCGCAAATCGCTGCTGCCGTCATTCCGGGAGGCGATCTCAAAATGATACGATTCCGAGAGGACAAGGGCTATCCTTCGAGCGGCTCGTTCGAGACGATCTCGATGCCAAAGCCGGAAAGCCCCTTGTAGTCGTGCAGCGACGAACTCAGGTTCCGGATCGAGGTGACGCCAAGATCGCGCAGGATTTGCGCGCCGACGCCAACTTCACGCCATTGCCGGTTGCGGTCGGCCTCCGCGGTCTTCTCCTCGGGCAGCGGAGCCACCGGAACGCCGGCCGCACCGTCGCGCAGATAGACCATCACGCCGCTGCCGTTCTTCTTGAAGCGTTCCAGCACCAGTTGCATGTGCTTAGGCCCGGTGAAGATATCCCTGACGATGTTAGGTTTGTGGAAGCGCGTCAGCACGTTCCTGCCGTCGCCAACTCCGTTATAGACAAAGGCGACATGCGCGATCGAATCGAAAGGCGAACGATAGGCAAAACCCTGCATCGGGCCGATCGGGCTATCAACGGTGAAGCTTGAAACCCGCTCAATCAGCTTCTCCCGCGCCTGGCGGTAGGCGATCAGCTCCGCAATCGTGACATGCTTGAGCTTATGCTCCTTGGCGAACTGCGCTACCTGCAGGCCCTTCATCACCGAGCCGTCGTCGTTCATCAGTTCGCTGATGACGCCGACCGGCGGCAGACCGCTCAGCTTGCAAAGATCGACCGCAGCCTCGGTATGACCGGAACGCAGCAGCACGCCACCGTCACGTGCGATCAACGGAAACACGTGGCCGGGCCGGGCAAAATCGTTGGCTCCGACATTGGGGTTGGCAAGCGCGCGGCAGCAGGAGGCGCGTTCTTCGGCCGAAATACCCGTGCCGCCATCCGGCTTGTAGTCGATCGAGACGGTAAATGCGGTGGTGTGGCTGGAATCGTTATGCGCCACCATCGGGTCGAGCCGCAGGCGACGCGCGTCTTCCTGCGTGATCGGCGCGCAAACGATGCCGGACGTATGGCGAATAATGAACGCCATCTTCTCGGGCGTGCACAACGAGGCCGCGACGATCAGGTCGCCCTCGCCCTCGCGGTCGTCATCATCGGTAACCACGACAAGCTCGCCATGCGCAAAGGCGTGCAATACTTCCTGGATCGGATCGGCCATTGGGTCTCTCGTTTCGAAGGCAGCGAGCCTTAGCCCGGCAGGCTTGGCGACGCCAGCTTCCATATGCAGGGCAGAAAAGCTCTCCCAGCGTAGCGGTGGTGGCGACAAAGCTCGTTTACTTGAATAAGGTCGAATACAACCAAGAACAAGGGAGCAAAGGCGCCTATGACCGCCACGCCGTTCGACTTCACGCCATTGCTGCCGGCTGGTCTGCCTGCCGCAGCGGCCCGATGGACCGGGCTTGCAAAATACAGCTTTGTCGGCGGCAACAACGACCCCGAGCAGCTCCCGCTCGACGGGCTGATCGAGGCCGCCAACGCTGTCCTCAAGCGAGAGGGCCGGACGCTTGCGACCTACGGGCTGGAAAGCGGCCCGCAAGGCTACCGTCCCTTGCGTCAGTTTCTCTCTGCGAAACTGAAACGCGACAGCGGCATTTCCTGCACCGCCGACGACATCCTGATCGTCTCCGGCTCACTCCAGGCCCTCGATCTCGTCAACGCGACCCTGCTCGCCCGCGGCGACACCGTGATCGTCGAGCGCGACACTTATCAGGGCACGCTGAACCGGCTGACACGGCTTGGGATCAACACGATCGGCATTCCCCTCGATGCCGACGGCATGCGGATGGATGCGCTTGCCGAGGTATTGACCGATCTGAAGCGCCGCGGCGTCACGCCGAAATATATCTACACCATCCCGACCGTGCAGAACCCGACCGGCACCGTCATGCCGGAGGCGCGGCGTCTCGAACTTTTGCGTCTTGCCGAACAATACGGCGTGCCGGTGTTCGAGGACGACTGTTACGCCGACCTGGTCTGGGACGGCGAGCGTCCATCGGCGATCTACTCCCTGAGCAACAGCGCCAATGTCATTCACATCGGCTCGTTCTCAAAATCCATCGCGCCGGCCTTGCGCGTCGGCTTCATCGTCGCACCGTGGACGGTGATGTCGCGCATGCTTCCTCTGAAGACGGACGCCGGCAGCGGCGCGCTCGAACAGATGGTGCTCGCCGAATACTGCACGCCGCACTTCGAGGCGCACGTGCCGGCGTTGCGGCGCGGTCTCCGCGCCAAGCTCGATACCTTGATGGAAGCGCTCAACGAGCAGTTCGGGACCGCAGCGGAATTCGAGACGCCGAAGGGCGGCATCTTTCTCTGGGTCAAGCTGCCGGACCACGTCGATACGTTGAAGCTCTATCAGGCCGCGCTTGCGGCCGGCGTTTCAATCAACCCAGGCCCGGAATGGTCGACCGACAAGGCCTATGCCGGCTCGCGTCTACGGCTGTGTTTCGCTAGCCCGACGCATCAGCAGATCCGCGAGGGCATCGCGGCGCTGGCCGAGGTTTGCCGCAAGGAGTTCGGCGTACCGACACGCATTGGCAATGTGGAGATGAAATCCCGCGCGTGAGCGGGAGGAGCCGAAGGAGCTCTCACGATGGATGCGGCCGACCTGAGAGTGTTTGAAAGCGTCGCGCGCTGCGGCAGCATGAACAAGGCCGCGGCCGAGCTCAACACGGTCCAGTCAAACGTCACCGCGCGCATCAAGGCGCTGGAGGACGAACTCGGCTTCGAGTTGTTCGAGCGCACCCACCGCGGGGTGACGCTGAGCGCGGCGGGAAAGCGGCTGCTGCCCTTTGCGAGCCGCGCCGCGCGCGTGCTCGAAGACGCCCGACGCGCGGTTTCCGACCAGGGATCACCCTCCGGTCCGCTGGTGATCGGTTCGCTCGATACCACGGCGGCTTTGCGGCTGTCGCCGATCCTCGCCGAATTCGCCAGCGCCCATCCCGCCGTCGACCTCACCTTGCGCACCGGCACGACCGCCGAACTCATCGAGCAGGTTCTCAATCACAGCCTCGAGGGCGCCTTCGTCTGCGGGCCGGTGAACCATCCGGACCTCATCACCGAACCTTTCGTTCGGGAAGAACTGGTCATCATGACGGCTCCAGGCGTTACCGACTTCGACGCGATCGCGGCGATACCGGATCTGAAAATCATCGTCCTGAAGATCGGCTGCTCCTATCGGCTGCATCTGGAGGCCCTGCTCGCCCGGCACGGGATCGTTGGCGTGCGCTGCCTGGAATTCGGCACCCTGGAAGCCATCTTCAGCTGTGTCAGCGCCGGGCTCGGCATTACCTTGCTGCCGAGGGCGCTGCTCGGTTCGGTATGGGATCCCAAGCGCGTCGGTGTCCATAGCCTGCCGAACGCCTCGAAATGGGTCGATACGGTCTTCGTCCGTCGCCGCGAAGCCTATGCATCGAGCGCATTACGTGCCTTCCTCGATCTGGCCCGGCCGGCGACCACGCGGACCGCAGCGGCCGAATAGTTCCGCCCGCTATCGCCGCCCGTGATAGCCGCTATCAGATCAAACCGTTACCGGACGCGATCTCGGTCGTCCTAGGGTTAGTCCGATCCTAGAATTGAACGAACCGGTATCAACCATGGCAACCCCAGCACAAACCGATCGCTCCGCAGCTCTTGCATTTGGCGGGTTAGCCGCCATGGCGGCGGCGCTGGGAATCGGCCGCTTTGTCTATACGCCCATCCTGCCGGTGATGCTGACCGCGCTCGGCTGGAGCAAGTCCGATGCTGGCATCGTCGCGTCCGCCAATTTCATCGGCTATCTCATCGGAGCCATGCTGGCGAGCCTGCCGTTTGCCGCCGCACGCCCACGATGGTGGTTGGTGGCCGCCTTGGTGACGAGCTCGATTGCGACGGCGGCGATGGCGCTGTCGTCGAACATCGTTTTCTTTGTCGCGCTCCGCTTTATCGGCGGCGCGGCGAGCGCTTTCGTCATCGTATGCGCCTCGACGCTGGTTCTGGAGCAGCTCGCGTTGTCCGGACGTCACTCACTGTCTGGGGTTCATTTTGCCGGCGTCGGCCTTGGCATCATGCTTTCCGCGCTCGCGGTCTCGACCATGCTGCTCTGGAACGCGGGCTGGACGCATCTGTGGATCGGCGCCGGCGTGCTCGCCGCGTCGGCAACGGTAATGGCTGCGATCCTGATCCCGCACAGCCGGGACATCGCGGCCAGGCCGCAGGTCGCGAAGGCGCAGACTTCGCCGCCGGGCATCGGCGCGATGATCCTGGCCTATGGCCTGTTTGGCTTCGGCTACGTGATCACGGCGACATTCCTGATTGCGATCGTGCGATTGGCCGCCAACGTCAACGTTCTCGAGCCCTGGGTCTGGATCATCTTCGGGCTGGCGGCGATCCCCTCGGTCTCGGTCTGGGGCTGGCTCGGTCAGCGGATCGGCATATTCAACGCCTTCGCACTTGCCTGCGCGCTCGAAGCACTCGGCGTCGCGGCCAGCGTCGAGTGGGTCACCGTCCCCGGCATCGCGGTGGCGACGCTGCTATTGGGCGGGACCTTCATGGGCATCACTGCGCTCGGCTTTGTGGCCGGACGGACGCTCGCCGCCGGCAATTCGCAGCAGGCACTCGGTCGCATGACCGCGAGCTTCAGCCTCGGACAGATCGCGGGGCCGGTGGTGGCGGGCTTCCTGTCCGAGCGGCTTGGCGATTTCCGCCTGGCTTCGCTGATCGCCGCCGCCGCACTGGTCGGCGCCGCCGCGCTATCCGCCCGGACGTCATGGCTGGTGGCCGCTCACGCCGTCAGGCAGAAAACGGCCGCTTCGACCGATGGCTGTTACCTCACCGCAAACGGCGCCTGATAAGGCCGTCCGAACGGCACGCCGTTGATCACGGTCTGTACCGGCTTGAGCTGGACCTTGCCGTCGCGCTTGTTGTTGCGGGTGTCGACAAAGGTGACGGGCCCCTCCACCACGTCCATGATCGAGACATCGCCGGGCGCGCCGACCTGCAGCGTGCCGATTTTGGGCGCGCGGTTGATGATCTTGGCCGGCGCGATGGTTGCCATCGCGACCACCTGCTCCAGCGAGAAGCCAAGCAGCATGAACTTGCTCATGACGTTGGGCAGATACGGCATGCCGGGCGAATTGCCCGAGAAGACGTGAATGTCCGACGAGATCGTATCCGGCGTGCAGCCGCCCGGGATCGCGACCTCCGCGACCGTAAAATCGAAGCTGCCGCCACCATGGCCGACATCGAAGATGACGCCGCGCTGCTTGGCTGCGAGCGCCGCCGGCAACAGCTTGCCGTCCTGCACGATGTTGGTCGCCACCCCCGCATTGTTGAGAAAACCCGAATAGGAATGGGTCAGAACATCGCCCGGCCGCAGCAGGTCGAGAATCTGCGACATCAACTCCTTGGTCTCGACCCCGCCGATATGCACCATCATCTTGGCCGGCCAGCCGCACATCTCGCAGGCCTGGATGCCGCGTTTGAGCGGCTCGAGCCCATGCTTGTAGATCACGTTCTCCGACATCCGCACCTTGACGCCGAGCAGGAAATCCGGGTTCTCGGCCAGCGCCATCGCGCATGCTTCGACCTGCGCGTTGTCGATGTTGTAGAGCTCGGCGACCGGAAAAGCGGAAAGACCATTGTTGGCGATATGCAGGAAGGCATACATCCGCGCCCGCGTCTGCGCGACGATGAAGCGGCGCAACGCAGCGAGATTGTTGACGCCGGCATCGCCCGCCGACACCACGGTCGTGGTTCCCTGGAATTGCACGAGTTCATCGGCGGGAATGCCGATCGCCGAGCCATAGGGATAAACGTGGCAATGCAGATCGACGAGGCCCGCCGTGACGAGCTTGCCCGACGCATCGATGGTCTTGGCGGCGCGCGCAGCCGGAATGTCAGCCTCGACTGCCTCGATCACGCCCCAGCGGATGCCGATGTCGCGTTTTCCCCGCAACGACTGGCTCGGGTCGAGCACGTCGCCACCCTTGATCACGAGATCGTATTTGTCGTTCGGGCCCATCGCAGCGATCGCCGGCGAGGTCGATAGCGCGGCGGCGGCCGTACCGGCCAGAAAATGACGGCGTGACAGTTCGGGCATGGTGTCTCCCCCAAAAGTTTTTCTTATTGGCCGATGATGCGACGGCCGGCGCGTTTGCGCAAGCCGCAGGTGGCGCCCGCGTCGACGACGGCTGGTCGCAGCGCGGTTGTTGGCCTAGTCTGGCCTAAAGGCCAAACAGAGCCCCGAACGGGAGACGCCACGATGATCCGCTTTCGCTGCCTCGCTTTTGCATTCGGTTACCTGACCTGCGGGGCGGCTTTTGCCGCCGACCTGCCCCGCGCCAAGCCCGAGGAAGTCGGCATGTCCAGCGAACGGCTGGCGCTCATCGGGCAGGTGCTGAAGGCCGATATCGCCGCCGGGCGCATTCCCGGCGCCGTGATCGCGATTGCGCGGCATGGCAAGCTTGTGGCGCTCGATGCCTATGGCTGGCGCGACAAGGCGGCCGGTGTCGCCATGACCACCGACACGATTTTCAATATCGCCTCCATGACCAAGCCGATGACGACAGTCGGCGCGCTGATGCTCTATGAGCACGGACAACTTCTGATCGGCGATCCGCTGTCCAAGTACTTTCCGAAATTTGCCGAGATGCGGGTCGCCGCGCGCGATGCCAATGGGGAGCCCACCACCGAGACGGTGCCGGCCGATCGGCAGGTCACGATCCAGGACCTGATGCGGCACACCTCGGGAATCATCTATGGCGGCCGCGGCAATACGCTTGTGCACAAGATGTATCCGGCCGCCAGCAGCGACGCCTCGCGCGAATATGATGGCGCGGCGTTCCTCGACAAACTGGCCTCGCTGCCCTTGCTGTATCAGCCCGCCACGGTCTGGGATTACGGCTTCGGTCTCGACCTGCTCGGTCTGACGATCGAAAAGATCAGCGGCCAAACGCTAGGGCAATATCTCAAGGCCAACCTCTTCACGCCGCTCGGCATGAACGATACCGGATTTTCGATCTCGCCCGAGCAAGCCGCGCGCTACGCCAAGCCATTGCCAGCCGATCCCGATACCGGCAAGCCGCAGGTTCGCAGTCCCGAATTGACCCAGCCGCTGAAGTTCGAATGCGGCGGCGGCTGCGCGGCTTCCACCGCGACGGATTATCTGCGCTTTGTGACGATGCTGATGAGCAAGGGACGCAGCGGCGAAGCCCGCCTGCTCGGCCCGAGCACGGTCGACTACATGCTGTCGGATCAGCTCGGCCCCCGCATCAAGAACCTGATCGGCAATGCCGATCCGACTCGCGCCGATTACGGCTTCGGGCTTGGGCTTGCGGTTCGCATCACACCGGGCGTGGTCAAGATGATGGGCTCGGTTGGCCAGTTTTCCTGGCCGGGCGCCAGCGGCACCGACTGGTGGGCCGATCCGAAGCAGGAGCTTGCCGTGGTCTACATGTCGGCCGCACCCGGCCCTGTTCGCTGGCACTATCGGCAGAAGATCAACGCGCTGGTCTATCAGGCGATCATCGACTGAAATTCAGCTGCGTTCTGCGGAACGTTTTCGAAGCTGAATAGTCATTCAGAATTCTCCTCGAATTTGCGCGGAACGTTCCTTCTTGCTGTGAAGTTTAATCTCCACTTCGAAGGAGGAGGAGGAGATCATGAAGAAGCTTGCTTATATTGTTGCCGCTGTTTGTGCGATTGCGGTCGCGGCGCCGTCGGTTGCCAATGCCGAGAAGATCATCATCAAGCACGGCCGCCACCACATGGATCGTGGCTGGCATCACGGCTGGTACCATCATGGCCACGACCGCGTCGTGATCAAGCAGCGCGACTAAGTCATAAGGCCGACACAGGAATGGCCTCCTGGCCTCGCCAGGGGCCATTCTTCTTCTCGATGAAAGATCAATCCCACGCCGGCGCAAAGCCAGGGTTTACGCAGCGCCGGTCTTTGGGAAGGTTCGCAATCGCTTGACGGTCTTCGTCATCGAGCCCGATATTCAAGGCCTCCAGGTTGGCGCGCTGGCTTTCGCTGCGCGAGGCCTTCGGGATTGCCGCCACACCGTCCTGATCCAAGAGCCATTTCAGCGCAACCTGCGCCGCACTCGCGCCGTGCTTTTTTCCGATCGCGATCAGCGTTTCGTTCGAGGCCGCGCGTCCTTGCGCGAGCGGGCAGTAAGCCACCAGCGGAATGGATTTTGCGGTGAGATATTTCCGCAAGGCCGTCTGGTCGAGCATCACGTGATACTCGACCTGGTTGCAGGCGATCGGCGCCTTGATCTCTTCGACGACCTTCTTCAGGAGCGCGACGTTGAAGTTGGCAACGCCGATCGCACGTGCGCGGCCTTCCTGCTTCAGCTTCATCAACGTCTCGAACATCGCCGGCAGGTTCATGTTCGGCGCCGGCCAGTGCACGAGGTAAAGATCGATCTGATCGAGCCTCAGTTTCTTCAGACTGGCGTCGAAGGCGCGACGGATCGCATCCGGCGACAGATTCTCGTTCCAGACCTTGGTGGTGACGTGCAGATCCCTGCGAGCGACGCCGGAGGCTGCGATCGCAGCGCCGATCGCGTCCTCGTTGCCATACATCTCCGCGGTGTCGAGGTGGCGATAGCCGAGCGCGAGCGCGCTTTCGACCGCGGCACGGCACGCATCGCCCTGCATGCGGTAGGTACCAAGACCAAGGCGCGGCAGGTTGATCCCCTGCGTTTGTAGTTGTTCCATTGAGACGAACTCCGAAGGCTGACGGCCCTGATCCGAGCCATGTAGGCGAGCGAAACGACTGAGCTGAAATGGTTGCGCAAACCAACTCGCGGCCGCTGATAATGTGCCCGCGCCGGGATGCCCAAATCAAGATGGCGTCATGCGGCTCCGGCCTCTCGCGCGCTCGGCGCCAGCGCTTGCCTAGCGCTTCCAGTTGCAGATGCCGCCGGACCGGCAGGGCCAGACCTGAACGCTGGTATCGCGGGCCTGCGCCTCCATGGGATTTCGTCCGTGGAGCGCGACCAACGTATGCGACTTATGCGGCGCCGCGCGCTCGACGCGAGCGCGAGCGACCCGCGCAGCAGAGGTTGCCGCCTTCGACGTCGCAGCCTTCTCGGCATGGACCGTGGCCGCCGGCACGGTCTTGGGGTCGACAACCAATTCTGCGCTCGCCGGTGCCGTCGCCTCCTTGCCGCGATCCATCGTCACGTCCAGCGGACCCGGTGCGAAGCTGGCAGCGGGCCCCAACGGCTTGGGCGAAAGCACGGCGCGGGACAGATCGAGATTGAGAAATTCGTCCGCGCGATATTGCTGCGCGGAGGCGCCGCTCGAAGCTAGCGCCGTCAGTGCGAAAAGCACGAGAGCCGCACCGGTCAGCAATGCGCGATTCAAGACCATCACGGCCTCCCTCAGCCGATTACCCGCCCACGTTGATTATTTAGGCAACAAAACCGTCAATTCCAGTGGATTTAACCGGCAAGGTTACCGCAGGGCTGACGCCATCGCCCTCGCCGCGGGGGGTGTCTTACCCCCTTGAACAATCGACAGTTCCCTCAACGGGACGCTTCCTGTATAGGGTGCGGTCGCCGGGTAAAAAATTGAGGTCGAGTTGGCTGAAAGGATTGCCATGCCCGCTGCGTCGCTATTGCCCCGCCTGTTGCCCATCTTGCTTGTAATCTTCTCGTTCGTGATGTCTGCGCCAAACGCCAGCGCAGATGACAAGGTTCTGCGGGTGGGCACGCTGAAGCTCATCCACGGCATCACCCCGTATTTCTACGAGAAGTTCGCGCCACCCGGCTACAAGATCGAGGTCGTTCCCTTCGAAAGCCCGACCGACGGCAAGAATGCGGTGCTGACCGGGACCGTGGATACCTGCATCCACGGCATTGCAGCCTTCCTGCTCGGAGCCGCGGCCGGCGAGCCCGTCGTGATCGTCGCGGCCGCGACCAATCGCGGCATGGGCATCATTGCGGACGCCAAATCCGACATCAAGACGATCAAGGACCTGAAGGGCAAGCGCGTCGCGATTTTCCCGGGCTCGACCCAGGAAGTCGTGATCCTCGAGCGGCTGAAGGCCGAAGGCATGTCGATCAAGGACATCCAGCCGATCCGGCTGTCGTTCAGCGACATGCCCGCCGCGCTCGCCCGCGGCGATGTCGATGCCTATGTCGGCGCCGAGCCCGGCCCCGGCATCAGCCTTGCCAACGGCACCGGCCGGCTGGTCGAGTATCCCTATTCGACGCCGATCGGCTCGCTCAACATGATCCTCTCGGCCAGCGAAAAGCTGATCAAGGAAAATCCCGAACGGCTCAAAATGATCATCGACATGCACAAGAAGGCGACCGACTACGCGATGGCGCACCCCGAGGAGATGATCGAGGTCGCGATGCAGAAGCTCGGCCAGCAGCGCGCTTCGATCGAGAAGGCGGTGCCGAATGTCGAACTGACCTGGAAGATCGACCAGAACTTCATCGACCGCGCCAAGGCCTATAGCGAGTTGATGGTCGAGAAGAAGCAGGTCCGTCAGGCGCCCGACATGGCGCACGCGATCACCGAACAGTTCATGTAAGGCGCGCCCGCCACGTGAGCGACCACGTCACCACCCTGCCCGACGGCTCCAGTGCCGCCCATTTGAAGTTCCTGCGTTGCGGGCGGCAAATTTCGTTCAGGAACTTCAAATGGAAAAGCGGCACTAGAATCGTAAGCTTGCCAGTGTCCATTACTTTCCGAAGTTCGTGAATGGTGAGCGCTGAGGTGGAACACGAACTTCGGAAAGTGGACACTAGCGTGCCGGCTGCAGCGCTCGCGCGCCGAAAGCGCCAGCAACTGGAGACGCTGCGCGCCCTCGTGCTGGGCGCGGGTTTTCCGTTGCTCCTGATCCTGATCTGGGACCGGGCGGTCGCGATCACGGGTACGCGGCTGATCCCGAGCCCGTACCAGGTCGCGGTGATGATGTACGACTTCAGCTTCGGCGGCATCTATGACGACGCCTTCAGCGGCACGATCCTGACCCACATCTGGAAATCGATGCAGCGCGTCTATGGCGGCTTCTTCCTCGCCGCGCTGATCGGCATTCCCCTGGGCATGATGCTCGGACGCATCAAGGTGCTGCGGCAACTGCTCGATCCCACGATCTCGGTGTTGCGGCCAATTCCGGTCACGGCATGGCTGCCGCTCTCGATGATCTTTTTCGGCCTCGGACCCAACGCGGCGATCTTCCTGGTCTTTCTCGGCGCGTTCTATCCGATCCTGCTCAACACCATGTTTGGCGTGCGCTCGATCGATCCAAAGCTGTTCGAGGCGGCCTCCATGCTCGGCTGCGGCGGCACGGGCCTGTTCCGGCAGATCGTGTTGCCCGCCTCCCTGCCGGCGATCTTCAATGGGCTCCGGGTCGCGCACGGCTTCGCCTGGATCCTGATCGTGGTCGGCGAGATGACCGGCGTCCCGACCGGCCTCGGCTCCGTGGTGATGGACGGCCGCACGCTGTCGCGCACCGATCTTGTGATCACCGGCATGATCGTGATCGGCGCCTGCGGCTTCGTCACCGACCGCATCATCGTTGCGATCAGCAATCGTCTTCTGAGCTGGAGCCCGCAACATCGTGAGTAACGGACATCAGGAACTGCTGACCGTCCGCGGCGTCACCAAGCGTTTCGCCGTTGGCGACGACGAAGTCGAGGCGCTGGCGGCGGTCGATCTTACGATTCCCAAGGG
>NZ_DASSRP010000030.1:0-10718 GCF_035701725.1 Bradyrhizobium sp.
GAACTCGGCCGACACGTGGACGAAAATCCCGGCCGCCGCGCCTTCGTCGCCTATTTCACCGAGCATAGGCCTTCTTATGCGATCGAGGCAGGCCCGTGGAAGGCTTACGTCATCGAACGGGTCATCCGCGCGATTCACGATGACGATCCGGCGACGTTCACAAGCCAGTTGCAACACGCGCCGTGGCTATTGGGCGACAACTGGATCGGCGTACAGAACCGGCTCGTTGAACTCGCAGCGGCAAACGATCGCGGCAAAATTCTCGCCGCCTTCCTCGACCTTGATCCCGCGATCCTGCGGCATCGGCCGCCGCCGCCATCTCAAGCCATCGAGTTCGCGTTCACTTACAAACGCACCCACCTGGTGCCGTTGCTTACCCGCATCTGGCCGCTTCCCGACGACCTGCCGCATGCCGCGGGCATGGGCGATCTCGCGCGCGTCAAGCGTTGGTTCAACGAATCCGGCGCGCCGGTGGACGATCTTCGCAACCATTATCCCTTCAACGACCCGCGCGCACGGGGCCATCTCGCCTGGGATCCGCCGGCGACCCAGCAGGTGCTCGACGTCGCGCTCGCTTTCGCGGTCACCAACGATCACTTCGAGGTGGCAGACTTCCTGCTCGCGCACGGCGCCGACATCAACACCCGATGGAGCTCGCACGAACCGGCGAGCCTGCTGCACCACCTGATTTCCAGCGGAACCTACGAATCGATGCAGTTTGTCATCGACCGCGGCATCGATATGACCATCAAGGATTATCGATGGGGCGGTACGGCGCAAGGTTGGGCCTACTATGCCAACAAGGATCGCCATATGGCGCGATGGCTCGCGGCGCAGCGACAGCGCAGGAGCAACAAACGTGCGCGCAAGCCAGTGTCGCGAAGCGCAAATAACGAGTAGCGGAAATGAAAACGGAGGCCTCAAGGCCTCCGTTTTTTGTTTCCCCTAGCGAGATTTCGGGCGATCGATGCTACACGCTACTCACTATTCTCCATTTCGCTCGTGTCTACCGCCGCCCCTGCGCCGGCGGCGGGGTCGGCGTCGAGGCCGAAGCGGCAGCCGGCGATGTCGAACTGCTGGCGCCGAACAATAGCCGCGTCGGGTTGCGGTCGAGATTGTTCACCGCGCGGCTGATATCGCCGAGCGTGCGCCGTCCGTCCGCCATCAGCGCGCCGGAACGCTTGTCGAAATCTTCCGCGAGTTCGCGGATCGACTGCACCGTCAGGAACAACTCGCCGCCGTCCTTGCCGCCGGCGAGCCGGTTGAGGCCGAGCATCAGATTGTCAGCCTTGCCCATGACGCCGTCGACTTTGGCCATGACGTCGTCGATCTTCTGGGCGTTGCGGGACAGCGCCCCGGTAAAGGTTTCCAGATTGTGCAGCGAGTTCTTCACCGCCTGCTGGTTCTCCGCAACCACGCGGTTGATGTTCTGCAAGGTGCCGCGGATCGCCTCGGTGACGTCCTGGAGCGCGTTCGGATCGGCGGTCAGCACCGGAATGCCGTCCTCGCCGAGCGGAACCGGCGGCGCGCCCTCCTCGCCGCCTTTCAGCGAAATCGCAGCCACACCGGTCAAGCCCTGGAATTCGAGCCCGACAAGGGTGTCTTTGCGCACCGGCGCGTTGTTCTCGACCATCGCCAGTGCGACCACGCGACGCGGGTTGTCGAGCTTCACCGAGACGACCTCGCCTACCCTGATACCATTGAAATTGACGCTGCCGCCATTACGCAGGCCAGCCGCCGGACCTTCGAAAACAATTCGCAACGGGCTGCGCAGCTTGGTGGTGTGCAGGCTCTGGAACCAGAGCACGAATCCGAACGCGGCGGCGATCACGGCAAGCGTGAACGATCCGATCAGAACGTAATTCGCCCGCGTTTCCATCACTGAACTCCGAAACCCACCAAAATACGCCCAATAGCCGAAATTGGGGGCAAAAAATGAACTTGTGGACTATCCCATGACCGCGCGGGCGCGTTTGCCGTGGAAGTAGGCCCGAAGCCAGGGATGCTGCGAGGCCTGCATGTCGGCCATCGATCCTGCGGCAATGATCTTACCGTTCCCTAAAACGGCAATGCGGTCGCACGCTGTATAAAGGCTGTCGAGATCGTGGGTTACCATGAAAACGGTCAGGCCCAAAGTCCGCTGCAGGGTCCGGACCAGTTCGTCGAAGTCGCCGGCGCCGATCGGATCGAGGCCGGAAGTCGGCTCATCCAGAAACACAAGTTCCGGGTCGAGCGCGAGCGCGCGCGCCAGCGCCACGCGCTTGATCATTCCGCCGGAGAGTTCGGAAGGGAAACGGTCGGCGACCTCGGGACGCAAGCCGACCATCACGAGCTTGGCGATGGTGATCTCGTCAAGCAGGCGCTGGCTGACGTTCAGATATTCGCGCACCGGAAACTGGATGTTCTGCCGCACTGTGAGCGAGGAGAACAGCGCGCCCTGCTGGAACAGGATGCCCCAGCGCCGCTCCACCGCGCGCCTTTCGGACGAGCTTGCCGCGTCGAGGTCGACGCCGAACACTTCGATGCGGCCCGAGACCTTCGGCACCAGCCCGATTATGGTGCGCGTCAGCACCGACTTGCCGGCGCCCGACGGTCCGACAAAGCCCAGGATCTCGCCGCGCTTGACGTCGAGGTCGAGCCCGTCGAGCACGCGTGTCTTGCCGAACTGCACCGAGATGTCGCGCACGCGGATGATCGCGTCCTGTTGCCGGATCTGCACCTGGTTCAGACCTTGGCTCGGAAGTTGGCTCTGCACCTGGATCGTCATCGTCACATCCCGATCGAGGCAAAGAAGATCGCGAACACGCCGTCCATCACGATCACGAAGAAGATTCCCTTCACGACCGAGGACGTGGTGTGCTGGCCAAGCGATTCGGCGCTGCCCTGCACCGCGAGCCCCTCGACGCAGGCGACGATGCCGATTACCGCGGCCATGACAGGCGCCTTGATCAGCCCGACGGTGAAGTGATCGATCGAAATCGCATCGCGCAATCGCAACAGAAAGGCTTCGGGGTCAACCCCGCCATAAAGCCAGGCGACCAGGCCGCCGCCGTAAAGCGCCGCGATCGCGCCGAGAAAGGCCAGGATCGGCAGCGCCAGCACCAGCGCCAGCATTCGCGGCAGGATCAGCACCTCGATCGGATCGAAGCCCATGGTGCGCAGCGCGTCGATTTCCTCGCGCATCTTCATTGAGCCAAGCTCGGCGGTATAGGCGCTGCCCGAGCGGCCCGCCACCATGATCGCGACCAGAAGCACGCCGATCTCGCGCAGCACCAGCACGCCGAGCATGTCGACCACGAAGATATCGGCGCCGAACCTGCGGAAGTGGAAGATGCCCTGCTGGGAAATGATGCAACCGATCAAAAACGTGATCAGCACGACGATCGGCACCGCCCGCCAGCACACCTGCTCCATGTGGTGGATGGTCGATGTCAAGCGGAAGCTCCTCGGATGGGTGAACACATGCCAGCTTGCGGCGAGCACCGCTCCCAGCATGTCGACGAGGCCAAGGATGGTGCCGCCGACGCTGGCGACGCTGCGGCCGACCTGATCGAGAATGCCCGTAATGGTCACCGCCGGGACTTCGGCCGCCGGAACGGCCTTCACGCGGCGCACCTCCTCGACCAGGGTCAAATAATCCGCCGACAACCCTGCAATCTTGGCTTCGATACCGCCCTGGGTCAGGCTGCGGCGCAACCGCTCGATCAGCCACGCCCCGAAAGTGTCGAGCTTGGAGATCTGCGAGACGTCGATGAAGACGTTCGCGGCCCGTCCCTTCAGCCGCTCGGCCTCGGAGACCATGTCTTCGAGTTCGGAGGCAAAGCGCGCGGTCCAGGGGCCGGCTGCGCACAGCGCAAGGCCGTTGCCTCTTGCGATACGCTCCAATGTCGGGTCGCCGTTCACGATTCCAGCTCCTGCGCCTTGTCCTGAGATCTCACTTGAAGAGGAACGTCCGAATGCGATCTGGTACACTTGTGTAACACGGCGCGGCCGGACGGTTCAGAGAATTGGTTAGATAT
Organism: Bradyrhizobium sp.; assembly: GCF_035701725.1. GTDB lineage: Bacteria > Pseudomonadota > Alphaproteobacteria > Rhizobiales > Xanthobacteraceae > Bradyrhizobium. The sequence continues at coordinate 4,020 of NZ_DASSRP010000030.1, forward strand.
TAAAATGACTTCCGAGAAAGTGCCAACGCTTGAAGCGAGAATCGAACGTTGGCCGATTGAAGGCAACTTCACCATCAGCCGCGGCGCCAAAACCGAAGCGGTCGTGGTCGTGGCGGAAGTGACCCACGGCCATCTGACCGGCCGCGGCGAATGCGTACCCTATCCCCGCTACGGCGAGACGCCGGAGGCAACGCTTGAGGCCATCCTTGGCATGACGGATGCCATCGGTGGTGGGCTTGACCGGCTCGCCTTGCAATCGGCGATGCGCCCGTCCGCTGCCCGCAATGCGCTCGACTGCGCCCTGCTCGACCTCGAGGCCAAACAAGGCAACAGACGCATCTGGGACCGGCTCGGCCGGGCCGCGCCCGTGCCCTGTGTGACGGCCTACACCATTTCACTTGGCACGCCGGAGGCGATGGCGGCGGCGGCCGCCAAGGCCGCGCACCGCAAGCTTCTCAAGGTCAAGCTCGGCGGCGACGGCGATGGCTTGCGAATTGCGGCCGTGCGCAAGGCCGCGCCTGATTCCGAGCTCATCGTCGATGCCAATGAAGCCTGGAGCGAAGCCAATCTCGCGCAAAATCTTGCCGCCTGCGCGCAAGCTGGCGTGACACTGGTCGAACAGCCGTTGCCCGCCGGCCAGGACGGGCCGCTCGCCAATATCAGGCGGCCGATTGCGGTTTGCGCCGACGAAAGCGTGCATGATCGGGCTTCCTTGAGCGGGCTTCGCGAACGTTATGACGCCGTCAACATCAAGCTCGACAAGACCGGCGGACTGACCGAGGCGCTCGCGATGGCGGACGCGGCAACCGCGCAGGGCTTTGGCATCATGGTGGGTTGCATGGTGGCGACCTCGCTTTCGATGGCGCCCGCGATGCTGCTGACGCCAATGGCCCGTTTCATCGACCTCGACGGACCGCTGCTGCTCAAGCGCGACCGCGACCGCGGCCTGCGCTACGACGGCAGCCTGGTTTATCCGCCTGAGGCGGCGCTGTGGGGCTGAGCCTTCAAGAAGCTGCTCGCCATCCTCATGACGGCCACGCCCGATAACGCCATGATGGCCATCGCGTAATACGCGCCATGGCCGTAGCGTGCGTAGAGCATGCCCGACACGATCGAGGCGCTGGAAGAGACGATGCCGCTGCAAGCCGCAAGGTAGCCCTGCGCGCGCGTGATGACCGGGACCGGCACATGGCGCACCATCAATCCCATCGTACCGAGTTGCGTCAGCCCGTAGCTCATGCCGTGCGCGAGCTGGACCAGGACGAGCGCCGCAACCGGCGGCTCCTGCGCGGTGATCAGCCAACGCGCCACGGCGCCGATCCCTCCGATCATGACCAGCGTGGACGGTTGCAGCGTAAAGCGCGGCGAGATCGCGAACACCACGATCTCGGCGATCACGCCGAACGTCCAAAGCGCTGCAATCGTCAAGCCGCCGAAGCCAGCGGCCTGCCAGGTGATCGAGCCGAACACGTAATAGGTTGAATGGCTGCTTTGAATCAGGGCGGACGCGGCGATGATGCCGAGAAATCCGCGATCGCGCAGCAAGGCGGTCGAGCCTTGCGGCGCCGAAGCATGGGCCTTGATGCCATCGAGCGGCTTCAGGCCGAAACTGGCCACGGCGCCGAGCGCGCCGACGCCCGCAATGATCCAGATCAGATGCCTCGCCTCGATCAGGTCGACCAGCCAGCCGCAGCCGAGCGCACCGACGATAAAGGCCGCCGAGCCCCATAGCCGCATTGGTCCGTAATCAAGGCGGTATCGCACCACGCCACGCAATGCGTAGGCATCTGTCAGCGGTAGTGTCGGCGTCCACGCGACCGCCGTTACCGCGTAGGCGAGGAACACGGCGAATGGCAGATGCTGGGTGCCGACAATGGCAAAACCGAACGCCGTGACGATAGCGGTCGCGATCATGGCGCCGCGCACCGCGGCATGCCGCTCGGCAAGGCTCGTCAAAATGGGCAGGACGGTGAATCGGGTCACGGCGGGAACCGCCGATATCAGCCCGATCCAGGCCGCATCGATACCGGTTGCCCGCAGCCATACCGGAAAGAACGGCAACTGGCAGCCGAACAGGGCGAAGATCGCGGCGTAAAACAGCGCCAGACGGCGGGCGAATCGCCGCGATCCTTGCGAAGATGCGATGGGGATTTGTGATTCGGACGGCATCAATTCAATTGCGATTCGAGCGATATCATGGTGATCGTTAGCCTAACCCGCGATGATTTGCTCCAGTGGAGCGGATCAGCCACGTACCCGAAAGGCGAATGTCAAATCCAAAGCTCCACTGCAATCCTATATTTGCGAGCGGTCCTTTGATTCCATCATTTGCAAAAGTGCCTGCTGAGAACGGATGCAAATGTCGGAATCGGACCGCTCGATGAGTTAGCCATGGCCGACGACGCATTCGCCCTGTCCCCGATTTCCGCGCGCGCGGCCCAGCCGAGCGAGGCGGATTACGACGCTATCCAGGAAGCGTTCATGGAGACCTCGCGGGGGCGGTGGTTTCTCGGCGAATATGCCAAGCGCAATCGCAATGCCGACACCAGAATGGTGCTGGACGCCGTGGCGCGGATCGAGGAAACGCTGGCGGCCTCGAAGAAGCCGGAGCGGGATCCGCTGCTCGACCGGGCGCTGGAATCGCTTCGCGATGCGCTGATGCAGGCGCGCGAGGCGGCGCAAGCCGCGGTCGCCGATCTGGCGCTGGAACAGAATCTGATGCCGGTGCGCAAGGGCGCCCGCGTCATCCGCGAGATCGCCTGGCGGCTGCGCGAAATCGGCGCGGACGGCCGGATTTGCGACCTGATCGATTCGCAAGTCACGGCCATCGAAGGCGCCGCCGCAAAGATGGCGCCGGCCGATCTGGCGCGTGCCCTGACCGGCGCTTTCGATCAGATCGAGCAGAGACTCGCAGCCTTCGACGCCAGCGAGGCGCCGGCGTCCGCCGCGCCGGTCACCGAGGCGGGACCGCCGCAAGCCGCCGAGCCCGAACCGGTCGCGCTTGTGCAAGCCGAAGTCACGGCCGAGGAGCCGGACGCGCCTGCCGAGACCGTGTCCGCGGCCATCATCGCGCCCGAAGCTGAAGCCGTGCCCGTCGAATCCGCTGTCGCCGATCAGGCCCCGGTCATGATGGCCGCTGAGGACGCTGCGGCGGCCGATGACGCCGGCGAGCCGCGCGATGCCTTCGATGCCCATGACGAGGCCCTGCTCGATATGGTGGCGATGGAGATGGCCGCACCCGACACCGATGCGGCCTACGAGCCCGAGGACGCCCAGATCTACGAGGATCAGATCCAAGAGAGCCACGCGAACGAGGTTCATCAGAGCCAGTTCCAGGCCAAGGTAATTGAGGAGCCGATCGAGGAGCCGGATGCCGAAGAGGTCCCGTCCAGCGCGGCCGCTTACGAAATCGACGTGACCTTCCCGGAGACGCGCAAAGCCAACGGCGCTCCGGCCACCGCTTCCGCACTGCCGGTGGTGACCCCGCTCCAGGGGCCACCCGCGCCTGAGGCAATTTCTGTCCCAAGGCCGCCCGCGCCTGACGCCATATCCGTTCCGGCGCCGCTGCCCGAGACCGAGCCCTCGCTCGGCTCAAGCCTGATCGCGAACGGCATTGTGCAGCGGCCGCGCGCCTCCCGGCCCGATCCGCTGGCGCCGATCCGGCGCATGAGCCAGACCGAAAAGATCGCGTTCTTTTCGTGATCCTTGGACCGACGATGCCTTCCACGGAAGCAACACTCACGCTTTGGCGCCCGGTTGGTCCAAAAGAGCTCGAATTAATCTGCCAATCGGGCATGCGCGCTTTCCCACCGCGGCTGCCAGAACAACCGATTTTCTATCCGGTATTAACCGAGGAATACGCCACGAAAATTGCGCGTGACTGGAACGTTCCTTCCAGCGGCCAGGGATTCGTCACCCGCTTTCAAATCGCGCGACACTTCATCGATCGTTACGAAGTGAAAGAGGCGGGCGGACGATCCCATCAGGAATACTGGATTCCCGCAGAGGACCTCGACGCCTTCAATCAGGCGATTGTCGGCCTGATTGAGGTTATCCATAAGCTTCCCTGAGTCGCCTGCCGTCGCAAGAGGCGCCGCCGCGATTACTTCACCGGGAAATGCACCATCGTGACCCCGCCGGAGGCATAATTCGGTACGTCGCCGGCGACCGCCTGTCCTTCTTTCGATCCAAGGCCGTTCATCAGCGCGGCCTCGCTGTCGAAATCGGCCTCAAAGATGCAGAAATAAGGCGCCTTGCCGGGTCCGAGTGCTTTGACGTCAAACGAGTAGCGGGGATTCTTGATGCCGGGAACCTTGTGCGCCAGCGGCACATGCGTCTCGACGTAGTATTTCCTGAAATGCGCGGGGTCCTTGGGTTCGTTGTAAAGGACGAGCAGCCTGTGCATCTAAAACCTCCCGATCTGTTTTCTCGTTGGCGTCTTCGAGCGCGCGGCAAACGATAGCAGACCGGTCGGGCTTTCGTCAGACGCAACTGCGCTTTCTTCAGGCGATGAGGCGCGAATAAAGTTCCGAATCCACATTGCCGCCGGACAACACGATCACGACCGTCTTGCCTTGCGCATCGATGCGCCCCGAAAGCAGCGCGGCAAGGCCGACCGCCCCGCCCGGCTCGACCACGAGCTTCAACTCGCGGAACGCGAACGAAACCGCCTGACCGACTTCAGCGTCGCTGGCGGTGAGGCCCTTCGACAAGAGCTTGCCGTTGATGGCGAAGGTGATTTCGCCCGGAATGGCCGCCATCAGCGCATCGCAGATGGAGCGCCCCTGCGCGCCATGGGCCTCGCGCTTTCCCGCGCGCAGCGAGCGGGCGTGATCGTCGAAGGCTTCGGGCTCGGCCGACATCACTTGCGTCTCTGGGAAACGCGACTTGACCGCGGTGGCAACGCCTGCAATCAGGCCACCGCCGGAGACCGGCGCCACCACGATATCGGGCGTGACACCGAGCGCGGCGAGATCTTCGCAGATTTCGCGTCCCACCGTGCCCTGGCCCGCGATCACCTTGGGATCGTCGTAAGGCGGCACCAAGGTCGCGCCGCGTTTTCCGGCGATATCGCGCGCGATCGCCTCGCGGTCCTCGCGGTCACGATCGTACAGCACGACCTCGGCGCCGAAGGATTTGGTGCGCTCGCGCTTGAGAAGCGGCGAATCCGCCGGCATCACGATGGTGGCCGGCATGCCCAGAATTTTCGCCGCCGCCGCTACCCCTTGCGCGTGGTTGCCGGACGAGAACGCCACCACGCCGCCCTTGCGCGCGCTGTCCGGTATCGAGGACAGCTTGTTGAAGGCGCCGCGGAACTTGAAGGATCCGGTGCGTTGCAGGATTTCCGGCTTGAGGAACACCTTGGCGCCGACGCGCTCGCAGAGCACCGGCGGCGACAACAGTGGGGTTCGGACCGCAAACGGCGCGATGGCCTTGGCGGCGGCATCGATATCGGCGGCGCTCACGGGCGCGTGAGTGAGGGGCTCGTTCATGCAACGATTTAACGCTGCTTCTTGCGCATCTGCAAGGGAGCTCACGCCGCAACCGCGCTGCCCTTTCAGCGTGCACGTCGCAAGCGTTACGCCGCGGCGCGGGCCGCCACCGACGGAACCGGCGCGGGATGCCGCACCAGATCGGTCCAGGTGATGATTTCGAAGCGGCCGTCCTCGTGCTCGACGAGCGCGGTGCAGCTTTCGACCCAGTCGCCGCAATTCATGTAGCGGATGCCCTGCTCGTCGCGGATCACGGCATAGTGGATGTGGCCGCAGATCACGCCTTGCGCGTCGTGGCGGCGCGCTTCGGCGACCAGCGCGTTCTCGAACGCGCCGATATAGTTCACCGCCTTCTTGACCTTCTGCTTGGCCCACTGCGACAGCGACCAGTAGCCGACGCCGAACAGGCGGCGGAAGAAGTTGACGAGGCGGTTCATCTGGATCGCGAAGTCGTAGGCCTTGTCGCCGAGATGGGCGAGCCAGCGCGCGTTCTGCACCACGAGATCGAAGATGTCGCCGTGGATGACGAGGTAGCGCTGGCCGTCGGCGCCGGTGTGAACCGCATTCTCGACCACATCGATGCCGCCGAAATGCGTGCCGTAATAGCGGCGCAGGAATTCGTCGTGATTGCCGGGAACGTAGATGACCTTGGCGCCCTTGCGCGCCTTGCGCAGCATCTTCTGCACGAAGTCGTTATGCGATTGCGGCCAGTACCAGCTCGACTTCAGCGCCCAGCCATCGACGATGTCGCCGACCAGATAGATCGTGTCGGCGTCGTGGACGCGGAGAAAATCGAGGAGTTTATCGGCCTGCGAACCGCGCGCGCCGAGATGCACGTCCGAGATAAACAGGGTGCGAAAACGCCGCTCCGGCTGTTCTTCACTCATCATCTGGTCACTTCCCATGCGCGCGCCTAACAGATTCAGATGACACTCCAATGACTGGGCACGCCTGCGATTTTCCGAATCGGACGCCGCCCATTAAGACTTGCGATAACAGCCGCTTGCGACAATCTGGCGACATCGCTCGCACATCCGGAAAGTCAGGGATCAGTGCGCTGTGGTTAACGCCGCACCTCCAAAATGAGGCCGCAAAATCGGCGCTTCTCGCGACACAAAGGGGGACGAGCCGTGCACAACGATCAGCCACTCGGCCCTTCATCGTCATCCCTGCGAAAGCAGGCCCAGGACACTCCCGTGTCCCGCAC
>NZ_DASSRP010000031.1:0-50661 GCF_035701725.1 Bradyrhizobium sp.
GACGGGATCACTATCAATGGTGTCGACATCATCACTTTCGACGCGGACGCGCGCATCACCCACTTCAAGGTAATGGTCCGCCCGCTGAAAGCCATCAACCTGCTGCACCGCCTGATGGGGGAGCAACTAGCGCAACAGTGAACGCGGCGTAAGGCCGCCGTCCGATTGCAATCAAAGCTGCCTTCGACTCAAGGAAGTGGATAAGCTTCGCGCCAAGCTATTCCTGAAAATGCCGCCACGACATCGCCCGGGAGAACGCCATGCCGATCTACAAAGCGCCAGTTGAAGACGTCAACTTTCTGCTCAACGATGTCTTTCAAATCGATCGCTACGACAACCTTCCGGGATTTAGCGACGCCTCGGCCGATGTGCGCGAAGCAATTCTGAGCGAGGCCGCAAAACTCAGCGAGGAAGTCCTGCAGCCGCTCAATCGCGTCGGCGATCTCGAAGGTTGCACCCGTCACGACGATGGCAGCGTGACGACGCCGAAGGGATTCAAGGAGGCGTTCAAGCAGGTGGTGGAAGGCGGCTGGCTGGGGCTTTCGGCGCCGACAGAATATGGCGGTCAGGGATTGCCGATTACGCTCAGTCAGACTGTCACGGAATTCCAGTGCTCGGCGAACATGGCGTTCTCGATGTATGGCGGCCTGACGATCGGCGCCACCGCGGCGCTTCTCGTCCATGGCAGCGCCGAGCAGAAGGCGATGTATGTGCCGAAGATGGTGGCCGGTGAATGGACCGGTACGATGAATCTCACCGAGCCGCAATGCGGCACGGATTTGGGTTTGCTGCGCACCAAGGCGGTCAAGCAGGCCGACGGTAGCTACAAGATCACGGGCACCAAGATTTTCATTTCCGCCGGCGAACACGATCTCGCCGAGAACATCATCCATCTGGTGCTCGCACGAATCGAGGGCGCGCCCGCCGGCATCAAGGGCATCTCGCTGTTTGTGGTGCCGAAATTCCTTGTCAATGCCGACGGTTCGCTTGGCGCACGCAACGGCGTCACCTGCGGCTCGATCGAGCACAAGATGGGCATCCACGGCAATTCGACCTGCGTGATGAACTACGACAGCGCCACCGGCTGGCTGATCGGCGAAGAAAACAAGGGCATGCAAGGCATGTTCGTGATGATGAACGAAGCGCGGCTCGGCGTCGCCGTGCAGGGCCTGGCGCAATCGGAAGTCGCGTATCAGAACGCGGTCGCCTATGCCCGCGATCGCCTGCAGGGGCGTGCGCTCACCGGCGCCAAGTCGCCGGACAAGCCGGCAGATCCGATCATCGTGCATCCGGACGTGCGCCGCACGCTGCTGACGATCCGCGCGTTCAACGAGGCGGCACGCGCCATGGTGGTGTGGACCTCGCTCAAGAGCGATCTTGCGCATCGCTCCAGCGATCCGAAGGATCGCCAGGACGCCGACGATCATCTCGGATTAATGACGCCGGTGCTGAAGGGTTTCCTGACTGAAACCGGCTTTGCCAATGCCGTTCAGGCCCAGCAAATGTATGGCGGCCACGGCTATATTGCCGAGCAGGGCATGGAGCAGTTCGTGCGCGACGCCCGCATCGCCATGATCTACGAAGGCGCGAATGGCATTCAGGCGCTCGATCTTGTCGGACGCAAATTGCCGCGCGACGGCGGTCGCGCCGTGATGGCTTTCTTCGGCGAGCTCGGTGCCTTCGCCAAGGAACATGCGGCCGACGAAGCGATGAAGCCGTTCATCGCGCCACTCTCGACCGCGCTCGGTCATCTTCAGCAAGCTACCACCTGGCTGATGCAGAACGCGATGGCCAAGCCCGACAACGCCGGTGCCGCGGCGACCGATTACATGCATCTGTTTGGCCTGGTGACGCTGGGCTATATGTGGGCCAAGATGGCCAAGGTCGCCAACGGCAAGATTGCGAGCAGTGGCGCCACGGCCTATCTGTCGACCAAACTTGTGACCGGCCGCTTCTTCATGGAGCGCGTGCTGCCGGCAACCGCCACGCACCTGGCGCGCATCCAGAGTGGCAGCACGACCATCATGGAATTGGCGGCTGACGCTTTCTGATTCAAAATATCCTCAACCCGGGAGGGCATCATGCCTGAGGCATATATTTACGATCACGTTCGCACGCCGCGCGGCCGCGGCAAGGCCGATGGCGCGCTGCACGAAGTCACGGCGCTGGCGCTCGCCACCGTGCCGCTGAAAGCGCTCAAGGAGCGCAACAACCTGCCGGAAGACGTCGTCGACGACGTGATCCTCGGTGTGGTCGATCCGGTCGGCGAGGCCGGCTCCGACATCGCGCGCTTTGCGGCGCTGCAAGCCGGGCTTGGCGAATCCGTGCCGGGCATGCAGATCAGCCGCTTCTGCGCCTCCGGGCTCGATGCGGTGAATTTTGCCGCGGCCCAGATCATGAGCGGCCAGAATGAACTGACGATCGGCGGCGGCGCGGAATCCATGAGCCGTGTCGGCATCGGTGCGTCCGGCGGCGCCTGGCCGATGGATCCTTCGATTGCGGTGCCGGCCTATTTCATGCCGCAGGGTATCTCGGCCGATCTGATCGCGACCAAATACGGCTTCTCCCGCGATGATGTCGATGCCTATGCCGTGCAGAGCCAGCAGCGTGCCGGAAAGGCGTGGGACGAGGGCCGCTTCAATAAATCGGTGGTCCCGGTGAAGGACGTCAATGGCCTGACGATCCTGGCCAAGGATGAACATATGCGTCCGACCACCACCATGCAGTCGCTCGGTCAGCTCAAGCCGTCGTTCGCCGACGTCGCGGCGATGGGCGGCTTCGACGGCGTCGCGATCCAGTCGCATCCGGAGATCGAGCGCGTCAATTACGTGCATCACGCCGGCAACTCGTCCGGCATAGTCGACGGCGCCGGCGCGGTACTGCTCGGCAGCAAAGAGGCCGGCAGCAAGTACGGGCTGAAAGCGCGCGCCAAAATCCGCGCCTTCGCCAATATCGGCTCGGAGCCCGCGATGATGCTGACCGGCCCGGTCGATGTCACCGAAAAACTGTTCGAACGTTCCGGCATGAAGAAGTCCGATATCGATCTGTTCGAACTCAACGAGGCCTTTGCCTCGGTGGTGTTGCGCTATATGCAGGCCTTCGACATCGATAACGCGAAGATCAACGTCAATGGCGGCGCGATCGCGCTCGGCCATCCGCTTGGCGCGACCGGCGCCATGATTCTCGGCACCGTGCTCGACGAACTCGAGCGCAGCAACAAATCGACCGCGCTGGTCACTCTGTGCATCGGCGGCGGCATGGGCACCGCGACCATCATCGAGCGCGTGTAAGGGGAGCGGCCAATGGCTTTCAAGAATTTCAAGGTAGAAACCGACGCCGACGGCATCGTGCTGGTGACGTGGGATATTCCCGGCCGTTCGATGAACGTGCTCGACGAAACGACGATCGCCGAACTCGAAGAAATCGTGAAGCAGACCTCTGCCGATGCGGCGGTGAAGGGCGTCGTCGTCACGTCAGGCAAGGAAGCATTTTCGGCGGGCGCTGATCTGTCGATGCTGGAGGGCATGCATGGCCGTTACACCGCGCTGCTGAAGGACAAGGGCGAAGTCGCGGCCAACCAGATGCTGTTCGAGGAAAGCCGGCGGATGTCGCTGATCTTCCGCGCGATCGAGACTTCAGGCAAGCCATGGGCTGCCGCAATCAACGGCCTGGCGCTCGGCGGCGCGTTCGAACTGACGCTCGCCTGCCACTACCGCGTCGCGGCGCAGAATCCCAAGACGCGCCTTGGATTGCCGGAGATCAAGGTCGGACTATTCCCCGGCGCGGGTGGCACCCAGCGGGTGCCGCGCATCGTCTCGCCGCAGGATGCGATGCAGTTGCTGCTCAAGGGTGAGGCGGTCACGCTCGACAAGGCCAAGGCGCTCAACCTCATTCACGCCGTCGTGCCGGCGGCCGATCTGGTCAAGGCGGCCAAAGACTGGATCAAGGGCGGCGGCAAGGCAGTCGCGCCCTGGGATGAGAAGGGCTTCAAGTTACCCGGCGGCCCGGTCTTTTCGAAAGCCGGCATGATGATGTTCCCGGCGGGCAATGCGATCTACCGCCGCGAGACCTTCGACAACTACCCGGCCGCGCGCGCCGTGATGAAATGCGTCTATGAGGGCCTGCAACTGCCGATCGATGCGGCGCTGCGGGTCGAGTCGCGCTACTTCACGCAGATCCTGCGCTCGAACGAAGCGGCTGCGATGATCCGCTCGCTGTTCCTGTCGATGCAGGAATTGAACAAGGGTGCGCGGCGTCCGCAAGGCGTGCCGCCAACCAAAGTGAAGAAGCTCGCCGTGATCGGCGCCGGCTTCATGGGTGCCAGCGTCGGCTACGTCTCGGCCCGCGCCGGCATCAACGTCGTCCTGATCGATCGCGATCAGGCCAGCGCCGACAAGGGCAAGGCGCACGCGCAATCGGTCATCGACGACCTGATCAAGAAAGGCCGCGCCAAGGAAGCCGATCGTGACGCGATCCTGTCGCGCATCACGGCGACCGCCGACTACAATGCGATCTCGGACTGCGACCTGGTCATCGAGGCCGTGTTCGAGGACCGCAAGGTGAAGGCCGAGACCTATGCGAAGGCTCAGCCGCTGCTTCGCTCGGATGCGATCTTTGCTTCGAACACCTCGACCCTGCCGATCAATTCGCTGGCCGAAGAGTTCAAGGACCAGGGCAAGTTCATCGGCATCCATTTCTTCTCGCCGGTCGAGAAGATGATGCTGGTGGAGATCATCCTCGGCAAGAACACCGGCGATGTCGCACTTGCGACCGCGCTCGATTACACGCGCCAGATCGGCAAGACACCGATCGTGGTCAACGATAGCAGAGGCTTCTTCGCCAACCGCTGCGTGCTGCGGTTTACGGCCGAAGGGCTCGAAATGCTGATGGAAGGCGTGCCGCCGGCAATGATCGAGAACACCGCCAAGATGGCGGGCATGCCGGTCGGTCCGCTTTCGCTGTCGGATGAAGTTGCGCTCGATCTGGTGCTCAAGATCATGAAGGCGACCGAAGCCGATCTTGGTCCCAATGCGATCGATCAGGCGCAGAAGAAGCTCTTGGTCGAGATGGTCGAGAAACAAGGCCGCTTCGGCCGCAAGAACGGCAAGGGCTTCTACGACTATCCGGAGAAGGGCAAGGGTCAGAAGAGCCTGTGGCCTTCGCTCGGTGGCCTGCAGCCGAAACACCTCGATCCAGACACGCTCGACGTCGAGGAGTTGAAGCAGCGCTTCCTCGTGGTGCAAGCGGTGGAAGCCGCCCGCACGGTGGAAGACCACGTCATCACCGACATGCGCGAGGCGGATATCGGCTCGATCCTCGGTTTCGGCTTTGCGCCGTTCACCGGCGGTACGCTGTCCTATATCGACTTCATGGGAACCAGGAAGTTCGTCGACCTCTGCCACAAGCTCGAGACGAAATACGGCTCGCGCTTCACGCCGCCGAAGCTCCTGATCGAGATGGCCGAGAGGGGCGAGACCTTCTATGGCCGCTTCCCGCCGAAAAAGATTGCCGCGCAGGCCGCGGAGTGACCCAACGCGTCATTCCGGGGCGATGCGGAGCATCGAACCCGGAATCTCGTGATTCCGGGTCTGGTGCTAGCGCACCCTCCCGGAATGACGTTCACGATCAAGCCGCCTTCAGGCCTTCCTTGACCAGGGCTTCGTTCACCTTCGGTCGCGCTGCGACGCGGTCGCGATAGGCGAGCAGATTGTTCAGGCCCGACAGATCGAACTTCATGCTTTCGGCCCAGCGCACCATCACGAACAGATAGCCGTCGGCCACGGTGAACTGCTTGCCCATCAGATAGTCGCTGCCGGCGAGCTGCCCATCGACATATTTGAACTTGCCCATCGCGCGATCCTTGAAAACGCCTTTGGCTTCATCGGAAAGCGCCGGGTTGAACAGCGGGCCGATGTTCTTGTGCAACTCGCTGTTGATGTAGGTCAGCCATTCCAGCAGCTTGTAACGTTCGGCGCTGTCGCGGCCGGGCGCCAGGTTCTTGGCCGGGACCTGGTCGGCGATCCTTTGCACGATCACCGGACCTTCGGTGACGAGCTCGCCATTATCGAGTACCAGCGCCGGCACCTGGCCTTTGGGATTGATCTTCAAGAAATCGTCACCGTTTTCGAGCTTCTTGGCCCGCAGATCGACCTTGACCAGATCGTAGGGGAGGCCGGCCTCCAGAAGTGCGATATGGGGGGAGAGCGAGCAGGCTCCGGGCGCATAGTAGAGTTTCATTGGTTTTCTCCCTGGGATCATGACAAATGGGCAACGCATGGCTACATGCATCCGCATGAAGTAGTCAATATTGATGCATCTGCATTAAATGGGCTAGGGTAGCCGCCGACAGTTTGGACCTGACGATGAAACGCAAACCATCGACGGAAGCAACCGCCGCCTGGATTCGCCTGATGCGCGTCCAGAGCCGGGTGCTCAATTGCGTCGAACAGGATTTGAAAAAGGCGGGCTTTCCGCCGCTGGCCTGGTACGACGCGCTGCTCGAACTGTCGCGCGCGCCTGCCGGCGAGCTTCGGCCGGTGGAATTGGAAAAGCAGATGCTGCTCCCGCAATATTCGACGTCGCGGCTGATCGACCGGCTGGTCGATGAGGGGCTTGCGGTCCGCCGCGAGTGCAAGATCGACAAGCGGGGTCAGTTCGTCGAAATCACCGACGCCGGACGCGAACTGCAGAAGAAGATGTGGAGCGCCTATTCGGCGGGAATCGAAAAGCACGTCGGCTCGAAGTTGTCGGACGCCGACGCTATCAAGCTGTGCGGCCTGCTCGATCGGCTCGGCTGCTGTGCCGGCGGGGAAACTCCCTCGCTTGCCGCAAAAGACGGCGCGCCTGCCCGATGATATCATTGATTACTCTCAGTCCCGCGAACCCTGCGGTTCGTGGAAGCCTTTGGCTCCGCGCGCGTTCGGCCGCTGCGCCTCACGTCAGGAATTCGCATGGCGCGTGACCAGATCGATATGACACCTCTGCAGTCGCGCGACGAGCTCGTCGCCTGGCTTGAGGCGGGCGTCAAACCGGCTTCCGAGTTTCGGATCGGCACCGAGCACGAAAAGACGCCGTTTACGCTGAGCGGGCACCAGCCGGTGCCTTACGAAGGCGCGCGCGGCATCGGCGCGCTGCTTGAGGGGATGCAGCTCCTGCTCGGCTGGGAGCCGATCATGGAGCGCGGCAACATCATCGGCCTTTATGACGTGACCGGAGGCGGGGCGATTTCGCTCGAGCCGGGCGGCCAGTTCGAATTGTCGGGCGCGCCGGTGGACACCGTGCACCAGACCCAGAGCGAACTGATGGCGCATCTGGCCCAGGTGCGCGAGATCGCCGCCCCGTTGGGGATCGGCTTTCTCGGCCTCGGTATGACGCCGTCCTGGTCGCGGGCGCAGATTCCGATGATGCCCAAGGGCCGCTACAAGATCATGACCAATGACATGCCGAAGGTCGGCCGCTACGGCCTCGACATGATGTACCGGACCTGCACGGTGCAGACCAACCTCGATTTCTCCTCCGAAGCCGACATGGTCAAGAAGCTCCGTGTGTCCGTGGCGCTGCAGCCGGTGGCGACCGCTTTGTTCGCCAACTCGCCCTTCACCGAAGGCAAGCCGAACGGCTTTCTGTCATTCCGCTCGGAAATCTGGCGCGACACCGATAATGCGCGGGCCGGCATGATTCCATGGGCGTTCGAGGACGGCATGGGATTCGAGCGCTGGGTCGACTATGCGCTCGATGTGCCGATGTATTTCGTCAAACGCGGCGACACCTATGTCGACGTATCGGGTTCCTCGTTCCGCGATTTCTTCGCCGGGAAAAACCCGGCGCTTCCCGGCGAGCGGCCGATGCTGTCGGATTGGGCCAACCATCTTTCGACGATCTTCCCCGAAGTGCGGCTGAAGCGTTATCTGGAGATGCGCGGCGCCGATGGCGTGCCATGGGGCCGTTTGCCGGCGCTGCCGGCCTTCTGGGTCGGGCTGCTCTATGATGACACCAGCCTGAATGCCGCCTGGGACATCGTCAAAGGCTGGAATGCTCACGAACGGCAGTCGTTGCGCGATGACGTTCCGCGCCTCGGCTTCAAGGCGAGGATCAAGGATCGCTACATCTTCGAAGTCGCCAAGGAATGTCTGGTGCTGGCGCATTCGGGATTGCGCCGGCGCGGCCGCGCCGACCACCTCGGCCGCGACGAGACACGTTATCTTGAGCCGCTCGACCGGATCATCGACGCCGGTCAGACGCCGGCTGAAGAAATGCTGGCCAAGTTCAACGACGGTTGGCGGGGCTCGGTGGAACCGGCCTACAGCGAATACGCTTTCTAGCGCGGCGGCTGAAGCTCGCACCATTCTGCCGCGCGTTATCACGCGCGATTGTGAACCAAAGCCACACGAGATCAATAATTTGCGGTATCCCCTCGACATCGCGACGCGCGAGGCGGGATCCACGTGTGATCGCGCGTTAGTTGCTTGATTGAGCGTAATCTTTCCGAAATGCGACGCACTGCGCCTGTGTCCCTTATCGGAGGCGCATCATGCTTTAGACCTAGAAGCCGAATTCTGCCGTTCATCAGCCGTACAGGTTGATGGCGATCAAATGGCGGCCCGCGGCCGAGAGCCGCAATTTGCGCGTAACTCCAAACGGTTGAAAGCATCGCGAATGTGCGGAGGCCGCCTGCTAGTGGCGTGTTTGGGAACGCTCGTCCTCTTCGCCGTCACCACCCAACCGGCGCTGGCGCAAGCCAATTTCGATCGTCCGGGCGGCGACTACCAGAGCGCGCCGGTGCCCTCGGGCGATCCGGCCGATTGTGCGCTGGTCTGCGAACGCGACCGCCGCTGCCGCGCCTGGAGTTTCAACTATCCGAACGACATTTCGCATCTGGCGGTGTGCTGGCTGAAGAACAGCGTGCCGGCACGCGTCGCCGATGACTGTTGCGTCTCGGGCGTGCGGGGCGCCGGCGTGGTCGAGCCACGCAACGGTACCGAGGAAATTTCGATCGATCGCGCCGGGGGCGATTACCGCAGCTTCGAGCTCAAGCGCGGCGAGCGCGAGGAGGCCTGCAAGGCGGCTTGCGGTGCCGACAATAAATGCCGCGCCTGGACCTATGCGCGGGCGGGATATGTAGGGCGGGAACCCCACTGTTTTCTCAAGAAGGAAATCAAGCCGCCGCGGCGCAAGCCGGGCTTCACATCCGGCGTGATCAGGTAACATCGCCCGCATTGGCGGCGTAATGACGCCAGCGGTCCGCCACCGATGGCGGTGGCGTGGGCCGAAACCCGAGCACGGAGCATTCCGATGATGATCACGCGCAGGATTTTGAATGGAGCCCTGATCGCAGGCGCGCTCGCCGTTGCAGCGCCGCTGGCGGCCGCCTGGGCCAACACCGCGGTTCCCTTCTCGGCTGAGGCGTTCAGGGCGGCACAGGTTTCCGGCAGCCCGATCCTGGTTGAAATCCATGCCGACTGGTGTCCGACCTGCAAGGCGCAGAATCCCATTCTCGACAAGCTGACCTCCGCCGCGAAATTCAAGGATCTGAAAATCTTCCGGGTCGATTTCGATGCCCAGAAGCCGGTGGTCAAAGAGTTCGGCGCGCAGATGCAGTCGACGCTGATCGTCTTCAAGGGAGGCGCCGAACAGGGCCGCTCGGTCGGCGACACCAAGGAAGCCTCAATCGAAGCTTTGCTCAACAAGAGCCTTTGATTCCTGACGTGACCGCGCTCGTACTGGCATTTGCCGCCGGGACGCTCTCGATCCTGTCGCCTTGCGTATTGCCGCTGGTCCCGATCGTGCTCGGCGCCGCCGTCACCGCGCACGCTCTGGGCGCGGTCGCGTTGGCTGCGGGGCTGGCGTTTTCGTTTACCGGCTTTGGCCTCCTGCTCGCAGTGGTGGGATTTGGCTTCGGCATCGATGCAGGCCAGCTTCGCTTCGCGGCTGCGGCGATCATGGTGGTGCTCGGCTTGATTCTGCTGACGCCGTCGTGGCAGGCGCGCCTCGCAGGCGCCGGTGGCCCGGTTTCAGCCTGGGCCGACCGGCAGTTTGGCGGCCTGGCCGCTTCCGGTCTTGCCGGTCAGTTCGGAATAGGTCTCTTGCTCGGCGCAGTCTGGTCGCCCTGCGTCGGCCCGACATTGGGAGCCGCCTCGCTCCTTGCCTCGCAAGGTCACGATCTCGCGAAAGTGGCGCTGACGATGGTGATGTTCGGCGTCGGCGCCGGACTGCCGTTGATCCTGCTCGGCCTGTTGTCGCGCGCAAGCTTGATGCGTATCCGCGGCAGGCTGATGTCGGCGGGAAAACTCGGCAAGGGTCTGCTGGGCGCGGCCTTTCTCGTCACAGGCGTTGCGATCATCGTTGGCGTTGACAAGCGGATCGAGGCCGCGCTCGTCGAAGCCTCGCCGCAATGGCTCACCGACCTGACGACTTCATTTTAACTTGGGGAGGATTCGCGCCATGCAGATGGAATCCGTCCTGACCTGCCCGACATGCGGCTTTAGCGCACGCGAACAGATGCCGCTCGATGCCTGTCAGTTCTTCTATATCTGCAAGGGTTGCGGCGAGAAGCTGAAGCCCAAAGCAGGGGACTGCTGCGTGTTCTGCTCGTACGGATCGGAGCCTTGTCCGCCGGTTCAGCAGCACGGCAAAGGGCCGTGCTGCGGATGAAGTGCGTGACAGTGGCTGCTACGACGGAACGGAACCTTCGGAACGCGCTACCGGACCGAGGTGAAGAACCGCGCCAGTCGGAAGCCCGATAGCCAAGTCCAGACCGGCTGCTCGCGGATGCCGAGGTCCCAGGAGCCGATCACGGCATCGGCGCGTCCGACCAGATCGTCGATCGGCAGCATGCCGACCCCGCCGTCGCGCAGCGGCACACGGCTATCGGCGGAGTTGTCGCGGTTGTCGCCCATGACGAACAGATAGCCTTCGGGCACCGTCACTTCCGCGGTGTTGTCGAGCCGTCCGTTGTCGCGAATCTTGAAAATGGCGTGACTGACGCCGCCCGGCAGCGTCTCGATGTAGCGCCGCGCCGGCTCGAAGCCACCGCGTTCGTCTTCCACCTCGCCGATGCCGTCCGCCTTCAACGATGCCGCGCGGTCGTTGATGAAGAGCTGACCCTGCCGCATCTGAATACGGTCGCCGGGAAGGCCGACGACGCGCTTGACCCAGGCCTGCGAGCGGTCGCCGGGCCAGCGGAACACCACGACATCGCCGCGCTTGGGCGCATTGCCGAAGATGCGCCCGGTCTCGGGCAGGTTGATCTGGATCGGCAGCGAGGCGGTGCCGTAGCCGTAAGGGAATTTCGATGCGAGCAGTGCGTCGCCGATCAGAAGGGTCGGCTCCATCGAGCCCGACGGCACATAGAACGGCTCGGCGATAGCGCCCTTGGCCAGAAACACCAGTCCCAGCGCTGCCATGAATTGAAGAAGTTGAGCACCCCAGCCGCGTGCGCGCGTGGCGATCGTTTGCCGTTCCATGGTCATGCGCCGGTGCCTCCAACCGTAATCCTTTCCATCCGCAGCGTCGGCTGGCCGACGCCAACCGGAACACCCTGGCCGTTCTTGCCGCAGGTTCCGATACCAGTGTCGAGTGCGAGGTCGTTGCCGATCATGGTGATGCGATGCAGGTCAGTCGGTCCGTTGCCGATCAGCATCGCGCCCTTGAGCGGTGCGCCCACCTTGCCGTTTTCGATCCGGTAAGCTTCGGTACACTGGAACACATATTTGCCGGAGGTGATGTCGACCTGGCCGCCGCCGAAATTGGCGGCATAGACGCCGTTCTTGACCGAGGCCAGAATTTCGGCCGGATCATGGCTACCCGACAGCATGTAAGTGTTGGTCATGCGCGGCATCGGCACGTGGGCATAGCCCTGACGGCGACCGTTACCGGTCGGCTTCATGTTCATCAGCCGGGCGTTCTGCCGGTCCTGCATGTAGCCGACGAGGATGCCGTCTTCGATCAAGACCGTGCGGTTGGTCGGTGTGCCTTCGTCATCGATCGAGAGCGAACCTCGCCTTGAAGCCATGGTGCCGTCATCGACCACGGTGACGCCCTTCGCCGCGACCTGCCGGCCCATCAGCCCGGCAAAGGCCGAAGTCTTCTTGCGGTTGAAGTCGCCCTCAAGTCCGTGGCCAACCGCTTCGTGCAGCATCACACCGGGCCAGCCGGCCCCGAGCACGACATCCATTTCGCCGGCGGGGGCCGGCACCGATTCCAGATTGACCAGGGCTTCGCGGATCGCGCCGTCGGCGGCCTCGCGCCAGGACTTGGTCTCGATAAAGCGCGCATAACCCTCGCGGCCACCATAGCCTCGAGAGCCGCTCTCCTGGCGGGCGCCCTGGCCGGCCACCACTGAAATATTGACCCGCACCAGCGGGCGGATGTCGCGGTAGCTCTCGCCATCGGGGCGCAGGATCTCGACCACCTGCCAGGTCGCGCCCAGGCTGACGGTTACCTGGCGCACCCGCGGCTCCTTCTCACGCACATAGGCGTCGATTTCGGCGAGCAGCTTGACCTTGGCCTCGAAGCCGGGCGCGTCCAGCGGATTTTCGTCGCCATAAAGCCGCACATTGGTATGCGCCGGCGGGGCGGCAAACGTGCCGCTATAGCCGCCGCGTACAGCCGCAACCGCGTCCGCAGCGCGTATCAGAGCGGGCAGCGATACGTCGGAGGAATGTGCGTAGCCGACCGCGTCGTCCTTCACGGCGCGCAGGCCAAATCCCTGGCTGGTGTCATAGGTCGCCTGCTTCAGGCGGCCGTTATCGAACGTCAGCGCTTCGGTCTGGCTATATTCGAGGAACAACTCGCCATCGTCGGCGCCCTCAAGTCCGCGGCCGATCTGCAGGCGGACCGAATCACGATCGAGTTGGGCGCGGTCAATGAGCGAGGTGGGGGGCGTCATGCGTACTCCAGATTTCTGTCTTTCGCTGGCCGTCGTCGGCATGGTCCGGCCCGCAGGCTCGTTCAAACTAGACAATTCCGGCAAGGCGGTCGCGTTACATCAACGTAATCAGGGCCGGTTTCCAAATCCGCATGATGTTCTCGCCACTTTTCCAAAATAGGCGCGACGATCTGCGAAAGGGAGGGGCCGGGCGTGTCATAAAGCGAGGCACATTGCCTCACGGTAATTTGTCGTAACCCTCGCCAAGCCCGTTCAGGCTCAGCGGAAAGCCGATGCCCTCCTCGGGCGTCTCAAAGATGATGAACGTCGCGGTCTTGGCGCTGCGCAATTGGCCTAACAGCTTGTCGTCCATCACGACTTCGGCCACACAGCCGTTCGGCAGGCAGCGCACGAAGCCGGCGCGTCCGACGTCGACATTGTCGAGCTTCAGGCCAAGGCCGGAGGGCAGCAGCACGCCGAGCGGTGCGACCACCCGCATCAGCTTGCTTTTCTGGTCGGCTGTCTTGAGCACGATGACCGTCAGCCCCGCATTGGAGCGGTCCTCGGCTACCACACTCTGGATCAGCGCGCATTGCTCGCTTTGGGCGCCCGGTGGGGTATCGCAGCGGATCTGCCAGTCGCCGTGGACCGAACGCACCGCACCTTGCGCATTTGCCGGCGCGGAGAGGCCGAACCAGCAGAAAACGCCGAGAACCGCTGCCATTCCAGCGACCCATCGTGTGCGGGGCTCGTGGCGGGCCGGCGCCAAAGGAGCGGAGCTGGTCAGTGGGTGTTTCGGAAGGCCCATGAGGGTCGATCCCTTGATTTCTTCGGCAAAATCGGACGTGCCCGACTGATACGGCAAATGACGGCGCCATGAAGGCTGGTCCTGCGCGGCGCGAACCGAATCCGCCGACGAATCAGCCCGCCCAAGAACCCTCGCCCCCGTGCCTACATCCGGTATACCGCCTGTCAAGCCGGGATCGGGCGCCAAACAGGGAGTTGGGCTGATTTCCCGGGGGAAACGCGGCATCCCCACAATAGCCGCACATGCACCCCTCGACGACGTACTACTGCATTGCGATGCCCGTAGAATTATGGTTTGAGAGGCTGGATTTTGACGCATTCCAGCAAGCTGGCCCTTGTGCTTTGAAGGCGCATCGCAAGCCATTTGGCAGGGATCGGAATCGTTGCGCTATTCGCCTTCAGCGGACTGCGCCAGGGGATATTATCGAAGGGAGCGCGAGCGGCATGAAGATGTCGAAGGGCCAGATCGGCCGTCGGTTGCTGGGTTGGGCGGTGGCCGGCACCGCCATGGGAGCCTGCGGATCGGCGTTTGCCGAACTGGGCCAGCCGGCGCCTTGGGAATACAAGCTGCAGGAAGCCGCGACCCCAGTGATGGAGAATATCACCTGGTTTCATAACTTCCTCTTGGTCCTGATCACCCTTATCACGCTGTTCGTGCTGGCCCTGCTGGTCGTCGTGGTGGTCAAGTTCAACGCCAGGGCCAACCCGGTTCCGTCCCGGACCACCCATAACACCTTGATCGAGGTGGCCTGGACGCTGATCCCGGTGCTGATCCTGGTCGGCATTGCGGTTCCCTCGTTCCGTCTGCTGTTTCTCGAGCTCGACGTTCCCAAGGCCGATCTGACCATCAAGGCGACCGGCAAACAGTGGTACTGGTCCTATGCCTATCCGGATAACGGCAAGTTCGAATTCGATTCGCTGATGGCCCAGGACAAGCAGCCGCGGCTGCTCGGCGTCGACAACGAGATGGTGGTGCCGGTGAACAAGGTGATCCGGGTCCAGACGGTTGGCGCGGACGTGATCCATTCCTTCGCGGTGCCGGCTTTCGGCATCAAGATCGACGCGATTCCCGGCCGTCTCAACGAGACCTGGTTCAAGGCGACCAAGACCGGCATGTTCTACGGCCAGTGCTCGGAACTGTGCGGCAAGGACCATGCGTTCATGCCGATCGCGGTCAGGGTCGTCACCGACAAGGAATTCGCCGCCTGGGTCGAGGACGCCAAGAAGAAATTCGCGGCCAATCCCGCGAATTCGTTCGCCTCGATCGGGACGGCGGCACAGTGAGCTCGATGGACCGGCCCCTTCGGCTTTGAGGGGACGGTCAGGAATTGATCGCCGGGCCCAAGGCGCGTCGCAGGACGGGTCAAGTCGGCAAGGACGATGGGACCGCAAGGGGTCTTAAAGACCTGAGGATTGCAAAGCAGGGTTTGAAAATGGCAACCACCGCAGCGACACACGACCACGCCCATGACGACCACGGCCATCCCACCGGATGGCGGCGCTGGTTGTTCTCGACCAACCACAAGGACATCGGCACGATGTACCTGGTGTTTGCGATCTTCGCCGGCATCATCGGCGCGGCGATGTCGATCGCGATCCGGATCGAGCTGATGTATCCGGGCGTGCAGCTGTTCCACGAAACCCACACCTACAACGTCTTCGTCACCTCGCACGGCCTGATCATGATCTTCTTCATGGTGATGCCGGCGATGATCGGCGGCTTCGGCAACTGGTTCGTGCCGTTGATGATCGGCGCGCCGGACATGGCGTTCCCGCGCATGAACAACATTTCGTTCTGGCTGTTGCCGGCTTCCTTTGCGCTGCTGTTGCTCTCGAGCTTCGTCGAGGGCGAGCCGGGCGCGAATGGCGTCGGCGCGGGCTGGACCATTTACGCACCGCTGTCGACGACCGGCCATCCGGGACCCGCGGTCGATTTCGCGATTCTGTCGCTGCATCTGGCCGGTGCCTCGTCGATCCTCGGCGCCATCAACTTCATCACCACGATCTTCAACATGCGCGCGCCCGGCATGACCCTGCACAAGATGCCGCTGTTCGTCTGGTCGATCCTGGTGACGGTGTTCCTGCTGCTGCTGTCGCTGCCGGTGCTCGCCGGCGCCATCACCATGCTGCTGACCGACCGCAACTTCGGCACCACCTTCTTCTCTGCTGAAGGCGGCGGCGATCCGGTGCTGTTCCAGCACCTGTTCTGGTTCTTCGGACATCCCGAAGTCTACATCCTGATCCTGCCGGGCTTCGGCATGATCAGCCAGATCGTCTCGACCTTCTCGCGCAAGCCGGTGTTCGGTTATCTCGGCATGGCCTACGCCATGGTCGCGATCGGCGGCATCGGTTTCGTGGTGTGGGCGCACCACATGTACACGGTCGGCATGTCGTCGGCGACGCAGGCCTACTTCGTCGCTGCCACCATGGTGATCGCGGTGCCGACCGGCGTGAAGATCTTCTCCTGGATCGCCACGATGTGGGGCGGCTCGATCGAATTCCGCACCCCGATGCTGTGGGCGATCGGCTTCATCTTCCTGTTCACCGTCGGCGGCGTCACCGGTGTCGTACTGGCGAATGCGGGCGTCGACCGCGTCCTGCAGGACACCTACTACGTGGTGGCGCACTTCCACTACGTGCTGTCGCTGGGCGCCGTGTTCGCGATTTTCGCCGGCTGGTACTACTGGTTCCCGAAGATGTCGGGCTACATGTACAACGAGACCATCGGCAAGGCGCACTTCTGGTTCACCTTCATCGGCGTCAACCTGGTGTTCTTCCCGCAGCACTTCCTCGGCCTGTCCGGCATGCCGCGCCGCTACGTCGACTATCCCGACGCCTTTGCCGGCTGGAATCTGGTGTCGTCGATCGGCTCCTACATCTCCGGATTTGGCGTGCTGATCTTCATGTACGGTGTCATCGACGCCTTCATGCGCAAGCAGCAGGCCGCCGACAATCCGTGGGGCGCCGGTGCGACCACGCTGGAATGGACGCTGTCATCGCCGCCGCCGTTCCACCAGTTCGAAGTCTTGCCGCGCGTGCAGTAATGGGCGGCGCGGCGCGATGAGCGCCGCGTTGCCTTCTTGAAGGAAGCGAGAGCCGTCTTGTCGGTCGTCGATCATACCAGCATCGAACTCAGCCCCCGGATCTCGGAAGCCGAGGTTGCCGATTACGTCGCGCTTCTGAAGCCTCGGGTGATGTCGCTCGTGGTGTTCACGGCACTCGTCGGCCTGATGATAGCGCCGATCCATGTGCATCCGGTGCTGGCCTTCACCTCGATCCTCTGCATCGCGGTCGGCGCCGGCGCCTCGGGCGCGCTCAACATGTGGTACGAGGCCGATATTGACGCGTTGATGTCGCGGACCGCCAACCGGCCGATCCCGCGCGGCCGGATAGCGCCGGGTGAAGCCGCCGCCTTCGGCATGACGCTCGCTTTCTTCTCCGTGATGACGCTCGGCATTCTCGTTAACTGGGTCGCGGGCGCGCTGCTCGCTTTCACGATCTTCTTCTACGTCGTGATCTACACCGTGGCGCTCAAGCGCTGGACCGCGCAGAACATCGTGATCGGCGGAGCCGCTGGTGCGCTTCCGCCCGTGGTGGCATGGGCGGCCGCCACCGGCTCGCTCTCGGTCGAGCCGGTGCTGTTGTTTCTGATCATCTTCTTCTGGACGCCGCCGCATTTCTGGGCGCTGGCGCTGTTCCGCAGCGACGACTATGCCCGGGCCGGCGTTCCGATGCTGCCGGTCACCGCCGGGCCGGACGTGACGCGGCTGCAAATTCTGCTCTACACGATCGTGCTGGTCGCCGTGGCGCTGGCGCCCTGGCCGCTCGGCTATTTCGACGCGGTCTATGGCGTGGTCTCGCTCCTCCTGGGCGGCGGCATGCTGTGGCTCTCGATCGACGTCTACCGCCTTCGTGAGGGCCGCGAAGCCAATCGGGCCACGCGCCGGCTGTTCGCGTTTTCGATCCTCTATCTCTTCGCGCTGTTTGCCACCCTCCTGCTCGAGGTGGTGGCGCGCGGTATTGCTCCGTTGATCTGGTAAGGGCGCATGGCGATAGCGATGGCCGATCACGATAAACCAGACGGAATCGTCCTCACCGAGGCGCAAAAGAAAAGCCGCCGCCAGCGCTCGGTCGCCATCGCGCTCGCGCTCGGCGTCCTGGTTCTGTTGTTTTTCGCCGTCACCATCGTCAAGGGGCCGGCCGTTCTCGTGCGGCCGTTGTAAGGACATGGCAGACCATCAGAACCAGCACCCGGCTTCCGCAGGCGAGAAGAAATCGTCGCGGCGCGGCCTGACGCGTGATGCCGCTGTGGCTGCGATTTGCGGTTTCGTGGTGGTGCTGATGGTCGGCGCCGCCTACGCCGCCGTGCCCTTCTACAACTGGTTTTGCCGCGCCACCGGCTTCAACGGCACGACGCAGGTGGCGACCTCGGCTCCATCGGGCGCGCCGCTCGAGCGCAAGGTCGCTATACGCTTCGATTCCAACGTCGCCGGCGGGCTGCCCTGGAAGTTCGAGCCGGAGCAGACCGAGATCGAGGTGCGTATCGGCGAAGTCACCACTGTCTTTTACAAGGTAACCAACCAGTCCGCGCGGACCACGACCGGGCAGGCGGCCTACAATGTCGCGCCGCTGACGGTCGGCTCCTATTTCGAGAAGATCAACTGCTTCTGCTTCACCGAGCAGACCATGGCGCCGGGGGAAACGCGTCAGATGCCGGTTGTGTTCTATGTCGATCCTTCGATCGTCAAGGACAGCGAGAACGACAGCGTCAACACCATCACCCTGTCCTACACCTTCTTCCCTGTCCGCGAGCCATCGGTGAAGCCGCTGGCGGCGGGCGAATCGGAAAAGTCCGGAGCAAGCGCGAAGGGCAATCTTTGAGTGAACGATGGTCCGCCAAACGAGATCATCGCGAAGTTTGAATTGGAATATTGAGACGGAGGGGCCGGGCAGGCCCTGCTAACGGAGAGATCGAAAAATGGCTACGGCGCAAGTCAAGCATCACGACTACCACCTCGTCGATCCGAGCCCGTGGCCGGTCGTCGGCTCGATTTCAGCTTTCATTATGGCGGTCGGCGCCATCCTCTGGATGCACCATATGACGGGTGCCGCGCCGATTATCTTCTTCGTCGGTTTGCTCGGCGTGCTCTACACCATGGCGAGCTGGTGGATGGATGTGATCCGCGAGGCGCAATACAAGGGCGATCACACCCGCGTCGTTCAGATCAGCCATCGCTACGGCATGATCCTGTTCATCGCCTCCGAGGTGATGTTCTTCGTCGCCTGGTTCTGGGCCTTTTTCAACTCGGCGCTGTTCCCGGCCGATGCGGTTCACGCCGCGCGCGATGCGATCTTCGGATGCGGCGCCGGCACCCAGATGGGCGCATGCGCCGTTCCCGGCACCTGGCCGCCCAAGGGCATCGAAGCGTTCGACCCATGGCATCTGCCGCTGCTCAACACCTTGTTGCTGCTGACTTCGGGCACCACCGTGACCTGGGCACACCATGCGCTTCTGGAAAATGACCGCCAGGGCCTGAAATACGGCCTTTGGCTGACCATTGCGCTCGGTGCCTGCTTCACCTGCGTGCAGGCTTACGAATATAGCCACGCGCTGTTTGGCTTCTCTGGCAACGTCTACGGCGCGACCTTCTTCATGGCGACCGGCTTCCACGGCTTCCATGTGCTGGTCGGCACCATCTTCCTGATCGTTTGCCTTGCCCGCGCTTACGCCGGGCACTTTACGCCGACCCAACACCTCGGCTTCGAATTCGCCGCCTGGTACTGGCATTTCGTCGACGTGGTGTGGCTGTTCCTGTTTGCCTGCATCTACGTCTGGGGCACCGGCGGCGGCCGGCTCGTCGGGGCCGAATAGGCTTTCCGTCGATCTCTTCGCGAAGGGCGGCCTCGCGGCCGCCCTTTTTGTTGACGCAGCCCGGTCGTGATAGATTGCCCGGCATGAGCACTACCCATACCACCGAACCGGATACGCCGTCCCTGGCCCAGAGCGTGCTGCGTGGACTCGCCTGCAAATGCCCGCGCTGTGGCAACGGCAAACTGTTCGCGGGATTTCTCACCTTGCGGCCGAAATGCGATGTGTGCGGGCTGGACTTTGCCTTCATCGACACCGGCGATGGTCCCGCCATTTTCATCATCATGCTGGCGGGCGCGATCGTGGTGGCCTGCGCCTTGATCGTCGAAGTGAAGTATCAGCCGCCGTTCTGGTTGCATGCGGTGCTGTGGCTGCCGCTAATCCTGGCGACCACGCTGTTGCCGCTGCGTTCGATGAAGTCGCTGTTGATCGCGCTGCAATTCCATCACAAGGCTGCTCCAGGCCGCTTAATCAATCGCGAGCCGAAGTGACCGAGGCGATCGGACGGCGAGGCCTCGGTTTCGGCCTTTTCACGTTGGCCATGATTGCCGTCTTTGTCGGATTAGGCGTCTGGCAGCTGCAACGCCGCGTCGAAAAACATGCGCTGATAGCAGCTCTCACGGAGCGCCTCGCGGTTGAGCCGGTGCCGCTGCCGCCGGCCTCCGAATGGAACAAGCTCACCCCAGAAAAGGACGAGTTCCGCCGGGTCCGTTTCAAGGCGACCTTCGGCGCCGGACCGGACGCCATGGTCTATAGCGCCGGTTCTGCCGTGCGCGACGACGTTTCCGGGCCCGGCACCTGGGCCTTCATGCCCGCGCGGCTGACCAGTGGCGAGGTCGTCGTCATCAATGCCGGCTTCGTGCAGAACACGATGCAGGACCGCACCGAGCAGGATCGTGACGTGGCCCGTCTTTTGACCGGCGGGCCAACCGATTTCACCGGCTATATCCGTTTTCCCGAGCACGCCGGATGGCTCACGCCCGCGGCAAATTTCACAAAGCGCCTATGGTTTGCGCGCGATCATCTCGACATGTCGCACGCGCTCGGCTGGGGGCAGGCCGCGCCATTCTACATCGATCTCGAACTGCCGGTGCCACCGAGCGGCATTCCGAAGCCGGGACCACTTCAGGTGCACCTGAAGGACGATCATCTGCAATACGCCATTACCTGGTTCGTGTTGGCGGGCGCGGTGATGGTGGCGTTCGCTGTCTGGTGGCGCGCCAAACGTTTCCGCGCCGGTTGAGGCACTGGCCGCGATCCGCAGGCCCTGTCAGGACGCTGGCCTCCCCTATTACGCGGCAACCCGCGCGGATGAGCTGCGAGGTTTCGGGCGGCCGGTGCTTAGCGCGGGAAATGGCAAGCATGGCTGTCATTTCCGCTGCGCCCCTGGCGCCCGATCCGGATGGCGTCACCTTCGAAGAAGCGGTTTCCAGTTTCGGTCAAAACGCTTATGGTGGCGCCACTTTGCTCCCTGCAAGGTGGTTTTGTATATGAAATCAAAGGTTTGGCGGAGTGCCGGATCTTTGGAGGCTCGTTTGGCTTGACGCAATATATCTCAACACGGGGCGAAGCCCCCACATTGGGCTTCTGCGATGTGATGCTGACCGGGCTTGCCCGGGATGGCGGCCTCTACGTGCCCGAAATCTGGCCGCAGCTTTCTGGCGAGACCATCGCCGGGTTTTTCGGGCGGCCCTATTGGGAAGTCGCGGTCGACGTCATCCGGCCCTTTGTCGCCAGTGAGATTTCCGATGCCGATCTCGGTCGCATGGCCAACGAAGCCTATGCGACATTTCGCCATCCTGCCGTGGTGCCGCTCGACCAGACCGGCCCCAGTCAATTCCTGCTCGAGCTGTTCCACGGTCCGACGCTGGCGTTCAAGGACGTTGCCATGCAGTTGCTCTCGCGGCTGATAGACCATGTTCTGGCAAAGCGTGCACAACGCACCACGATCGTGGTGGCGACATCAGGCGACACCGGTGGCGCTGCGGTCGACGCCTTCGCCGGCCGCGATAATGTCGATCTCATCGTCTTGTTTCCGCACGGCCGCATCTCGGAGGTGCAGCGGCGGATGATGACCACCTCCGGCGCCGGCAATGTTCATGCGCTCGCCGTCGATGGCACCTTCGACGACTGCCAAGCGATCGTGAAGGAACTGTTCAACGATCATGCGTTTCGCGATGCGGTTGCGCTCTCCGGCGTCAATTCGATCAATTGGGCGCGCATCGTGGCGCAGGTGGTCTATTACTTCACCGCGGCGACCGCCCTCGGAGCGCCGTCGCGCAGCGTCGACTTCACGGTGCCAACCGGCAACTTCGGCGATATCTTTGCCGGATACGTGGCCAAGCGGATGGGGCTGCCGATCCGCTGGCTGCGCATTGCCTCAAACGTCAACGACATTCTGCCGCGTACGCTCAAGACCGGAATTTACGAGACCCGCGAAGTCCACGCCTCGACCTCGCCGTCGATGGATATTCAGGTCTCGTCGAATTTCGAACGCCTGCTGTTCGAAGCCAGTGGCCGTGACGCGGCGCTGGTGAGGCGGCTGATGGCCTCGCTCAAGCAGTCCGGACGCTTCGTGCTGCCGGATGCGTTGCTAGCCGCGGTGCGCAAGGACTTCGATGCCGGTCGCGCCGATGAAACCGAGACCAGCGCCGTTATCCGGACCGCCTGGCGCGAGGCCGGCGATCTGGTCGATCCGCATACGGCTGTGGCGCTGGCGGTGGCCGATCGCGATGCGCCGGATTCCAAGATTCCCAACATCGTGCTGTCGACCGCGCACGCCGCCAAGTTTCCGGACGCGGTGGAAGCGGCCTGCGGCGTGCGCCCGGAACTGCCGCCATGGCTCGAAGGTTTGATGACAAGGCCCGAACGCGTGGTGGTGATGAAGAACGACAAGGTTGAAGTTGCGCGATTTGTACGCTCGGTCAGTCGTGCCGCGAAGCAAGGAGCCGCCGGATGAGCGTTGAAGTCACGAAACTGCCGTCTGGCCTCACCGTCATCACCGATACCATGCCGCATCTGCAGACCGCGGCCCTTGGTGTATGGGCCGGCGTTGGCGGCCGCGATGAAAAACCCAATGAGCACGGCATATCGCATCTGCTCGAACACATGGCCTTCAAGGGCACCACGCGGCGGACCTCGCGCGAGATCGTCGAGGAGATCGAAGCCGTCGGCGGCGATCTCAATGCCGGCACCTCGACCGAGACCACGGCCTATTATGCGCGCGTCATGCAGGCGGACGTGCCGCTCGCGCTCGATGTCTTGTCCGATATTCTCACCAATCCGTCTTTCGTGGCCGACGAGCTCGAGCGCGAAAAGAGCGTGATCGTGCAGGAGATCGGCGCGGCCCAGGACACTCCCGATGACGTCGTGTTCGAGCATCTCAATGAGCTGTGTTTCCCGGATCAGCCGATGGGACGATCGCTGCTGGGCACGGCGAAGACGCTGAAGTCCTTCAACCGCGACATGCTGCGTGGCTATCTCTCGACGCATTATCGCGGGCCTGACATGGTGGTCGCCGCGGCCGGTGCGGTCGACCACCGGCAAGTGGTCGATGACGTGGCGCAGCGCTTTGCCGGTTTCGACGCCACCCCGGCGCCAAAGCCGGAGCCGGCGATGTTCGGCAAAGGAGGCTCGCGCGTCGTGCATCGCGAGCTGGAGCAGGCGCATCTGACGCTGGCGCTCGAAGGCGTTCCGCAAACCGACCTGTCGCTGTTTTCGCTTCAGGTGTTCACCAATATTCTCGGCGGCGGGATGTCGTCGCGCCTTTTCCAGGAAGTGCGTGAGAAGCGCGGCCTCTGCTATTCCGTCTATGCCTTCCATGCGCCCTATGTGGATACCGGATTTTTTGGCCTCTACACCGGCACCGATCCGGGCGACGCCCCGGAGATGATGGAAGTCATCGTCGATGTCATCAACGATGCGGTCGAGACACTGAGCGAAACCGAGGTTGCCCGCGCCAAGGCGCAGATGAAGGCCGGGCTGCTGATGGCTTTGGAAAGCTGCAGCTCGCGCGCCGAGCAGCTCGCGCGGCATATCCTGGCCTACGGACGGCCGCTGACGACGGAAGAACTGGTGGCGCGGATCGATTCCGTCAGTGTGGATACGACACGAAACGCAGCGCGCGCCTTGTTGTCCCGCAGCCGGCCTGCTGTCGTTGCGCTCGGCAGCGGAAGGGGACTGGACACGGCGGTCGCTTTTGCGGAAGGATTGACCAAAGCGAGGGCGAAGAGCCTTCACTAGCCGCGAATGCACGAGGCGAATGTCAAACCAGTCTCCGCCGGAAGACGGATGTCTGCAGGCAGACCCGTCGCTCCGACATTCGCAAAAAGTGCTGCTGAGACGAAGTGCGGATGCTACAATGGGATCAGTTGAAGGCCGCTGTGCTAGCTGCGAGAACATGAGCGCTATCCATTCATGATTTCTGTTTGAGGCGGCGGGGGAGTTTCATAGATGGCCCTGTTCCGGTTGCCCACGAGCGGACCGGCTGCACTGGTTCCGCGCGGTCATGGCCTCCTGCTGCGTGCCCCGCAGATGTCGGACTTCCTGCAATGGGCGCATTTGCGCGAAATCAGCCGCGGCTATCTGACGCCTTGGGAGCCGATCTGGCCGTCGGACGATTTGACCAGGTCCGGCTTCCGACGGCGGCTCCGTCGCTATGCCGAAGATATTGCCGCCGATCGGTCGTACCCGTTCATCGTTTTTCGTGAGACCGACGGGGTCATGATCGGCGGGATCACCCTGGCCAATGTGCGCCGCGGTATCGTTCAGGCGGGGACGATCGGATACTGGGTCGGACAACCCTTTGCGCATCGCGGCTACATGACGACGGCGCTTCGCGTGCTGTTGCCGTCTTTGTTCGGCGAGCTCAATTTGCACCGCATCGAGGCCGCCTGCATCCCGACCAATGCGCCCTCCATCAGGGTTCTGGAGAAGTGCGGCTTTACCCGCGAAGGACTGGCGCGGCGTTACCTCTGTATCAACGGTGTCTGGCAGGATCACCTGCTATTCGGCCTGTTGCACGAGGATTTCCGCGGTTAGCTGTGTTTCTGTCCGTTATCCAAATTATGACAGGTGCCTTGGGTTTGCCGCCATTGCGCTGCTATAAGCACGGCGCATGAGGCTGCCCAGAAAGCATCACTTTTCGGCGGCGATTTCGATGGGGATTTTCCTGTAATGCGGCACGGGCTGATCGGGCAGGCGAGGGTGGCCAAAGCGGGCCACAAGCGCACCGCACTGGCCTTGGCGGCCATCGCCTTGCTGTCGGGCTGCGGCGGCACCACCATCAATAACCCGTTCAGTACGGCCCCGCCGCCGCAAGAGGATCTCCCGACGCTTACGGACCGGTTCGATCAGCTGTTCGGCGGCCGCGGGAAAGTCTCCGAGACGGCGCCCGATGGCACAGAGGTCGACTGTCCGGTGGTGAAGATCAGGGCCGGCGCGTCCACCTATGGCGTGGCGCCGCCTGGCAAGCAGCCGGTCGCCAGCGAGTTGAACTATCAGGCGACCATTTCGCGCACCGCACGCGATTGCCGGCGCACCACGGGCGGCCAGATTGCGGCGCGCATCGGCATTCAAGGCCGGGTCATCGCGGGTCCTGCCGGTGCGCCAGCCTCCGTCGAAGTTCCGCTTCGTGTCGCCGTCGTGTACGCCGGGGTCAACGAGAAGGTTCTCATGACCAAGGTATACCGGACCACGGTGGCGATGACCGAGGGCGGTGGCGCGTTCAGCGTGGTGGGCGAGGACCTGGTGTTCAACATGCCGCAGAACCTGACCAGCGATTCGTACGTCTTCTACGTCGGCTTCGATCCGCAAGCCGTGACGCCGGCGGCGCCGTCGCGGCGGAGATAAAGGGATCGATTCTCAAAACGAAAAAGCCGGCGCGATGATCTCGCGCCGGCTTTTTTCGTCGATCAGGTTTCGTCAGTTCAGCTTCTGGCGAACTTCGGTGATGCCTTTGGCGAGCAGATCGTCGGCGACCTGTCCCTTCACCGTCTGCGACAGGACGGTCGAGGCCGCCGTCACCGCCGCGTTGGCGGCGGCGGCGCGCACGTCAGCCAGCGCCTGGGCTTCGGCAAGCGCGATCTTGTTCTCGGCGGCCTTGGTGCGCCGAGCGACAAAATCTTCCATTTTCGCTTTGGCCTCGGCAGCGACGCGTTCGGCATCGACCTTCGCCGCGGCGACAATGTCCTGAGCCTCACGCTCGGCGCTGGCGCGACGGGCCTTGTATTCCTCGAGCAGATTGGCGGCTTCCTGCTTGAGGCGCCGCGCATCGTCGAGTTCAGCCTTGATGCGTTCGCTGCGATGATCGAGCGCCGTCAGCACCGTGCGGTGGACGCCGATATAGGCGAACACACCCATCAGGATGACGAACCCGACGGCGACCCAAAATTCCGGTTCGGCGAACATGAATACTTACCCTTTCAGCGACGCATCGACGGCCTGTCCGACCGAGGCACTGTCGGGCGCCACACCGCTCAGGCGCTGGACGATGGCGGCGGCCGCATCGGTGGCGATGCCGCGCACGTTGCTCATGGCAGCCTCGCGCGTGGACGCGATGGTCTTTTCTGCCTCCGCGAGCTTCTGCGACAGCTTCTCTTCCAGCGTCTTGCGTTCCGCCTCGGACGCGGCGTTCAGTTTTTCGCGGGTCTCCGCACCGATCGCTTGCGCGCGGGAACGCGCGCTCGCCAGTTCGCTCTCATAAGCCTTGAGCGCGCTGTCCGATTCGTCCTTCAGCTTCTGGGCTGCAGCCAGATCGCCGTCGATCGTATCCTGACGCTTGTCGATCACGCCGCCGACGCGCGGCAGCGCGATCTTCGAGACGATCAGATACAGCGCGACGAACGCGATCGCCAGCGACACCAACTGCGAAGCGAAGGTGTCCTTCTGGAACGGCGGAAACTCCTTGTGACCGCCGTCGGCCTCGGTGTGGGCGGTGGTGCCCTTCGGCCCGCCATGACTTTCAGCCATGGGCTTCTCCTGTTCGGCTAGCCTGGGTTCGGTACCCGCTCCCTATGCGAGGAGGCGGGACCGGCGATAGATCAGAGCGCAAACAGCAAGAGCAGCGCGATCAGCAGCGAGAAGATGCCGAGCGCTTCGGTCACCGCGAAGCCGAAAATCAGGTTGCCGAACTGGCCCTGAGCGGCCGAGGGATTGCGCACCGCAGCGGCAAGGTAGTTGCCGAAGATGATGCCCACGCCAGCGCCGGCGCCACCCATGCCAATGCAGGCAATACCAGCGCCAATGTACTTCGCGGCAATCGGATCCATGAAACGAACTCCTTCTTGAGGTTTGGTTGAGGGGCCTTTTAGTGGCCCGGATGGATAGCGTCGTTGATGTAGATGACGGTGAGGATGGTGAAGACGTAGGCCTGGAGGAAGGCCACCAGCAGCTCGAGCGCAGAGAGCGCCATCACCATGCCGAGCGGCAATACGGCGCCGAAATAACCGGCGATGCCGATCCCGGCGAGCATTGGAATGAAGCCGGCAAACACCGCCAGCGCGATATGGCCGGCCAGCATGTTCGCAAACAGACGCACCGAGTGCGAGATCGGCCGCAGGAAGAACGAGAAAATCTCGATGAAGACGACCAGCGGCAGGATGAAAATCGGAATGCCCGACGGTACGAACAGCTTGAGGAATTTCAGGCCGTTCTTGTAGAAACCGTAGATCAGCACGGTGAAGAACACGAGAAACGCCAGCGCCGCCGTGACGATGATGTGGCTGGCAATCGTGAAGCTGTAGGGAATGACGCCGATCATGTTGGAGACGGTCAGCAACATGAAGATGGTGAACACCAGCGGGAAGAACTTCATGCCGTCTTTGCCGGCATTCGACCGGATGGTGTTGGCAACGAATTCATAGGCGATTTCCGCGACCGACTGCAGGCGGCCCGGCACCAGATTCCGGCCCGGCCCGAGCATCAGCAGCGCAATCAAGGCGACCGAGCCGAACATGTAGGCGGACGAATTGGTGAAGGCGATCTCCTGATTGCCGATATGGCCAATCGTGAAGAGCTTTTCGATGTGGAATTGTTCGATCGGATCGATCATCCGCGCAGCAATCTCTAGCTTTGCCGGTCACGCCGGCGCTTCAAATCACGTTGTTGGCCACTTCCTTAACGGCCGGTCCTGTTCTGAGCAACACCTGCCGAGCGGACCACGTTCAAAACGCCGGCCGTAAAGCCGAGCAGCACGAACACGATGAGCCCGAAAGGTGACGTCGAAAGCAGACGGTCGAAGCCCCAGCCCATCAGTGCTCCGACGCCAACGCCGGCGATCAATTCCGATGAGAGGCGGAAACCGAGTGCCATCGCCGAAGCGCGGGCGCTAGAGTCTCCACTTCCTGCTTCGGATTGGTCAGTTCTGATGTTTCGGCCGTCCCGAAGTTCGGACAACCGGTGCTCCAGACTTCCGAGCCTTGCGGAAAGTGCGGCCTCGTCGGAGGACGATTTGTTCTTTTCCTCGCGGTCATCCGTGCCTTGCGCCATGGTTGCTAAGACCCGAAACGATTGCGAAGAAAGAAACGGCGCCCCGTCACCCCTCAAAAGCCGCGCGGACCATACTGACCACGCCAAATCAAGTCAAGATTACGTCACAGCTATCTATATTATTGATATTGCTATGCTATTTACTCAGTTTTCAACTGGTCGAATGGTCCGATCGCCGCACTGCAATAGCTGGCCGCGATATCACGGGAAAATCCGCGTCGGGCCGGTGCGCCGCGGCCAACATTCGCATTCCTACCGAGCCGGCATTTTGCGAATGTTGGAGGCGTAGAACCGCTGGCTGGCCTTGCATCGCGATTTTGGGTCTGTTGGGATGACCTTCGATTCCAGAATTCTTCGAGAAACGGTATGCCGCGTCAGATCGACTATTACTTTTCGATTTCCTCCCCCTGGGCCTATATCGGGCACAAACTGTTTCGCGACGCCGTCGCGACCTATGGCCTTGAGGTCAATCACAAGCCGGTCGTCCTGGTCGATTTGTTCTCGGAAACCGGCGGGCTGCCGCTGATCAAGCGGCACCCGGTCCGGCAGCGTTACCGGATGCTCGAATTGCAACGCTGGCGCGACAAGCGCGGGCTGAATTTCCATTTTCAGCCGAAGCACTACCCCCTCAATGCGCGACTGGCCGACGGTCTGGTGGTCGCGGCGCTCGAGGCCGGTCACGATCCCGATCCGTTCCTGCGCCGGGCTTTTGCCGGTGTATGGGAGCAGGAGCTCAATCTCGCCGACCCAGAGACGCTGGCGCGGCTGGCCGACGACAGCGGCCTGCCAGGCAAGACACTGGTCGAGCGTTCGCAGAGCGAGGAGATCGGCCAGAAATACGAGCAGAACCGGCAGGACGCTCTGGCGGCCGACGTGTTCGGATCGCCTGCCTATGTCCTGGATGGTGAGGTATTCTGGGGGCAGGACCGGATCGAATTGCTGGTGGACGCATTGAAATCGGGCCGAGCGCCCTATCGTTCGCAAATTTGAGGGTTAGGTAGGCATAGATAAGACCTTGGCGACCCTTGAGGCGGAGCATCCCATGACCAGAACGGCAGCTTTGACGTCAACCGTTGTTGTCTTGTCGGTCTTGATTGGCGCGAATGCCGCGGTGGCCGAAGCGCTGCCGGATGGGGAAAACGGCCGCTATACGCTATCGCCGATTGCCGACGGCGTGATCCGGCTCGACACCCGCACCGGCACGGTTTCCACCTGTAACAATGCCGGCGCTGGATGGGCTTGCTACGTCGTGCCCGACGAACGCGCGGCCTACGACCAGGAAATCGGACGCCTACAGGCGGAATCTGAAAAGGCCAAAGCGGAAATCGAAAAGCTGAAGACCGAATTGGCCTCGCGCGCGCCGGTCGAAGGCAAATCCGAAGAGGCGTTGCCGAAATCGGATTCGCTGAAGAAGGCTGAACCGAAGGTGGCCGAAACGCCGCGCAAGATCGAGATCCCGCTGCCGAGCGATCGCGATATGGACCGGGTGATGTCGTTTCTTGAGCAGGCGTGGCGGCGGCTGGTGGAGATGGCCAACCGCATGCAGAAAGACGTCAGCGGCAAGATCTGATGACGGGGCCATCTTCGATCTCCCGCGATGCGCTCTCGACGGCTTCCGCGAACTCGATTGTTTCGTCCTTGCTGACGGTGCGCACGCCGGGCCGCGGCTTCGTCGATCTGACGGACGAGGTTGCGAACTTCGTCGCGGAGGCGAACGCCATCGACGGGCAGCTGACGCTGTTCATCCGCCACACCTCGGCCTCGCTGACGATCCAGGAGAATGCCGATCCCACGGTGCTCGAGGATTTGACCACGGCGCTCGATCGGCTAGCGCCTGAGGATTTTGGCTGGCGCCACGACACCGAAGGGCCCGATGACATGCCGGCCCATGTCAAATCCATGCTTTCGGCCACTTCGCTGCAAGTGCCTATCATCAAGGGCAAGCTCATGCTGGGAACCTGGCAGGCGATCTATTTGATCGAGCATCGGCGGCGTCCGCACGTCCGCGAAGTCGTCGTTCAGTTTGTCGGCAAGACCGGTGCGGCCTGAGCATGGCCTCAAAAGCAAACCGGCCGCGGATCACTCCGCGGCCGGCTTTTGTCTCCTTCAGCCCGATCAGTTGCTGCGGATATCGACGTCCTTGGTTTCCGGCAGGAACAGGAAGCCGATGACCAGGCTCATGACCGCGATGACGATCGGGTACCACAGGCCGGAATAGATGTTTCCGGTGTAGGCGACGATGGCGAACACGGTCGCCGGCAGGAAGCCGCCGAACCAGCCATTGCCGATGTGATAGGGCAGCGACATGCCGCTGTAGCGAATGCGGCTCGGGAACAGTTCGACCAGCCACGCCGCGATCGGCGCATAGACCAGCGTCACGTAGATCACGAGCAGCCACAGCAGAACCACCGTCATCGGCCAGTTGATCTCGGCCGGATCGGCCGAGGCCGGGTAGCCGTGCTTCTTGATGGCGTCAGGCAGCGCCTTGGCGAAGTCCGGCGCGGCGGCGCTCAGCGTCTGCTCGCCGATCTTGACCTGCGCCGGCGTTCCCTTCGGCGCATCCTGGCTCTGGTAGTTCACCGACAGATTGACGAGAGCGGATTTTGCAGTGTCGCAGCTCGTGGTGAACTTCTCCGTGCCCGTCGCCTTGAACTGGAACGAACACTCGGAGGGATCGGCGATCACGGTGACCGGCGCGGAGGACAGGGCGGCTTCGAGCTTCGGATTGGCGAAATGCGTAATGCCCTTGAAGATCGGGAAATACGTCAGCGCCGCAAGCAGGAAGCCCGCCAGGATGATCGGCTTGCGGCCGATCTTGTCGGAGAGCCAGCCGAACAGGATGAAGCCCGGCGTGCCAAGCGCCAGCGCGACCACGATCATGATCTGGGCGGTGGCGCCGGGCACCTTG
Source organism: Bradyrhizobium sp. (assembly GCF_035701725.1). Taxonomy (GTDB): domain Bacteria; phylum Pseudomonadota; class Alphaproteobacteria; order Rhizobiales; family Xanthobacteraceae; genus Bradyrhizobium. The sequence continues at coordinate 30,937 of NZ_DASSRP010000031.1, forward strand.
AGGGTCTGGGTCAGGAAGAACAGCGCATAGAACTGTCCGCCGTACCACACCACGGCCTCGCCGGCGGTGGCGCCCAGCAGCGCAAAGATCGCGATCTTGGCGTTGCCCCACTCAGCGAACGCTTCGCTGAGCGGGCGTTTGGAGGTCTTTCCTTCTTCCTTCATCTTCTGGAAGATCGGCGACTCGTTCAGGCTCAAGCGAATCCAGACCGAAACCGCGAGCAGAATGCCCGACAGCAGGAACGGAATGCGCCAGCCCCAGTCGCCGAACGCGCCTTCGCCCATGGCGTTGCGAACGCCGAGAATGAGCAGTAGCGCCAGGAACAGGCCGAGCGTCGCGGTGGTTTGAATCCACGACGTGTAGTAGCCGCGCTTGCCGGCAGGCGCGTGCTCGGCGACATAGGTCGCCGCGCCACCATATTCGCCGCCGAGCGCCAGGCCCTGAATCAGCCGCAGCAGGATCAGCACGACCGGAGCTGCGATGCCCCAGCTCCCATAGCCGGGCAAAAGACCGATGAAGAAGGTGCCGACGCCCATCAGCGTCATCGTAATGAGGAAGGTGTATTTGCGGCCGATCATGTCACCGAGGCGGCCGAAGATCAGCGCGCCGAACGGCCGAACCGCGAAGCCTGCAGCAAAGGCGAGCAGCGTGAAAATGAAGGCGACGTTCGGCGGAACGTTGGAGAAGAAGTATTTCGCAAGGAAAGCGCCGAGCGTTCCGTAGATGTAGAAGTCGTACCATTCGAACACGGTGCCCAGCGACGAAGCGAAAATCACCTTTCGCTCTTCGGCCGTCATCCCGCCGCTGCGGACAGCGCCGTCCGCTGCTGTTGCCATAGCCATTGTGCGCACTCCCCGAAAATCCAGTTGCTACCTTCGTCCCCGTACGCCCGGCCACCCAGGCTAGAGGTTGTGCTGCACGGTAACATCGGCGTGAACCATCGCCCAGTAAGACTTTCGGCCCGCTGCGGAAAGGCGCATCTAGAGGAGGGACGGAAAAATTACCGGCGTCCTGTTTGCGCCGGTCGGTCCCTTAAGGCTTTTGCGCCGCACCAGGTCGCGGAATTAACCGCCATTTCGCATGGTGGCGTACCACCTCTTGCGTGCGATCGTAGGCCGCAGGACAATCGAAAAGCAAACCGCTACACGGAAAGCAACGCGGCCAACCTAACCCATTGCAAGCAATAGATGACTGCTGCCACCCACCTTGTGATCGCCGATGATCATCCATTGTTCCGCGACGCACTTCGTCAGGCGGTGGCGAGCGTGGTGCCATCGGCGAAAATCGACGAAGCCGGCAGTTTTGAGGAGCTGACCGCGCAGCTCGACCGGGATTCGGACGTCGATTTGGTGCTGCTCGACCTGACGATGCCGGGAATCTCCGGCTTCTCCGGACTGATATACCTGCGGGCGCAGTTTCCGGCGATTCCGGTTGTCATTGTCTCGGCCAGTGACGACGGCGGAACCATCCGCCAGTCGCTCGATTTCGGCGCTTCAGGGTTCATTCCCAAGCGATTTGGCGTGGATACGCTTCGCGATGCCATCATGAAGGTTCTGAGCGGCGACGTCTGGGTGCCTGCGGACACCGACCTGTCCTCGCAGACCGATCCGGAACTGGCGCGGCTGCGCGACCGCCTGGTGACGCTGACCCCGCAGCAGGTGCGGGTATTGATGATGCTGTCAGAAGGTCTGCTCAACAAGCAGATCGCCTATGAACTTGGCGTGTCGGAGGCGACCATCAAGGCGCACGTCTCGGCGATCCTGCAGAAGCTCGGTGTCGAAAGCCGAACGCAGGCGGTGATCGCTGCGGCCAAGATTGCCGGCGGCCAGTGGCGGCAAGGCACGGCTCCGCAACCCTGATTTACTCCGCCGCCACCATCTGCTGGGTGCGCCACTGTCCGACCAGCGCGCGCAGCGAGGCCGGTTTCACCGGTTTGTTCAGCACGGCGACATTCTCCTCGCGCGCGGCGGCGCGAACATGCGGGCTGCGGTCAGCCGTAATCAGAATGGCCGGAATCGTCTCGCCGAATTTCTTGCGGATATCGCGGATCGCGGCCAGCCCGTTGCCGCGGTCGAGGTGATAGTCGACCAGAAGTCCGGTGGCGCGCTTGTTTGCCGCCTCGATCGCCTCGATCGCCGCCTCCGGATCCGCCACCGCAATGACTTCGGCGTCCCAGCCGCTGAGCAGGGTTTTCATGCCGTCGAGGATCGCAGCATCGTTTTCGATGCAGACGATCAAGGTGCCTGCCATCGGCGTTTTCGCCAGCGGCGTCGCGCTGGTGACCGCAGCGGTGTGGTTGACGGCTGCGGCGGTCGGCACCGTCACCGAGAACAGCGAGCCGCCGCTGGCGACGGAATCCAGCGCGATGCCGTGGCCGAGTACACGCGCGAGCCGCTCGACGATCGACAGGCCCAAGCCCAAGCCGCGCGCAATCCGCGCTCCCTGCTCTAGGCGGTGGAACTCTTTGAAAATTTCGCCGCGCTTCTGCACAGGAATGCCGACGCCGGTATCATAGATGCCGATCCGCACGGATTGGCCGCGGCGGCGGCATCCGACCAGAACGCGGCCGCGCGGGGTATATTTGATCGCGTTGGAAATCAGGTTCTGCAACAGGCGCCGCAGCAGCAGACGATCCGATTGCACCGGCAGCGAGCAGGGCACGAAGGTCAGTTTCAGCCCCTTGGCGCGCGCGATCGGAGCAAACTCGATTTCGAGCGAGCGCATCAAATCGCCAATCTTGAAATTGGTGAGCGAGGTCGTCATGGCGCCGGCATCGAGCCGCGATATGTCCAGCAGCGCGCCGAGGATTTCTTCGATTGCCTCGAGCGAATCGTCGATGTTTTCGACCAGCCTGGAATCTTCGCCGCCGTTCTGGCGTTCGACGAGGCTCGTCACGTAGAGCCTTGCCGCGTTCAGCGGTTGCAGGATGTCGTGGCTGGCGGCGGCGAGAAAACGTGTCTTCGAGATGCTGGCGTCCTCGGCGGTGCTTTTCGCCAGCGCTAGTTCCGAGTTCAGGCGCGTCAATTCCTCAGTACGGTCGCGGACGCGCTTTTCCAGCGTGGCATTGGCGCGCTCCAGTGCTTCGGCCGCTTCGAATGAAGGCGTGACGTCGGAGAACGTGATGACGAGGCCGCCGCCGGGCATCCGGTTGGAACGCACTTCGATCACCATGTGGCGGTCGGCCAGGCGCTCGAGATACGGCTCGCCCTCGGTCGTATAGGCCTTCAGCCGCCGCTCGACGACCATGTCCTTGTCATCGAATTCCGAAGGCGCAATCGCGGTCATGTATTCGAGGATTTCCCTGAGCGGAATTCCGATCTGCACCAGATGCGGCGTCAGCCCCAGGATGTCGCCGAACTGCCTGTTCGAGCAGATCAGTTGCAGATCGGCATCGAACACGGCAATGCCTTGCCGCACATGGTTGAGCGCGGTCTGCAGGATCTCGCGGTTGAAGTGCAGGGCGGCGTGCGAGTCGTCCAGCAGCTTCAGCGCGGCCTTGGCGGAAACCGTGCGCTTGCGCAACAGTAGCGACATCACAAGGCGCGATGACGCCGCGCCGATCGATGAGGCGATCAGGTGTTCGGCGTGCTGCAGCAGTTCGAAATCGGCAGGCGCCGAGGGCGTCAGATGGAGGTTGTGGGTGGTCGCAAAGGCCTCGAAGGATTCCCGCGCGCGGTCAGGCCCGAGATATTGCGCCACCGTACTCTGGATGTCCTGTACGGTGACGGTGGTGCGCCAGCGGCGGAAGGTCGGCGTCATCGGCGTCAGGACGCTCGGCGCGAACAGATCCGCCTGCATTCGTTCGATCGAGGACGGCCGGCGCGAAAGCGACAGCAGCACATAGGTCAGGACGTTGAGCGAGAGCGACCACAATACGCCATGTAGAAGCTGCGGCAGGTTGGAGCCCAACAAAGCCTGCGGACGCAGCGTTTCGATCCCGAGCGGACCGTTTTGCAGGAAAGCCAGCCCCGCCGGCGTCCCGTCCAGAAAGCTCGGCAGGAACAGCGTGTACCCCCACATCGCGAAACCGGCGAGCATGCCGCCCATGGCGCCGCGGGCGGTGGCGCGCTGCCAGAACAGTCCGCCGAAAAACGCCGGCGCGAGCTGCGCGATGGCCGCAAACGACAAGAGTCCGATCGCGGCGAGCTGAGCTTCGCCCAGCGCGCGGTAATAGAAATACGCCATCGCCATGATGGCGAAGATCGCAAAGCGCCTGGCGCCGAGCAGGAAACGGCCGAAATCCTGCCGGCCGTCGCCGCGCCGGCGCTGCAGCACCAGCGGCATGATGATGTCGTTCGAGACCATGACCGAGAGCGCGACGCTCTCCACGATCACCATCGCGGTCGCCGCCGACAGGCCGCCGACGAACACCGCGACGCTCAGCAGCGGTGCATCGCCCTCCACCGGAAGCGCCAGCACGTACATGTCGGAGTCCACGGCGCCGAACGGGAACATGATGAGACCGGCAAGCGCGATCGGAATCACGAACAGGTTGATCGCGACCAGATAGGTCGGAAACAGCCAGCGCGCGCGATTGACTTCCGCAGGCGTCGAGTTCTCCACCACGCTGACGTGGAATTGGCGCGGCAGCAGCATGATCGCGCAGAAAGACAGCAGCGTCATGGTGAGGAAATTGCCGATCGACGGCACGTATGCGATGGCGCGTACGGCCTCGGGCGTTTTCATCGCGCGCTCGATCAGTTCGTGCGGCGAGAACATCCAGAAGGTGACGAAGGCGCCCGCGGCGATGAAGGCGACGAGCTTGACGATGGATTCGGTCGCGATCGCCAGCATCAGGCCGTGCTGGTGTTCGGTCGCGTCGGTCTGGCGGGTGCCGAACAGCACGGCGAAGGCCGACATTGCCAGCGTTGCGGTCAGGGCGATGTCGCCGATGATCGGGATCGAGGAGACGGCCTGTTCGTCGATCAGGATGGTTTCGAGCGAGGAGGCGACGGCCTTGAGCTGAAGGGCGATATAAGGCACCGAGCCGATAATGGCGATCAGCGCCACGGTGGCGGCGACAGCCTGGCTCTTGCCATAGCGGGCGGCGATGAAATCGGCGATCGAGGTGATGTTCTGCGACTTTGCGAGCTTGATGACGCGGCGCAGCAGCGGCGTGCAGAAACCGATCATCAGGATCGGACCGACATAAATCGCCAGGAAGTCGACGCTGGTGCGGGTGGCAAATCCGACCGAGCCGAAGAAGGTCCAGGAGGTGCAATAGATCGCAAGCGAGAGCGGATAAATCAGCGCGCTGGCGCGCCCGCGCTGCGCCGGCGAGAGGCGGTCGCCGTAACTCGCCACGAAGAACAGGAAGCCGATGTAGCCGAAGGCGGCTGCGATCACGCTCCAGTCGTGCAGCATCGCTGCTTATTCTCCCTCGCCCATGATCCGGAAAGCCTTTAGCGGTATTCCGGAACGATCATGCGCAACCGATACGCTCCGGTTCCGCGCTGAAGCGCGTGTTCGAGGGAGAATTATAGCCGGACCAGGCTGGCAACGCACGCTGCCAGACGGTTTTGCGGCCGAAATCGAGCGCCGATCGGCGGATTAAGGTTATTCCGCCGCCAGCGACTTCTGCCGGAGCGGCAGGTCGAGCTGTTCCCAGACCTGCAACAGCGCGTCGGCCAGCTGATCGATTACCGCATCGTCGTGATAGGGCGACGGGGTGATCCGCAGGCGCTCAGTGCCCTTGGCAACGGTGGGATAGTTGATCGGCTGGATGTAGATGCCGTGCTCCTCCAGCAGCAGGTCGGAGGCGCGCTTGCACTTTTCGGGGTCGCCGACGAACAGCGGCACGATATGGGTGTCGCTGGACATCACCGGCAGGCCAGCGGCGGTCAGGATCGCCTTGGTGCGGGCCGCGCGCTCCTGATGGCGCTCGCGCTCCCAATTCGAGGTCTTCAGGTGCCGGATCGCGGCGGTGGCCGCCGAGCAGATCGCGGGCGGCAACGCGGTGGTAAAGATGAAGCCCGGCGCATAGGAACGCACCGCGTCGACCATTTCGGCGCTGCCGGCGATATAGCCGCCGAGACAGCCGAACGCCTTGGCGAGGGTGCCTTCCAGGATATCGATGCGGTGCATGACGCCGTCACGCTCGGCAATGCCGCCGCCACGCGGGCCGTACATGCCGACGGCGTGCACCTCGTCGACATAGGTCATGGCGCCGTATTTCTCGGCCAGATCGCAGATTTTCGACAGCGGCGCGATATCGCCGTCCATCGAATAAAGACTTTCGCAGGCGATCAGCTTCGGCCGGTCGCCGCTTGCGCGCAACAGTTCTTCCAGATGCGCCATGTCGCTGTGCCGGAAGATCTGCCGTTCACAGCCGGCCCCGCGAATGCCTTCGATCATCGAATTGTGGTTGAGGGCATCGGAGAGAATGAGGCAGTTCGGAACGAGCTTGGCGATGGTCGCAATACCGGTCTGGTTGGAGACGTAGCCGGACGTGAACAGCAGCGCCGCCTCCTTGCCGTGGAGGTCGGCGAGCTCATGCTCGAGCTGCACCAGCGGGTGATGGGTGCCGGCGATGTTGCGGGTGCCACCGGCGCCGGTGCCGACGCGGGTCGCGGTCTCCACCATCGCGCCGACCACCTTCGGATGCTGGCCCATGCCGAGATAATCGTTGGAGCACCAGATCACGACGTTGCGGGGGCCTTTCGGCGAATGCCACACCGCGTGCGGGAAACGGCCGGCGACACGTTCCAGATCGGCAAAAACACGGTACCGCCGTTCATCATGCAAGCGGTTGAGGGCGGTACGGAAAAATTGGCTGTAATCCATCGCGGAACCTGGAACCTTGGGTGCGCAAGCGAGCACTGTTTTAGAGGGTTTCTATAATCGATGTCGAGCCGTAATCGAACACCGGCGGAAGACGGAAGACCTTGATTTCGATCAAGTTTGGGCGGGACCGACATTCGGTTCTGCCCAGCGTCGCGGCTAAGCCACGGCGCTTCCTCAAGCTTTTCTAAAACCAAGCCCCTTTCGCAAGGACAATGCATACCGGCGTGCGGCGTTGCCGCCAAAGCGCCCCCACGGTCTCCCCACGATCCATATGAATTGAAATCGAAGTTTTTGAAACAGTTGTTGCAAAGACGCGGGACTGCGGCCTAGGATCGGTCCATGGATCGTGGCCCGCTGACCGAACGCATCATCCGCAGCTTCGATGACATGCCTGCCCAGTTGCAGGCTGGCGCGCGTTACGTGCTCGATCGGCCGCGCGACGTGGCCTTGCTGTCGATGCGCGAACAGGCGCGGCAGGCCGGCGTGCAGCCGGCGACCATGACGCGGCTTGCCAAGCGTCTCGGCATGGACGGCTATGAGGAAGTGCGCGAGCTATATGCCGCGGCGGTCCGCGATGGCGACCTTGGTTTCGCCGGCAAGGCCGGCGTTCAGGTCATCAGCCAGAAACTGAAAGGCGACAAGGCGCTGGCCGCGGACATATTGGGCTCGATCGGCCAACAGATTCAAAAGTTGGCGATGCCTGCCAGTCTCGAGCGTCTGGTCAGTACGGCGAAAGCACTGGCTTCCGCACGCCGGATCTATTGCTTAGGGCTGAGGTCGAGCCATTCCATCGCCTGGCACCTTCATTATGTGCTGACACTGGTCGGCGACCGTTCGGTTCATATCGATGGCATCGGTGCGACCGGTTCCGATGCGCTGGCGCGTGCCACCAACAGGGACGTGCTGTTGGTCGTCAGCGTGATGCCGTACACGCGCCTCACCATCGAATTGGCCGAATATGCGGTTGCGCAAGGTGTCGCGGTGGTCGCGATCACGGACAGCGAAGTCGCGCCGTTGGCGCAGATCGCCCAGCATGCCGTGCTGGTTTCGACCGAGAGTCCCTCATTCTTTCACGCGATGTCGCCGGCCTTTGCCGTTGCCGAGGTGTTAGGGGCGATCGTAGCCGGCCGTGGCGGCGAGGCCGCGCTCGCCTCGCTGCGCCATTCGGACGGGCATCTCGCCGCTCTCAACACTCATCTCAAAAGCAGACCAAACAAGAAGCCGACATGACCCACATTCTTCATCGTTCCGCCAATGCCAAAATGCCCGTCGCCGTCGGCGGCAAGGGCATCGAGCTCTTCGACAAGGATGGCAAGAGCTACATCGATGCCTCCGGCGGCGCGGCGGTGTCATGCCTTGGTCACGGTCATCCCGATGTGATCGCCGCCCTGCACAAGCAGCTCGACAAGCTCGCTTATGCGCACACCGGATTTTTCACCACGGAAGTCGCTGAACAACTCGCCGACCGCCTGGTCGAGACCGCGCCCAAAGGCATCGATCACGTCTATCTGGTCAGCGGCGGCTCGGAAGCGATCGAGGCCGCATTGAAAATGGCGCGGCAATATTTCGTCGAGAAGGGCGAGCCGCAACGGCGGCATATCATCGCGCGCCGCCAGAGTTATCACGGCAACACGCTGGGGGCGCTGGCAACCGGCGGCAACGAGTGGCGCCGCGCGCAGTTCCGTCCGCTTCTGATCGAAACCCATCACATCGATCCCTGCTATGCCTATCGCTGGCAGAAAGCCGGCGAGAGCGATGCCGATTACGCGGCGCGGGCTGCGCAACAGCTTGAGGACAAGATTCTCGAGCTCGGCAAGGATACGGTCATTGCCTTCGTCGCCGAAACCGTCGTCGGCGCGACCTCCGGCGCCGTGCCGCCGGTGGCCGACTATTTCAAGCGTATCCGCGCGATCTGCGACCGCTATGGCGTGCTGCTGATTCTCGATGAAGTCATGTGCGGCATGGGTCGCACCGGAACGCTGCACGCCTGCGAACAGGACGGCATCGCGCCCGACTTGATGGCGATCGCCAAGGGGCTCGGCGGCGGCTATCAGCCGGTCGGAGCGACGCTTCTGAGCAGCAGGATTTTCGAAGCGTTTTCGAAAGGCTCCGGCTTTTTCCAGCACGGCCACACTTACATGGGTCATCCGATGGCGGCCGCCGCGGGACTGGCGGTGCAGGACGTGCTGCGCCGCGATCACCTGCTCGACAATGTTGTCGCCATGGGCGCTCACCTGCAGCGACGTCTCGAGGAGCGCTTTGCCAACCATCATCATGTTGGCGATATCCGCGGCCGCGGATTGTTTCGCGGCGTCGAGCTGGTGTCCGAGGTCGACTCCAAGAAGCCTTTTGCGGCGGAATTGAAGATCAACGCGGCCGTCAAGCGTGAAGCCATGGCGCGCGGCCTGATGGTCTATCCGATGGGCGGCACCATCGATGGTACGACCGGCGATCACGTTCTGATCGCGCCGCCTTTCATCGTGAACAAAGAGCAGATCGATACCATCGTCGAACGGCTGGGCGACGCCGTCGACGCCGCCGTCGCGGCCGTCAAATGAGGGTGCGCCAGATCCAGAGTTTTGTAGGAGGGGAGTCCATCATGAAGACAATGACCATCGGTCTTGCCGCGCTGTGCCTGTTGGCCTTCGCACCGGCTTCGGCCTCAGCCGAAAGCCTCAGCCCGACGCTGCAAAAGATCAAGGACGCCGGTACCATCACGATCGGCCATCGCGATTCCTCGGTGCCGTTCTCCTATCTCGACAACAACCAGAAGCCGATCGGGTTTTCGCTCGAGCTGTGTGACCTCGTTGTCGCCAAAGTCAAGGAGAGGCTGAACAAGCCCGATCTCAAGATCGCCTATCAGGCGGTCAATTCGTCGAACCGCATTCCGCTGGTGAAGAACGGCACCGTCGATATCGAGTGCGGCTCGACGGCCAACACCATCGCTCGTCAGCAGGAAGTCGCTTATTCCGTGATCTTCTACGCGCCGCAGTTCAAATGGCTTGCGCTGAAATCCTCGGATCTGAAGAGCACTGACGACCTCAAGGGCAAGGCCGTGGTCGTCACGCAGGGCACCAACACCGCCCAATTCGTCGCCAAGCTCAATACCGAGAAGAATCTCGGCATGAAGATCCTGCAAGGCAAGGACCACGCCGAGTCCTTTCTGTTGGTCGAGACCGGCCGCGCCAGTGCCTTCATGGAAGACGACATCCTGCTGGCCGGGCTCAAAGCCAATGCCGGCTCGCCGGATAATTTCGTGTTTCTCTCCGACGCTTATCCAAGCGATCCCTACGGGGTGATGATGGCCAAGGGCGATCCGGAGTTCAAAAAGCTGGTCGACGATGCGCTGGTCGGCGCCATGAAGTCCGGCCTCTACGACAAGCTCTACGCCAAGTGGTTCGAGAGTCCGATTCCGCCGAAGAACATCAATCTCAAATTTCAGCAGTCGGATGGGCTGAAAGCGTTGATCAAGAACCCGAGCGACAAGGCGATCGGCCAATGACGGGTGCGGGTCCAGACAGGCGCTGATCGGGGAGGACATCGGTGTCCTTGCTGTTCGAGACCGCGCCTGACGGGGTTAGCCGATACATCGACTGGATCCTGAACGGTCTTGTCTGGACCCTGTCGCTGGCGCTAGGCGCCTGGGCCATCGCGCTCGTCGTCGGTACGCTGGTCGGCGTGGCGCGGACCTTCAAGGGCGGCATTTGGCCGAAACTCGGCCGGGTCTATGTCGAGACCTTTCGCAATATTCCGCTGCTGGTGCAGATGTTCTTCTGGTACTTCGTGCTGCCGGAAATCCTGCCGCAACGAATCGGGCTTGCGATCAAGCAGATGGATCCGCCATGGGGCAGCTTCGTCCCGGCGCTGATCTGTTTGGGTCTGTTCACGGCGGCGCGGATCGCCGAACAGGTCCGCGCCGGCGTGCAGGCGCTCCCGGCCGGGCAGAGCGCCGCCGCCGCCGCGCTCGGCTTCGGCCCCGCCGGCCTCTATCGCTTGATCCTGTTGCCGCAGGCGTTTCGCATCATCCTGCCGACGCTGACCAACGAGTTCATGACGATCTTCAAGAACACCTCGGTCGCCCTGACCATCGGGCTCGTCGAGCTGACCGCGACGGCGCGCGAGATCAACGAGAATACTTTCCGCACCTTCGAGGCCTACGGCGTCGTCACCCTGGTCTATCTCGTGATCGCGATGCTGGCCTGGTTGCTGATGTACTGGATCGAGCGCGCCGTGCAGCTGCCGAGCCTCGTCAGCGGGAGCGCGCGGAAATGAAGGTCGATCTGTCCGGCATCATGTCAGTTGCGCCGTTTCTGCTGTCGGGCCTTTTGTTCACGATCCAGATCACGATCGTCGGCGTCGCCGGCGGCATCGTGTTCGGCAGTCTGCTCGCGGTCGCGCGGCTGTCGAACAATCGGCTGCTTTCGACGTTTGCAACCGCCTACATCAACGTGATGCGTTCGATCCCGCTGATCATGGTGATCTTCTGGGTCTTCTTTCTGGTCCCGTGGGCGATCGGCTGGCTGACCAATGGCGGCCGCCCGGTTGCGGTCGGCGCGTCGCTGACGATCTACATGACATTCGTGCTGTTCGAAGCGGCCTATTACGCCGAGATCGTGCGCGCCGGTTTCCGCTCGATTTCAAGCGGCCAGTATGCGGCCTGCGAGGCGCTCGGGCTCTCCAAGTTTCACGCCTACGTCTACATTCTCTTTCCGCAGGCGATCCGCAACGTGCTGCCGATACTGCTGACCCAGACCATTATCCTGTTCCAGGACACCTCGCTGGTTTACGTCATTTCGGCGACCGACCTCTTGGGTGCAGCCACCAAGATCGCCCAGCGCGACGGAAGTCTGGTCGAAATGTATCTGACCGTCGGCGTCATCTATTTCCTGTTCTGTTACAGCGCCTCGCAGCTCGTCAAACGTCTGCAAGGCCGTCTCGCCTATGGAGGGCGCTGATGATCTCGATCAGCCATGTTTCGAAGTCGTACGGCACGTTTCAAGTTTTGAAGGACTGCAATGCGCAAGTTGCCCGCGGCGAAGTGGTGGTGATCTGCGGGCCGTCGGGTTCGGGCAAGAGCACGCTGATCAAGACCGTGAATGGGCTTGAGACCATCGACGCCGGTGAGATCAAGGTCGGCGATTTTCGTCTCGCGCCCGGCGTCATCCATATGGCGGCGCTGCGCCGTTCGGTCGGCATGGTATTCCAGAGCTTCGAGCTGTTTCCGCATCTGACCGTGCTCAGCAATGTGACGATCGCGCAGACCAAGGTCCTGAAGCGTCCGAAGGCTGTTGCCGAGGAGAAGGCGCGGGCGTTGCTCGCGCGGGTCGGTCTCTCCGGCCACATCACGAAATACCCGGCGCAATTGTCCGGCGGCCAGCAGCAGCGCGTGGCGATTGCACGTGCGCTGGCGCTCGATCCCGAAGTGATGCTGTTCGACGAGCCGACCTCGGCACTCGACCCCGAGATGGTCAACGAGGTGCTGGACGTCATGACGTCGCTGGCCAAACAGGGCATGACCATGATCTGCGTCACCCATGAGATGGGCTTTGCCCGCAACGTCGCCAACCGCGTCCTGTTCATGGATGGCGGCGAAATCGTCGAGACGGCGGACGCGGTCCAGTTTTTCAACGCGCCGCAATCCGAACGTGCCAAAGCGTTTCTCGCCCGGATTCTCAAGCACTGACGATTGAGCGCCGGGCGACTTGCCCGCGGGCCACGCCCTATTCTACGATCGCTCCCAAGTCCGCCATCAAGGCGGCCGGCTTGCGAAAGGCGGGCCCAACAAAATCATGGGAGCAAACATCATGACGACGCGCCGCGATTTTCTCAAAACCGGGACAGCGGCTGCGGCCACCGGCATCATTTTTTGTGGCTGCGGATTGTTGCACGGCGTCCGTGCCGAGGAGCCGGTGCGCCACAAACTCCCCGTCAGCGTCAATGGCAAACGGGTCAAGACCGTCGATGTGCACGCGCATTGCAATTTCCACGAGGCAGGTGCGCTGCTCGGCGAGGAGGGGCACCGCCGCCAGGCTGGACCGATCAATGGGGCCGAAGAAACCTTCATCGATCTGAAGCAGCGGCTCGCTGCGATGGACGCGCAGGCCGTCGACATGGAGATCCTGTCGATCAATCCGTTCTGGTACGACAAGGAGCGCGATCTCGCTGCGCAAGTCGTCAAGATCCAGAACGAGAAACTCGCCGAATTCTGCGCCGCGCATTCGGACCGGTTCGCGGCGTTTGCTTCACTTACGTTGCAGGCCCCCGATCTGGCCGTCCGGGAACTCGAGTCCGCGGTGAAGAAGCAGGGCCTGAAGGGCGCTGCGATCGGCGGCTCCGTCAACGGCGTTGATTTTTCGGACCCGAAATTCCATCCCGTTTGGGTCAAGGCGGAAGAGCTCGGTGCGCCGCTCTTCATTCACCCGCGCGGCATTCCTGAACTTAAGAACCGGCTGGCCGGCAACGGCTGGCTCGACAACACCATCGGCAATCCCCTGGATACGACGATTGCGTTGTCGCATCTGATCTTCGAAGGCACGCTCGACCGTTTCCCCGGTCTGAAAATCATTGCGGCGCATGGCGGCGGCTATCTCGGGTCTTATGCCGATCGCTCCGATCATCCCTGCACCGTCGGGCCGAAGGGATGCAATCCGGATATCAAGCTGAAGAAGAAGCCGACGGAATATCTGCGGCAGATCTATTTCGATTCACTGGTGTTCACGCCGGAGGCGATCCGCCATCTGGCGGCGCAGGTCGGCGCGAGCCAGATCATGCTCGGCAGTGATTATCCGTATCCCTGGCAGCTCAGTCCGGTCGACCACATCTTTGCGTCGACCTCGCTGAGCGACGACGAGAAGGCCGACATCCTGGGCCGGACTGCGGCGAAGCTGTTCAATCTCGAAGCATGAAACTCAACGCGCGGGCAGCGCGATACCGGCTTCACGATAGAATCGCAGCGCGCCGGGATGAAACGGCACGATGCGGTTGTTGGCGGCATTGGCCGCGCGCGTGCCCGATGCGGTCGGGTAAATGTCCGACCGCGGATCGTCCGCCGACAGAACCGCCTTGGTGATCGCGTAGGCCACCTCGTCCGGAAGGTCCTTGTTGGCGACCACGAAGTTCCAGGCCGAGAAGCTTTTGATTTCGCCCGCTTGCCCCTTATAGGTGCCGGGCGGGATCGTCGTCGGCGACAGCGCCGGCAGTTTCCCGAGCACTGCCGCGACCTCTGCATCGGATAATCCGAATACGATCGCATCGCCTTGATCGGCGACCGCGGTCAAGGACGGTATCGGCACCACCGCGCCCTGCCACAGCGCATCAATCTCGCCATTGAGAACCTGACGAGACAGCGCGGCCGGGTCTCCATTGACGATGATGGGTTTGACATTTGCGACCTCGGCAGCGGCGCGGAAAAATCCTTCGGCCGGGCCGCGCGCCGGACCGACCCCGACCTTCTTGCCGTCGAGATCGGCGAGGGAGCGCAGGCCGCTTGAGCGCAGCGCCGCCACCTGGAACGATGTCTCGTACATCGGAAACAGCGCGCGCACGTTCTCATGGCGATGTCCGGCCGCAAAGCCGGTCCCGTTGATGGCTTCAAAGGCCGATGCCATGAACGCGGTTCCGATCGTCATTGGCGTGCTATCTACCGCCATCAGGTTGTCGTTGGAGCCACCGCTCTTCCTGACCTCGACGCGGATGTCTTTCTTCGCGAGATAGGCGGCCACGCCCTGGCCATAGGGCAGGAAGGCGCTGCCGTCGCCAGCGGTCATGAGGGTCACGGGCGCCGTGGTTTGCGCAATCGCCGCCGTCGCGAACCACACGATCAGAGCCAGCAGCCCGCAAGCTGGAACTCTTGGTCTGCAAATCATGTCGTTCTGAAGCGCAGCATGCCGTCGACTTCTTCGACGGTCAGGCGGCCCTCGACCAGCATGTAGTTGACATGGGCGACCAGTTCGCCGGCGGCAAAGCCCATCTGATGCTCGTCCAGCACGTGCTTGTGAAACACCACGGGGACGAGCTGCGCTGAAGTCTTTGACGTCTCCCGGCAGGCATCTGCGATTAACCGGCAGCGCTCCTCGTGATGATCGGCAAGCTGCTTGATCCGCGTCTTCAGGCCATAGAACGGAACGCCATGGCCGGGCAGCACCAACAGATCATAAGGCAGCGTGGTGGTCAGGCTTGCGAGCGATGCCAGGTATTCGCCGAGCGAATTCTGCTCGGGCTCGACCGCCCAGACGCTGACGTTGGGCGAAATCTTGCTCAACACCTGGTCGGCCGACAGAAACAGCTTGTCGGCGGCGCAGTAAAGCATCACCTGATCCAGCGCGTGCCCGCCACCGGTAATCACCTTGAAACGGCGCGTGCCGATCGAGATCTCGTCGCCATGCGAAATGCGGCGATAGGACGCCGGCAAGGTCGAGACCCGTTTCAGATAATCCTGGCCGCGCCCGAGCAGCTTGTCGGTCAGGTTTTCGTCCATGCCGTGGCGGCGGAAGAACAGGCGCTGTGCCTGCTTGCGTTCTTCGGTGCCGCGGTTCTGGTGATAGACCGATTGCAGGTACTCGACCTGCGACATGAACAATGGACAGCCGAAGCGCTCGACGACCCAGCCGGCAAGACCGACATGATCGGGGTGGGAATGGGTGACGATCAGGCGGCTGATCCGGACGTGAGCGAGCGGACCTTCGAACAAAGCGGTCCAGGCCGCGATCGTCTCCTCGTTGCCGAAGCCGGAATCCACCATCGCCCAGCCGTCGCCGTCGGCAAGCAGATAGATGTTCACATGGTTGAGGCGAAACGGCAGTTTCAGGCGAACCCACAGCAGGCCCGGCATGACTTCGACGACCTGATCGGCGCCCGGATGGCTTTCCCAGGGGTAGCGCAGGGCTTCTGCGGACGAAGTCATCGCCTCTGTCTTTGAAGTCATTCCGGTCCGGTTCGCGTTGGTCAGTTTCGGTGCACTATCGGTGGCTCAGCGCGCGAAGACAATCGCCATTCGATGCCGCCAGAGCAAGGCGCAAATTAAAAAGGCCGGCGCTACGCCGGCCTTTTCTCTTTCCAAGTGATCAGACGAGGATCAGTACCTCGCGACCACCGGGCCTCCCCAGTTGAAACGGTAGTTGATGCCGGCCTTCACGACGTGGTCGTCGGTGCGGAAGCTGCCGAACGGCGCCAGAGCGACCGGGGTGGTGAAGCTCGCATTGCCGAAGTTGTAGTACTGATACTCCAGCTTGCCCGACCAGTTCTGCGTGAACATGTATTCCAGGCCGGCGCCGACGGTGTAGCCGTTGCGATGGTCGTTAGAGGTCACGAACCCGGCAGGCACGCCGCCGACCGTCACCGACTCGTTGTTGTCGGAATAGGCATAGCCGCCCTTCACGTAGAGCAGCCCGGGACCCCAGGTGTAGCCGATACGGCCCGTCAGCGAGCCGAGGCCGCGCTGGCTGTTGGTGTAGGTGGAACCGTTCGGGAACACGACGCTGCCGTTGTTGCCCGCGATCCAGGAGTACGCGGCTTCCGCACCAACCACCCAGTTCGGGTTGAACTGGTAGTCGGCACCAGCCTGCACGCCGCCGAGGAAACGGCCGTTGCCGTTGTTGCCGGTCGTCAGACCGCCGAAATTGCTGTTGTCCGAGAACACACCGCCGAGGTGGCCGCCGATGTAGAAGCCGGTCCAGTTATAGAGCGGCGCGGCATAGGCCGGCGCCTTGGTGTATTGGGGGCGAGCCGCAAGATCGGCAGCCAGTGCTGGCACGGTCGCGCCGACGGCGACGAGAGCCACAGTTGCAAGCAGAAACTTCTTCATTTGTTGGTTCTCCAGAGAGTAGTCCGTTTCTTGAGACCGCGCGCATTCTGCGCCGTCCATGGCGCGCACTTAGACAGCTTTTGGGTAAAAAGCTGTCACCGATCCGCCACACTCGCGGACAACCCAACATATTGGGGAACAACAGAAATTTATGCTTAGTGACGGCTTAATGAAGCTTTAAAGAAGGCTTAATTTCGGGCATGGGTCATTAGCAAGTCGGCAACAATCGGAACCATTTGTCGTTCGCATCTGACCGGCGCTGGCTTGATTTGAGGGTTCGCAGAACTGGCCGCACCAAGGTACGGGCGCTTCGGGATACCGGGCGTTTTGATCGCATCGGCTGATGGAAACGAGAAAGCCGCGATCATGCGAAAGCACGAAAACCACCTGCAAGGCCGATCAGCCGTCATCGACACGGCACGCTTGAATCTTGCGCGCCGGACGATCTTGTTCCGCAGGTCGTTGGTATAACTGGTGCTGCCAGACAGGATTGAACTGTCGACCTCTCCATTACCAATGGAGTGCTCTACCACTGAGCTACGGCAGCGTGCCCCGGATCAGAGAATCGGCCAAAAAGGCCCTACAAGGCGGCCGATCCTTGCCACAAGGCCGGGGGTCGTGCAAGCACGGGAAAGGCCCGGCGGAAGCCGAAATCGCCGTAATTTGCGCGTTCCTCCGGCTTTGGCGGGCGCTTGGCCCGGTTTCCGCCAAAGTAGGCCGGATATTTGATCGCGCGAGAGGCAAGGTCAGCGATGCAAAAAGATCCGCAAGGCAGTGGTCGGTCGGCCGGGCAGGGCGACAAGCAGGCGCGCCGGGAACGGTTGAAGCTCGCATTGCGCGAAAATCTCAAGCGGAGAAAGTCGCAAGCGCGAGGGCGCGGCGATTTCACGCCGGCGCCATCGCCCTCTGATGAGGTGATCCGCGACGGCGACGAGGAAAACCCCGGCTAAATATCCGGTTGCTGTCGCCGTATCGGTGGAGAATATCGAGCCGAGCGGTCCGTGTTCCCAAAATGAGGCGGTAGGTGATGTCGGAGCAAGCCATGCTGGGACAAGAAACGAGCGGACCGGCAAACCTCGCCAGTGCATTCCCGCGCTACGAGCAGACCTTTCCGGTGTTGACCACCGAGGAAATCGCGCGGATGCGCCATTTCGGCGAGGAGCGCCACTATAAGAGCGGCGAAGCGTTGTTCGAGACCGGCAAGGTCGGCCCAGGGCTGTTCGTCGTGTTGTCCGGCCATGTCGCGATCAGCCATCACGATGGTCTTGGCCGCGTGACCCCGATCATCGATCAGGGACCGGGGCAATTTCTTGCCGAGATCGGCCAGTTATCGGAGCGGGCGGCGCTGGTCGACGGTCACGCCGAGGGCGACGTCACGACCTTGCTGCTCTCGCCGGCCAAGCTGCGTGCGTTGATGGTGGCCGAGGCCGATCTCGGCGAGCGCATCATGCGCGCCTTGATCCTTCGGCGGGTCAACCTCATTCGTGGCGGCGCCGGCGGTCCCGTGCTGATCGGTCCCGGAAATTCCGCCGGCGTCATCCGGCTTCAGGGTTTTCTCTCGCGCAACGGCTACCCGCACCATCTGCTGTGCCCGCATGTCGATGCCGACGCCGCCGATGTCATCGCGCGTTATCGGCCCTTGCCGGAAGAGCTTCCGCTGGTGGTCGTGCCCGATGGCACGGTGCTGCGCAATCCACGCGAGTCAGAGCTCGCGCGCGCCATCGGCATGGTGCGCGCCGTCGCAACTGACAAGGTTTACGACGTTGCCGTCGTCGGCTCGGGCCCCGCCGGGCTGTCGACGGCGGTCTATGCGGCCTCCGAAGGTTTGTCGGTGGCGGTGTGCGATACGCGAGCCTTTGGCGGGCAGGCCGGCGCCAGCGCGCGGATCGAGAATTACCTTGGTTTTCCGACCGGTATTTCAGGACATGCGCTGATGGCGCGCGCTTTCAACCAGGCGCAAAAATTCGGCGCCGAGATCATGATCCCCACCGAGGTCAAATCGCTCGATTGTTCGCGCGCCGATGGCGTTTTCGGCCTGACGCTTGAAAACGGCGACGTGGTGCGCTCGCGCGCCATCGTGATCGCGAGCGGCGCACGCTATCGGCGTCCCGAAATCGAAAACCTCGCCGATTATGAGGGGCGCGGCGTTTGGTACTGGGCTTCGCCGATCGAGGCCAGCCTCTGCGCGCGGCAACAGGTGGTTCTGGTCGGCGGCGGTAATTCCGCCGGCCAGGCCGCTGTATTCCTGTCGGGCCATGCCAGCAAGGTTCAGATGGTGATCCGCGGCGGCGGGCTGGGCGCCAGCATGTCGCGCTACCTGATCGAGCGCATCGAGGCGGCGCCCAACATCGAACTGATTTTCAATGCCGAGGTCGTCGGGCTCGAAGGCGCCAAAGAATCATCGCTTGAACGCGTGCGTTGGCGCAGCCGCCTTGCGCCCGAAGAGATGCGGTTTGATGCCCGCAACCTTTTCCTGTTCGTCGGCGCCGATCCCGCGACAGGCTGGCTCGAAGGCTGCGGCGTGAAAGTCGATCGGGCCGGCTTCGTCGTCACCGGCGCCTCGAACGGCGCGGCGGCTGCGACATCGGCGCTTCAGACCTCGGTGCCCGGCGTGTTCGCCGTCGGCGACGTCCGTTCCGGCTCGGTCAAGCGGGTCGGTGGCGCGATCGGCGAGGGCGCCGCGGTCGTCGCCGCGCTGCACGGCTATCTCAACGATTCCGCGCGGCCAAGCTTGTGAGGCCGCTGCCTGTTGGACGCTGTCTTGGTGACAGCCCGGCGAAAATTCCATGACGCGGTCATTGCGCTATGCGCAGACGGGTCACGCCATGACGCTGCAACCTGTAGCAATTTGCAGTCATCGGCCGTAGCATCGCGCGATCCAACAGGGGGAAGCGCGTCATGATGCTTGGTCTAAGTTTGCATGAAGTTACGGTCCTGCATGTCGTCATCAGTCTGATCGGAATCGTCTCCGGCCTCATCGTTTTGTATGGGCTGTTCAAGTCGCAATCGATGCCGGGCATGACCGCCATCTTCCTGATCACCACCATTCTCACCAATGCCACCGGCTTCATGTTTCCGTTCGAGAAGCTGCTGCCCTCGCACATCATCGCGATCATCTCGCTGGTGCTGCTCGCGATCGC
>NZ_DASSRP010000032.1:0-6628 GCF_035701725.1 Bradyrhizobium sp.
CATGGCGAGAAATTCCGGCGTCTCTTCCAGCGTCCGGCGCAGCAGGAAAATGAAGGGAATGATCAGGCAGCCGATGAAAAACGGAATGCGCCAGCCCCAGGCGGCGACGGTGTCGGCCGGGATCAGTTCGCTCAATGCAAAGCCGATGATGGCGGCGACGAAGATCGCGACCTGCTGACTGGAAGACTGGAACGAGGTGTAGAAGCCGCGATTGCCCGGCGTTGCGATCTCAGCGAGGTAGACCGACACGCCGCCGAGTTCGACGCCGGCGGAAAAGCCCTGCAGCAAGCGGCCGACCAAGACAATGACCGGTGCAGCGAGGCCGATCGTGGCATAGGTCGGACAGAAGGCGATCGTGACGGTGCCGATCGCCATGATCGTCAAGGTCAGGATCAGGCCCTGGCGGCGGCCGATCCGGTCGATATAGGCGCCGAGCACGATGGCGCCCACGGGACGCATCAGGGCGCCGAGCCAGAACACGCCGAACGTGTTCAGCAGCGCGGCGGTTTCGTTCTGGGCCGGAAAGAATGCGGTCGCGATATAGCGGGCGTAAAAGCCGAACAGGAAGAAGTCGAACTGTTCGAGAAAATTGCCGCTGGTGGAACGGAGAATGGCGCCAATTCGTGACTTGAGCTCAACGGGCGGCGAACTGGACGACGGCGTCATTAATGGTCTCTCCCTGTATCCCACGCACCGTTAGCCCAAGGCGGGCGCGCGCGGGTTATCGTGTCGCGGCAATCTGCCATGCTGGTGCTCCGATTCCAACATTCGCTGACCTGCGCAGGGCTCTTTTCGCGATGTGGGAATTAGAGGAGCACGGCCGACCGGCCGCAATCAGGCGACCTTCAAGCCGCCTTGCACCGAAGCCAGCAGCCACCGCCGGAACGCCGCCAGTTTTGGCGATTCGGCCCGTGCCTGCGGCGAGACCAGATAGAAGCCGGCATCGGCGGGCAGCGCGATCTTGAACGGCACCACAAGGCGGCCCTTGGCGATATCGCCCTCGACGTAGGTGGTCCGGCCCAGTGCCACGCCCAATCCGTCGATCGCGGCCTGCACGGTCATCAGGATCAAATCGAAGCTCAGGCCCGGTTGCCTGGAGATGTCCGACGGCAGGCCGGCCGCCGTCAGCCACAGTCGCCAGTCGTCGTCATAGCCCCCGCTGGTGTGCAGCAAGGTGTGATGGGCCAGGTCCTCCGGCGAGCGCAGCGGCTTGCCGCCTTTCAACAGATCCGGGCTGCAAACCGGAAACAGTTCGTCGGCGGTCAACCAGTCGGCGCGCAGGCCGGTCCAGTGCCCGCGGCCATAGCGGATCGCGGCATCGACATCGTCGCGGCGGAAATCGACCAGACTGGTAGAGGAGGTGATGCGGACGTCAATCTCGGGATGTGCCTGCTGGAAGCTGGACAGCCGCGGCAATAGCCACTTCGCCGCGAAGGATGCCAGCGTCGAGACCGTCAACACGCGGTCGCCGTCCTTGCGCAACAGCCGATCGGTGGCGAGCCTTAAATCGTTGAAGGCGGCGCGAATGCCCGGCAGGTACTCTCTGGCTTCCACCGTCAGCGTCAGGCTGCGGTTCTGGCGCACGAACAGGCGGATCCCGAGTTCGGCTTCCAGCCGCCGGATCTGATGGCTGATCGCCGTCTGCGTGACATTGAGCTCTGCGGCGGCTGCCGTGAAGCTGAGGTGCCGGGCAGCCGCCTCGAAGGCGCGTAATCCGTTGAGCGAAGGGAGACGGGCGGCCATCGGCATTCCCAGTATATGAATTTATCTCATGAATTATGGCTCGAAGTGTCGTTTGCCGCAATGCCAAATTGGCTCCATATTCGCGCGAATCGTAGGATTCAGGAGGGCGGAATGTCCCTTTGCCTATCCGATACTGTGACAAATAATCATGATTCGGGTGTTTTGGCCCGTCTCGGCCGCCAGCTTCGTGTCTGGGCTGGCCGCTGGCAGCAGCGTCACGAGCTGACCCATTGGTCCGATCGGGATCTGCATGACGTCGGGCTGTCCTGGAGCGAGGTGATCCGCGAAGCCGAAAAACCATTCTGGCGGGCTTGAACGCCGCTACGGCTGGCGTTGCTTCATTTCGAGGGACGCCGGCCCAATTCCCTTCTCGGGTGGAGGCCGCCATGGCCACGATCAGTCTCTTCGAACATCCACGGCACACCGATCATCTCAGACTTCGCGACGGCAGGACGCTGACGGTTCGCTTCGTCGGCGCCGATGAAGGCGAGGCGCTGCAACGTTACTTCCGCAATCTCTCCCTCAGTTCGCGCCATAGTCGCTTTTTGGGCGCGATGAGCGAGTTGCCGCCGCGCGAGCTCGGCCATTTCCTTCGAGTCGGAGAGAACAACCGCTTCAGCGTGATCGCGACGGTGGCGACGAATGGCCGCGAGACCATCGTCGGTGAAGCGCGTTATGGGCTTGACACCGCAAGCCGACGTTTCGAATTCGGGATTTCCGTCGACGATCTTTGGCAGCGCCTCGGCATTGGCTCGGCCCTGATCGCCAATCTCGAGTGCCGCGCTGCTGCGCTCGGCGCGCGCGTGATGTTCGGCGAAACCTTGCGCTCCAACGAGAAGATGATTTCACTGGCGCGCAAGCTGGGTTATGGCTTCGCCCGTCACCCTGACGACTGGAAGCTGGTGCGCTTCGAAAAAGAAATCGATGCGGTCGCCGAAGAATTTCCCTGCGCAAGTTGGAAACTGGTGGCTCAGCAGCGCGCGATCGAGGCGGTGGCCTAGTCCTTCTTCGTCATTCCGGGATGCCATGTTGCGGTGGAACGACTGGGGAGATGGGTTCCGGGTTCACGCAAGCGCGCGCCCCGGAATGACATCTCAAAATTTCTCCACCCAGGGCCGCAATTCCACTTCCCAGCTCCAGGCGCTGCGCGGCTGTTGCAGCACGTTCCAGTAGCTCAACGCAATCGCATCGGGATCGAGCATGGAATCCGGCTGGTCGGCGGGCTCGACACGGGCGGCGCTGCGAATTCCGCCATCGATCACGAAGTGCGCGACATGAATGCCTTGCGGCGATAGCTCTCGCGCCATGCTCTGCGCCAGCCCGCGCAACGCAAACTTCCCCATCGCAAACGGCGCGGACTGTGCGTAGCCCTTGACGCTGGCGGAAGCGCCGGTGAACAGGATGGCGCCGCGCTTGCTCGGCAGCATGCGTTTCGCGGCTTGCTGGGCCACCAGGAAGCCGCCGAACGCGCTGACGGCGATCGCCTGCGCGACGTCGGCGGGCACCAGATCGACGAAGGGGCCGCGCGTCCGGCCGCTCGCATTATAGACTACCAGGTCGGGAACGCCGATCTCGCGCTCCATAAGGCCAAACAGCCGTTCGACTTCGTCGGGATCGGCGGCGTTACAGGCATAGGCGCGCGCGCCGGTCTCTGAACACAGCGCGCCGAGCTTTTCGATGCTACGCGATGCCAGGGCGACGCGAATCCCTTCGCGCGCAAACAGCCGCGTCAGCGAGGCGCTGATACCGGCGCCAGCCCCGACGATCAGGGCATTCTTGAATTTCGGGCTCTCCATCGAATGTTCCTTGTTTTTTGCGGGACGCGGGGTCGCCTCAACAGATGAGGAAGCGGTCGGCAGATTTCAATGCAACCGCATGGGAAATCGTGAGTGCCAAGTCCAATTCGTTGCCGGACGACGGATTCCCCGATCGCGGCGTGCCGCAACGGCGTTCATGCATTGAGGTGCCCGCCAAACAAGGTTGGGCCTTGGCATGCTAGCCGTGCCCTGCAGAATTGATTCGAATCAACGTGCTGTCCGAGACGCCGTGCTTGCTTCAGGCTCGAATCCAGACAGGCGAGGTGAGAAATGAGGTGCGTAATCAAATTGAAGGATGGCAGCGCGATGGAAAGAGCGGCTGCCGCGCTCGCGAAGTATCAATATCACGCTAACGGCGAGCCGGTCGCCCCCGAGGCGCATCCGAGCGACTGGAAGAACTGGCTTCTCGAGATTGATACCACGGAATTGCAGGCGATCCGCGATCACGTCGAGGACGGCGATATCGTGGAGACAAAACCGATCCATGAGCCTGCGGGCTTCGAGCTGCACTGAGGCGGCGCGGCGTGCGGCCATGGAAGGCGCGCCAGCCGGTGTTCGGTTGCCGTGTTGAGCTTTACGCAGCACCGATGAGTATCCCGACGCCGAGCACGATGGCGCCGCCCAGCACGATC
Source organism: Bradyrhizobium sp. (assembly GCF_035701725.1). GTDB lineage: Bacteria > Pseudomonadota > Alphaproteobacteria > Rhizobiales > Xanthobacteraceae > Bradyrhizobium. The sequence goes on from NZ_DASSRP010000032.1 coordinate 4,193, forward strand.
TGAAACACCGCCTGGAGGAACGGCGTATCCATGTAGCGCGCGCGGATATAGGCGATCGCCCACAGCTCGAAGAAGACCACGATGCCGGCGATGGCGGTCGCAATCCAGAATGCGTTGGTCCAGTGGTCGGGCACCAGATAGGGCATGGTATGGCCAAGCCCGCCGAGCGCGGTCATGAGGCCGCAGGTCAGACCGCGCAGCCAGGGCGAGCCGCGCCCGGTGAGCGAACCGTCATCCGACAAGGCTTCGGCAAAACCCATGCTGATGCCGGCGCCGATCGAGGCGGCGAGGCCGACGAGAAAAGTCTGCCAGTTCTGGTGCGTGGCGAACGCGGCGGCGAACAGCGGCGCCAGCGTCGACACCGATCCATCCATCAGTCCGGCAAGACCCGGCTGCACATATTGCAGCACGAAGACGCGCCGGCGCGTCTTGTCTTCCTCGGCGCGCACGTCGGGGGTGAGAATCTCGTTGGTCAGTTTAGCCGCGACGTTCTCATGGCCTTTTTCGGCTTCGGCGAGATCGGCGAGCAGCCGGCGAACGCCGACATCCTGGGTCTGTTCGGCCGCCTTGATGTAAAATCGCTCGGCCTCGAACTCCATGGTCGCGGCTTCCTTGCGGATCGCGTCGAGCGAGAGGTTCTTGGTCAGCCAGATCGGGCGTCGGCGCAAAAAGCCTTTGACGTTGTCGCGGCGGATCGGCGGCAGATTGGGGCCAAAGCGCTTCTCGTACATCTCGAGCAGCATGTGGCGATGGCCTTTTTCCTCCTCGGCCATCTGCTCGAACAGTCTTGCCGATTCCGGATAACGCTCCGCGAGGTCCTCCGCGAAACTCATGTAGATCCGGCTGTCTTCTTCCTCGGCGGCGATCGCTACCGCCAGGACCTCGCGCTCGGTCAGATCGGCAAAATTCTTCACGGTGTGGACCCCCGGGATTAATTTAGAATAATTCTAAATCGATATAGCGACCGCTGTCGCAGAGGTCAATTCGTGCACTTCCGATAAAGACGCGCCCCCTGAGGAACCGTTGCGGTTCCTCATCCGTTTCCGTGACTGCCCGTCGGGAAACACGCATGCAAAAAGTCAAATACCGCCTCAACGATCCGCGGCTCGCGCCGCGTCGAACCAAGCTTGAGATTCCCGGATGGGCCGGCTCACGCGAGCCACGCGCCAACGGCTCGCGCGAGCAGGTGTGGCATTGCGTGCCGTTCTCCGAAGGCGCGCAATACGGCATTGAGCTGTTTTATCCTTACGAGAACGAACTGCACGTCAGCACCAGGGGCGGTCGTCTGATTTTGGAAAGTGAATGGGGCGATCCGCCGGACGGCGACGCGAACTGGCCACCATTCCGGAATTTCGGTGACGCCTTCTACACCTACCAGATCCTGATCGACCTCAAGGTCGAGAAGGGCATGGCGATCAGGACCGAGCCGCATCCGCGTTTCTATAACGATCGAACCGGCACCGTTCCGATCGCCGTTCCGGCCTTGATCCGGAACTGGTGGCCGATGCTGTTCTTTTGCGTGTTCAAGTCGCCGGATGAAGGGCGCACCCACATCTTCAGGCCGAGAGAGCCGTTTGCCCAGATCATTATCATCCCTGAGGAAGCCCATTTCGAGCTTGAACCGATGGACGAAGAGGAGTTTGCCGAGCGCGAGCTGCAATCGCGTCGCATCTATAACAGCCGGCCAACGCTGTCGGCCGGAACTGAATGGGTCTCGTCGACCGATACGGTGTTCGATGGCACCTATCGGCATCTTCATCGCGCCGCGAAAGAAAAAGCACGGCAACCATAGCGCTCCCGCCGAACGCAGCCATAAGAAAACAGGACCCAAATGGGTCCTGTTCGCGTTGCGTCTGCCGACTAGTAGTAATGACGACGGTACCAGTGGTGGTGATGATGGTGATGGTGGCGCCACCGCCGCCAGAAGTGATGGTGATGATGGTGGTGGTGATGATGATAGTAGTACTGCGCGAGCTGAACATTTCCTTCCGCCGTTGGCGCGGGCCGGGATTCGTCGGCCACTTTCAAGACTGCCGCGGCGTTGGGAATTGGTTCCAGCAATTCGGCGAACGAATTGGCTCTCAATGTCTCGGTTGGAGCTTGCGGTGTTGGTGCGGCCTGAGCCGCGTTCATTGCGCCGAGCGTCGCGACCGCGCCCAGTAGCCCAGCTATCCTCTTCTCCATTTATCTCCTCCTTGATCTCGGGCACATGACCCATCAGCAGCCAACGCCGCGGAACCTGCGATCGTTCCTGGAGGCCTGTCTGGGAACATGATGAAAGAACGATTTAAAGCGTCTCGGCCGCGGCTTTCAGAAACGCCAACAGCAGGCGGCTGACCTCTTCCGGCTGCTCCTGTTGCACCCAGTGTCCGGCGCCTTCGACGAGGTGAACGCCGATCATGCGTGTGCAGGCCGTCGTCTGCATCGCCTCGAACA
>NZ_DASSRP010000033.1:0-6935 GCF_035701725.1 Bradyrhizobium sp.
GGCCGCAGGCGTCGAGCCATGCGTCTGGATTTCTCGGGTGAGCACCCTTGCATCGAGAATCGCCTGCGAGGCGCCGTTGGACCCGATCGGATACATCGGATGCGCCGCATCGCCCATCAGCGTGACGCGGCCGAACGTCCACTGCGGGATCGGATCGCGATCGACCAGCGGATATTCGAACGCATGCGAGCAGTTGCGGATCAGCGCCGGGACATCGAGCCAGTCGAATGTCCAGTCGGCAAACCACGGCAGAAATTCTTCAAGGTGAGCCGTGCGGTTATAATCCTCGCGCCGCCACTGATAGGTCGGCGGCATGTGCCGTTCGGCGATCCAGTTGATCTGGAATTTGCCATCGCGGTCCGCCTGGTTTGAAATCGGATAGCAGACGAACTTCAACGTCTCGTGGCCGGCCATGATCATGGTGCGGCCGGACAGAAACGGCTTGGCTGCGGTGACGCCGCGCCACAAAATGCGCCCGTTCCAGATCGGCGGCCCTTCGTCGGGGTAAAGCTTCTCGCGCACGGCGGAGTGAATGCCGTCGGCGGCGATCAGGACCGCGCCTTCGTGATCGCCGGCGGATTTCCCGGTCGCCTTGTCGATGAAGCCAGCGCGAATGCCGCTCGGCGTTTCGGTCCAGCCGTTCAGATGATGGCTGGTCAGGATGTTGTCCGCGCCGAGCCGTTCGATCGCGGCCTCCAGCAGGATCTGTTGCAGGGTGCCGCGATGGATCGAAAACTGCGGCCACTTGTAGCCGGCCTCTAGCCCCCGCGGCTCGCTCCAGATCGGCCGGCCGCGCTTGGAGAAATAGGCGAGCTCGCGCGTGGCGACGCCGGCGGCATCGAGCCGCTCGTAAAGGCCAAGCTCGATCAGTTCGCGCACGGCATGGGGCAGCACATTGATGCCGACGCCGAGCGGCTTCAGTTGCGGAACGCTTTCGAAGACTTTGGCCGGAACGCCGATCTGGTGCAGGCTGAGCGCCAGCGTCAGCCCACCGATGCCGCCGCCGGCGATGAGAACCGTCATGTTATCCCTCTGCGGAGGTGTCATGACACGAGGCGCGCGCGCGGGCAACTGCGAACGGACGGGCGGCGAAGGCTTCGGCGCGCTACCCCTTTCGCTGATCCAACCCTCGGCCGGTTTCCAGCATCAGCTTGCGCAGCCAGATCGATCCGGGATCGAACTGGGCGCGGGTCGGATAGAACATGTGCTGCTCGTCGATGCCGGGATCGAGCGGCGGAGTGACGGTTTTCAGGGATAATTGCCGCGCCAGAGCCGCGATCAAGCGGCGCGGCACGAAGGCCACGAGATCGGTCCGCGCCGCGACATGCAGCGCCTCGATATAGCCGGGCACGACCAGGGCGATGCGCCGTTCGATGCCTTTGCCGCGCAGCCAGTGGTCGATCAGGTCTTCGTTCTGGCCGCGGATCACGACCGCGACATGCCGTGCCGCGAGGAATGCGCCGCGCTGCTTCAGCCTGACGCCGACCGGATGGCCCTTGCGCACCGCGAGCGCGTCGCTGTCGACGTAGAGGCGCTGGCGGTGAAAGCCCTTGAAGGCATCGCCGATCGAGATGATAAGATCGATCGTGCGGGCAAACTCGGCCGTGAAGATCGCTGGCCCCCGCCACGGTACGACGTCGATCGTCACCCCCGGTGCCTGTCTTGTGACTTTCTCCATCAAAGGCGGCATCAGCAGTTCGACGGCCAGATCCGGCATCATCAGGCGAAAATGCCGTTCGCTGCGGCGGGCGTCGAATTCATCCGGCGTGAACAGGGAGCGCACCTGATCGAGCGCCTGCGTGAGCGGCCCGCGCAAGCCTTGCGCGCGCGGCGTCAGTTCCATCCGCGCCCCGGTGCGAACCAGAAGCGGATCGCCGATCACCTCGCGCAGCCGTTGCAGCGCATGGCTCGCCGCCGGCTGAGACAGGCCGATCCGCATCGCCGCACGGCTGACGCTGGCTTCCTTGAGCAAGGCGTCGAGCGCCACCAGCAGATTGAGGTCAAGCGAATGTAAATTCATGGAATGAATAATTATCATATCTCATATCGATTGGAAGAATAGCGGCGAATAGCCCCATGATCAGGCCGAGTTTCATCTGACCCCGAGAGGCCGCCATGAGCGACACCGCCAGCAACAAGCGACTGATCCAGCAGATTTTCGCCGCCGCCGGCGATCCGGACCCCGCCATGCGCGATCGCGCGCTGTTCGTCGAACGCCTCGCCGACGACGCGGTCTGGACCGTGACCGGTCAATATTCGTGGTCGCGCAGCTTCACCGGCAAGCAGTCGATCCTCAGCGATCTGCATGGCCACGTTCGTTCGCGGCTTGCGGAACGGACGCGAACAATTGCGCATCGCTTCATTGCCGATGGTGACTGTGTCGCGGTGGAGGCGAAAGGCTGCAACGTCACGCGGGAGGGCGTGCGCTACGACAACGACTATTGCCTGGTGTTTCGCCTCGAGGGCGGAAGAATCAAGGAGATCAGGGAATATTGTGACTCGGTCCTGACCGAAAAGGCGCTGGGCAAGTTTCCGGATCGAGCGAGCGATGGCGCGGGCGTCAAAACCGGCGCAGCGCAGTGACTCGTCACTGACGTCGGCTATACTCCCGTCTTTCCCGCGGAGGAGCCCATGAGCAAGCCATCGAAGGAATTTCTCAGTCCCAAGACGCTGATGCCGCCGGCCGGTTACTCGCATATCGCGAAGGCCAGGGGAACGACGGTCTACCTGGCTGGCCAGGTGTCGAGCGACGCCTCCGGCAAGTTGATCGGCGAGGGCAATTTTGAGGCTCAGGTCGAGCAGGTGTTCAGCAATTTGAAGACCGCGATCGAGGCAGCCGGTGGCACGATGGCGGATGTTGTCAAGATGAACATCTACCTGGTCGCTGAAGTCAGTCAGGACGATGTGCCGAAGCTGCGGGCGATCCGCGATCGGTATGTGAATGTGGCAAGTCCACCCGCCAGTACCTTGGTCGTGGTGTCTCGGCTGGCGCGGCCCGGCTGGCTCGTCGAGATCGAAGCGGTCGCGGTCGTCGACGACTGACAGGCGGCGGCAACCAATATGCTTGAAACGAAAAAACGGCGCCGCAAAGGGCGCCGTTTCCTGACGTCGGATGGGATCAGGCGACCTTGGCCTTGAGATGGCCGAACATGATCTGACGGGCTTCGTCGTCCATCTCGGTCTTGAAGGTGAACCTGTCCTTCAGCGTGCTCGCACGCGCTGCCGCCGGCCGGCCTGAGATTTCGTCGAACAGCCGCTTCACATTGGGATACCTGGTGAAGGCGTCGTCGCCGAGGATATATGGCGCCATGCGCACCCAGCCCCAGAACGCCATGTCGACGATGGAGTAGCTGTCACCCACCATGTATTTGCTCTTGGCGAGGTGGTCGTCGAGGATCTTGTAGTGACGGTTGGCCTCGAACTGGTAGCGGTTGTGCGCGTATTCGAGATCCTTCGGCGCGAAATGCTTGAAATGCACCGCCTGTCCCGAATACGGGCCGAGCCCGGTGGCAATGAACATCAGCCAGGAATAAAGCAGCGCGTGGTTCTGCGGCGTGTTGGCGGGCATGAACTTGCCGGTCTTTTCGCCGAGATAAAGCAGGATGGCATTGCTGTCGAAAACGTAGATGCCGTCGTCGTCGATCGCCGGCACCTTGCCATTCGGATTGACCTTGAGGAATTCAGGGTTGAACTGCTGGCCCTTGCGGGTATCGACCGGGATCAGCTCGTAGGGAAGGCCGCTCTCTTCGAGAAACAGTGCGACTTTGGCCGGGTTCGGCGCGCCGTTGAAATAGAACTTGAGCATTCAGATCTCCCGTTTCGTTGTTGCCGCGAAATCTCGGGGCGCGGCGCAATGGCCGCGGAGAGTGGCCAAATTTCGCGGCAAAGGGCAAGCGACGAGTTTGTGAGGAGTGCATTGCGGCACGTGCAATGGTGAGGGCGCGTCAAGCGCGGCCGCTGCAACGAGCCCCTGGCCTAACGCCAAAACCGCGAATTCGAACATCCGTTCAATCGCATGGCGACGCTCAGCCTTCATTCTTGTAAAATCCCGCTTGCGCCGTCGGGCAAATCACCTTTAGAAGCCCGCGCGTCTCGCACCCGATTCAAGAGGGGCGCTTCGCGATCGTCACGAGCGTTGGGTGCGGGATGCGATGGACGTGGCATGCCAACTGACGAGTGGCCATGTCGCGGACGGTGAAGTCGTGTGGTCCTGGCATCGCGACGCTGGTGCTAACTTGCGATGATGCTTCGCATCACGCAGGGACGGTGACAAGAAAGCCCGTTCACCGGGGAGAGCCCGAAGGAAACCGTAAAGCCATCGCGCAGGGAATGCCGGATCGTTCGGCGAACCTGTGGTGACTAACTCGTGTGCTTTCTTTTGCACCCGAGGCTGCGGGTGAGTCGATCACCCGGCATTCCCTGCGCCCTCTCCGCGCAAACGCCTCGCGTTTGTCGCGATTAAAGAGGGACACAATTTCGGATCACTCGGGCGGATTTTCGTCGCGGGAAGGCGAAGGTGCGTGCGTTTCCAATGTTGTCGTCCCTGCGTTCGCAGGGACGACCGCGAAGTGATGGTTTGACATCCGAAGATGAAAGAAAACTCAGCCCGCCATGCCCGCCCGGATCTCCGCGCGCAGCTCATCGATCAGCTTGAGACCCTGTTTGGTTTCGACGTGCCAGAAGGTCCAGCCGTTGCAGGCTTCCGCACCTTGCGCCACCGCGCCGATGCGGTGGATCGAGCCGACCTTGTCGCCCAGCATGATCGCGCCGTCGGCGCGCACCAGCGCACCATGGCGCTTCTTGGCATCGACGAGTTTGGTGCCGGGCGAGATCATGCCACGCTCGATCAACTCGGAGAACGCGACGCGCGGCGCATCGCGCGCGGTGAGGAACGGCGCCAGCGTTGCTTCCGGCAGCGGCTCGACCGCGGCGATGCGGGCTTCGGCTGCGGCCGCATAGGTCTTGTCGCGCTCGAATCCGATGTAGCGGCGGCCGAGGCGCTTGGCGACCGCGCCGGTGGTGCCGGTGCCGTTGAACGGATCGATCACGAGATCGCCAGGCTTGGACGACGACAGCAGCACGCGCGCCAGAAGGCCTTCGGGCTTCTGGGTCGGATGCACCTTCTTGCCGTCCTTGCCCTTGAGCCGTTCTTCGCCGGTGCACAGCGGGATCAGCCAGTCCGAGCGCGCCTGCACGTCCTCGTTGGCCGCCTTCAGCGCCTCGTAATTGAACGTATAGCCCTTGGCCTTCTCGTCGCGCGCCGCCCAGATCATGGTTTCGTGCGCGTTGGTGAAGCGGCGGCCGCGGAAATTCGGCATCGGGTTGGATTTGCGCCAGACAATATCGTTGAGGACCCAGAAGCCGAGGTCCTGCATGATGGCGCCGACGCGGAAGATGTTGTGATAGGAGCCGATCACCCAGAGCGTGGCCGACGGTTTCATCAGGCGGCGGCACGCCAAAAGCCAGGCGCGCGTGAAGTCGTCGTAAGCGGCGAACGAGGAGAACTTGTCCCAGTCGTCGTTGACGGCATCGACGTGGGATTCGTCGGGACGCTTGAGATCGCCCTTGAGCTGGAGATTGTAAGGCGGATCGGCGAAGACGAGATCGACAGAGCCGGCCTGCAGTTTCGACATCTCGGCGACGCAATCGCCAAGAATGATGCGGCTATCTTGCTCGGACTCAAATTTAGTGCGGGGCGCCCTTGCAGACGCCCCGCGACGCGACACAACCATGACTCAAATACTCTGACTCAGGCGACGCTGTCGGCGACGCGGGACCAAACAACCGACTGGCGCCACTTTGACGGGGCAAAGTAAAAATCGACTTAACCGGGCAATTCTTTCACTGCTCGCGATTCCACAAATTCGAGTCCCGCAATCGACGGATATTTTTGCGGATGCTGGCGATGTGATCGGCGAGGCGATGGAATATGAAAGGGAATTAGGATTTCGCGTTTGAGCTGCCCCATCGCGGCAAAATGGACGTGAGATGCGAACGCGCCCGCACTAGGCAATTTTTGCCGGGCGGGTTATGACGTGTAACGAAGAAAATTCTGCCGTGTTCGCCGCCGTGCGGCGAGGCGGACGCCGTAAGACCGCAACGAGGAAATTGGCCATGCGTTACGATGATTTTCGCCGCAGCGACGACATCGAGGACCGTCGTGACGATAGCGGTGGCGGTTTTGGTGGCGGTGGCGGCGGTTTTGGCTTGCCGATCGGCGGTGGCGGCGGGCTCGGCATCGGCACTATCATCGTGCTCGGCCTGGTCGGCTATGCCTTCGGCATCGACCCCCGCATTCTGATCGGTGGCGCGGAGATTCTCACGGGCGGCGGCAGCCAGGCACCGACCTATCAGACCGACCGGCGGTCGGGCACCGTCAAGCGCGGCGCGCCCACCGACGAGATGGGCCGCATGATCGCCGGCATTTTGGGTGAAATCGACGATCGCTGGAGCGAGATTTTCCAGGCGGCGGGCCAGAGCTATACCGGCCCGAAGATCGTGTTGTTCCGCAATGCCACCAATGGCGGACGCTGCGGCATGGCGCAATCGGCGATGGGGCCGTTCTACTGTCCGCCGGATCGCACGATCTTCCTCGATACCGGTTTCTTTCGCGAGGTCGAGACCAGATTCCACGGCTGCCAGGGTTCGGCTTGCAAGTTCACCGCGGCCTATATTATCGCCCACGAAGCCGGGCATCACATCCAGAACCTGCTCGGCATTCTGCCGAAGGTCACGGCGCAGCAGCAGGCCGCCGGGAACAGGACCCCGGCGGCGAATGCGCTGCAGGTGAGGGTTGAGTTGCAGGCGGACTGTCTCTCCGGCGTCTGGGTCAACCGCGAAGAAAAGAAGCGTCCGGGCTTCATCGAGGCGGGCGACATCGACGGCGCGCTCAGGACCGCTTCCGCCATTGGCGACGACACCTTGCAGCGGCAGGC
>NZ_DASSRP010000034.1:0-10183 GCF_035701725.1 Bradyrhizobium sp.
TTGTCGTAAACGGTCATCGGAAATGGCGTCGGCTTCTGGAACACCATTCCAATGCGCGCACGCAATTGGCAGACGTCGATCTGCCCGAGGATATCCTGCCCATCCAGCAGGACCTCACCCTCCGCGCGCTGTCCCGGATAAAGGTCATGGATGCGGTTGAACACCCGCAACAGCGTTGACTTGCCGCAGCCGGAAGGTCCCATGAAGGCGGTCACGCGCCTGTCGTAGACCGGCACCGTCACGTCGTGGAGAGCCCGCGTGCCATCTTCATAGAAGAAGTTGAGGCGGCGAACGCTGATCTTTTCGGTGGTCGGCCCGCTTTTCGAATGTTCATTGATCGCGGCGGCGAACGACTGTTTGGCGGTATTCTGGCGCGCTGTGGTTCGAGCCAAAAGTGGAAGTGCTGTGTCAGCAATGTGGGGCATGCGCAACCTCGCCAGCGGGATATCGAGTTCGGCTTCCGTTTGGCACCGCTGCGGGGTTCGACCTTTGACGCGCATCAACTGCGCGCGCCAAACCACTCGACGTCATGAAAATTTCACACAAGCGAGCCGAGCTGACGGTGCGATAGCACTCCAGCGCGGATCATTGCCTTCGAAGGCGCCGCCCTCGGCGTGCCAGCGCTCTCCATCGGCCACGCCCGACCTTATCGGCGCAGCCGCAGTCAACTTTCCCACGCAAATTGAGACCGGTTCAAATCGCGAACCGCGCTACATCCGTATCAACACCACGCCGCCGACCGGGAGCACCGCGCCGATGATGCGCACCGCGCTGACGGGCTGAACGGCAAGGCCAAGCAGGCCGAAGTGATCGAAGGCGATCGAGCCGAGCATCTGGCCTGTAATGAGCAGCGCAAAAAAGGTCGCCGCGCCGAGCTGCGGAATGAGAAAGATCGCAAGCGCAATGAAGATGGCCCCGAACAGGCCGCCGCTCCAGGCGAACCAGGGGATGCGCGCGGCCGTGGCGGCCGAGGGAAACGGGTCCTGCATCGCGAGCGCCAGCGCCGCCATGCAGATGACGCCGAGCAGATAGCTCATGAAGCCCGACCAGGCGGCCGAGCTCAACGCGGCGCGCAGATTCGCATTCAGCGCCTGCTGCACCACGAGGCTAAGGCCGGCCGATACGGCAAGGATCATGGGAATGGCCAATTTCAGCATCTGAAAACCCCGGCAAGGAATCGCTCGATATCTTTCGATTATCGGCCGAAGCGGTTCATCTCGCCACCCACCCGCGCGTTGCGGCCGCGACATCATGGACGACCCCGAGTTCTTCACGGAGACGACCCCCGCCCCTATGATCTCTGGGGTGTTAGCGGGAGCAGTATCAATGGAGGCGACCGACAAGACGTTCGCTGGCTCGATTCCGGAAATCTACCAGCGATTCTTCGTCCCGCTGATTTTCGACACCTATGCGCGCGATCTGGCCGGGCGATTGGCTCAAGCCGGACCAAAAGACGTGCTGGAGACGGCGGCAGGAACCGGCGTTCTGACGCGGGCGATCGAACAGCTGTTGCCGCCACCCGCCCGAATCGTGTCGACCGACCTCAATCCGGCGATGCTCGACTACGCCAAGACGCTGTCCGCTCAAAATGGCCGGGTGGAATGGCGACAGGCCGACGCGATGGCGCTGCCGTTTCCGGATCAAAGCTTCGATGCCGTCGCCTGTCAGTTCGGCGCGATGTTCTTTCCCGACAAGCTCGCCGGGTTCAGAGAGACGCTCCGTCTTCTCAGGCCCGGCGGCCAGTTCTTTTTCAATGTCTGGGGCAAGATCGCTGACAACGAGTTTGCCGACATCGTGACCGAAGAGCTGGCGGCCGTGTTTCCCGACGATCCGCCCCGCTTCATGGCACGGACGCCGCACGGTTACCATGATGCCGAACAGGTCCGTCAGCATTTGAACGCAGCCGGGTTCGGCACGGTGTCGATTGAGGTCGTCGATCGAACGAGCAAGGCGGCCTCGCCGCGCGATGCCGCGATCGCCTACTGCCAGGGCAGTCCGCTGCGGAACGAGATCATCGCGCGCGACGCCACGCGGCTCGAAGAAGCGACGCAGCGGACGGCCGAGGCTTTGGCGCGCCGGTTCGGCACGGGCGCCATCGAAGGCCGCATCCGCGCGATCGTGTTCACCGCCGCGCGTTAGGTTCAATTGCGCATCACGTCGCAATAGGTGCCGGCGGAGCGCAGCGAGGCGCACAGCTTTTCGGCCCCCATGCGGGTGTCCTCCCCGATACGAACGCGCGCCGCGCCGGCCTGGCCCACGACCCCGCGGATCACGACGTTGGGTTCGCGGTCCGCGACGATGGCCGCGAACCTCACTCGCCAATCGCGGTAACGGGCCAGCGCGGTTTCAGGCGTCGTTCCCCCGACGATTTCAACGCCCCAAGGTTTCTTGATGTCGGGCTTCTTGACGTTCTCCTTTCCCGCCTCTTCGCGTTTCGCCGATGCGGCGCTCGAGGCCTGAATGAGCGTTGCGGCTGCGCCATCGCAGCGGATCGCATCGCTGGAAGGTATTTTGGCGTCGACGTCCTGCTCACCGCTTCGCCACGCCTCGGCGGAGCGGCCAGTGACGATCCATACATAGGCTCGCGTTTCCCGCGGCAGCAGCCGCCGGCCACTCAGCCAATCGCGGACGCGTGCAGGTCCCGCATTGTAGGCAGCAGCCGCAAGGCCGAGGTTGCCGAACTCCCGGCGCAGATCGCTCAACAGCCGTCCGGATTTTTCGATCGCCTCAACGGGATCGAAAGGATTTTCCAGGCCGTTTGACCTCGCGGTCTCCGGCATGAATTGCGCGATGCCTTGCGCGCCCTTGCGGCTGATCGCATCGGGCGCGAAACGGCTTTCCTGCCAGATCAGGCGGATAAAGAAATTCGCAGGCAACGCATTGGCGGCGGCCGCCGCGGCAAGGGCCTCGCAGATGTTTGTCGGCTTTGCCGGCGCGGCAGCGTCACGCGGGCCGAATTGTTTCGACTGGCGGTCGTCGCCTTGCGTGTTTTCTTGCGTGTTTTCTTGGGTGTTTTCAACGGAGGGCTGCTGTTGATGCGGTTGCGATGCTCCCGCCGGCTCCTGGGGGGCATCATCCGCAAAGGCCGGCTGCGCGGTCGGCGCCGCCGTCGCGGATAAAACCAGGCCGAGCAGAAAGCCGGACAGACGGACCAGGCCGCCGGGGGATGGCACGCGACGCAACTGATTTGCCATGGCGACGGCTCGTGATGCAGCCCCGAAAGACCCGACCGCAATCGGTGAAAACGAGCGGCGGGCCGTCGTGTTCCCGCCAGGAAAACGAAAGTCGGGAGCGACAAGCAGCCGCAGCCTGTCAAGGCCCAGAACGGGAAGATTCGGCAGATCGGCGGAACATCGCTTCCCGCTTGTGGGTTGATCGCATCGATAATGAAGAGGCTGGGAGTGCAATGAACGAAACGTCTCAACTGGCGAGCGCGATGGCGACCCTTGTTTTCGCGGCCGGCATGCTGGTCGCGGAGCAGATCTACATCGAAAGCAGGGCCGCGCAGGCTTCGATGCCAGCGGCGCGGATCGCGCGAAATGTGAAGTGGGATCATCCGGTGCATCGGGCAGATGACCGGCCGACGCGGTCATCTCAGGTAATACAATTGCATCGCGAGCACTAGTGCGGCGAATTTGAAGTTCCTATCAGTTTCGCCGCGAGTCCATCACAGGAACTTCAAATTCAAAGCCGCACTAGAAAAAATAAATTGCTAGAGCTCCTTTGATTCTGAAGTTCGCATCAGAGGTAGCCGCGACAGCTTGCGAACTTCAGAATCGGAGCTCTACTGATGAAGCTGATCCGCAGATTCGCTCCGCTTGCGCCGGAGGGCAGACCGCAAGATCCGAAACTCGACGGCAGCGGCCTTCGCTTCGAAACCATGGATCATGGCGGCGAGTATCCCGACACGATGCCGCAGGCCATCAAGCTGATCGACGCCGACGGACGCTCATGCATCTACGTGCCGGTCATGCAGGACGGCCGTGTCGTCGACTGCCAGGGACAGCTGGTCGATATCGATGACGACTGATGTTTATTGCTGATACTTCGTGATGAACTCGGTGGTGTTGACCCGTCTGGTAACCGAGTTCTTGACGATTCGCTGCCGCCCTTCCCGCCCGACAGACATATCGATGAGCTTTGCGGCCGAGAGCAAAGTGCGCCGGGACAGAAGCGATCGATTTATCGCTCCGTCACCCGCATCACTCATCGGGTACGCCGGCGAGCAGCATGCCCCGGTAAAGGCGTTCGCGCCCATCGAGAAAGCCCTTGTTGTCGCTCGGCTGGGAAGCACGGAAGCGGCGGATGGTGAAGCCCGGGTTCAACGCAAGCCCCGCGGCCGCGGCAAGGCGCGCCTCCTCGAGCGACCCCTGCAAACTCAATGCGGCGGCCAGCAAAAAATGCGAGAGCGGTGAATTGCGATTGCCTTCGACGCTGCGCCGAAGCCAGACCGCAGCCTCGGCATCTGCACCGAGTTGCATCTTCGACACACCCATGAACTGCATCCAGCGGTGCGCATAGATATCGCGCGGCGACAGGCGGAAGGCCTCGAGGATATGGCCTTCGGTTTCGCCGGCCCGGCCCAGATAATATTTGGCCATCCCGATGACGGCGTGGGCATCCGCCAGGTTGCGATCCAATGTCAGCGCCTGCTCGCACTCGGCGATCGCCTGTACGTGACGGTTGGTCATGTTGTAGATCGTGCCCAGAACCCTGTGCGCGAGCGCCCGGTCCGGGTCCAGCGATAGCGCCCTGATCGCATTGCTTTCGGCGAGCGCGAGCAGCCTGGAGCGATCATCGGTGAGCATGAAGGCGCCGGCGGTGGCATCGACGCTCGCCAGGCCGACGAGCGCGCCGACGTTCCGGGAATCGATCTTCAGCGCGCGTTCGAAGAAGCGCCTCGCCTGCGAAAGCGGCTCTGAGGTCGGCCCCTTGTAGAGACACGCGATACCCTGGAAAACCAGCTCCATGGCGTCGGGATTTCTCGAACGCTCCGCCCGTCGGGCTTCGGCCATCATGAGTTGGGCATCCAGCGCCTGGGCCAGCCGCGCGACGATCTCGTCCTGCATGTCGTAGAGATCGGCGATCGGCTTCTCGAAACGTTCGGCCCAGATGTGCTTGCCGGTTTCCGTATCAATCAGCTGCACATTAATCCGAAGCCGCTTGCTGCCGCGCTGCACCGAGCCCTCGAGCGCGTAGCGCACGTTCAGCTCGCGCCCAACATGCTTCACATTGACGGCCTTGCCCTTGAAGGTGAACGCGGTGTTGCGGGCGATCACGAACGATCCGTCGATGCGCGACAGGTCGGTGGTGAGGCTCTCGGTCACCCCGTCGGCGAAATATTCCTGTTCCGGGTCGTCGCCGAAATTGGCAAACGGCAACACCACCATGGACAGATATGGCGGCGATACCGGACCGCGCACCGAAAAACCATATGCCCCGGCTTCAGTCCCTGACCGAGGCCAGGCATAGGCCCGCGTCGGGCGGGCGATGTTCTTGAAGAATTGCTCGCCGATGTCGTCGAATTCGACCGCCAGCTTGCCGCTGATCTGATCGTAGGCCGCCGCCGAGATACAGATGCCACTGGGCGTCGAGATGCTCTCGAGCCGCGCCGCAACGTTGACGTCGTCTCCGAAAATGTCGTGTGGCTCGACGATGACGTCGCCGATATTGACACCGACGCGGAACAGGATCCGCTGATCTTCCGGCTCGTTGATCGAAATTTCATCGATCTTTTTCTGGAATTGCAACGCGGCGCGGGTTGCTTCGACGGCGCTCGGAAATTCCGCAAGCAAGCCATCTCCGGTGTTCTTGACGATCCGTCCGCCGTGCGTCTCGATAGCCGGAACGACAACATTCGTCATGAGTACGGTGAGGCGCATATGCGTGGCCTCTTCCGCGGCATGCATGAGACGCGAATAACCGGCCACGTCCGCAGCCAATATGGCTGCCAACCTCCGTTCGAGCCGGGCGGGACGTTCGTGCACCATTTCAAGGCACCTGTTGCGTCGCAAGGTACGATAGAATTCAACCAAACGCCAAGAACCACAAGTGGATCGCGGCCCACTGGCGGGACCGGAGGTTGACCCTTGTCTGGAGCGCAGCAGGCGGTAAGGGACCGGATGCAGCGATCGGACTCGACTGATCGATCGGTGTCTGGATAATCGAATTCACAGTCGGCGCAGCAATACCGTCCTCGAAAGTCTCAAGCGTCGAAACACCACGACGCAACGTCGAATTGGGGGGCAGATTTGTTTGACATCTCGATACCTTCGAAACGCGACGATTTGATTAAGAACGCAGCAACGTATCCGTTTCCCGCTATTCCGGACCTGCTCTCCCACCACGCACAAACCTCACCCGACCGCGCAGCCATTCTTGCACCCGGCCGCGAACCGTTGACCTATGGCGAATTATGGAAACAGGCACGCGAGGTCGTTTGCGCACTGCGAGGCCTCGGCATCGGCCGAACCGGTCGGGTCGCGGTCGTGTTGCCCAATGGGCCGGAAGCTGCGGTCGCGATGGTTGCGGTTGCCGCGGGGTCGGTCTGTGTTCCGCTCAACCCAGCTCTGACCGAAGACGAGTACCGCCGCTATTTCGAACAATCGCACCTGGCGGCCTTATTAACCTCACCTGATGCGAGCCCGGCGAGCCGGCGCGTTGCCCAAGCCATGGGCCTGCCAGTCGTCGAGATCATGCCCCGAACCGACCACCGCGCCGGTTCGTTCGGAATCGGCGGGCGACGAACGACCCGATCGGGTGACGAGGAGTTTTCCTCGAGCCAGGATGACGCCTTCCTGCTCCTGACTTCGGGCAGCACGTCCTGGCCGAAAACCGTCCCATTGACGCATGCGAGCGTCTGCCTGTCGGCCCGCAATGTCGGCGACAATCTGCGGCTTGGACCGCAGGACCGGCTCTTGAACGTGCTGCCGCTGTTTCACGGCCACGGGTTGATCTCGGGTCTTTTGGCCTCGCTCGCGGCGAGCGCGAGCGTGGTCTCTACGCCGGGTTTCGACGCCGCCAAGTTTTTCGACTGGCTCACTGAATTCCAGCCAACCTGGTACACGGCGGTACCCGCCATTCATCAGGCGATATTGGCCGCGGCGCCCGGCAGGCCGATCGTGAAGCACTCTTCGTTGCGGCTCGTCCGCTCGGCCTCCACGTCTCTGGCTCCCCAGACGCTCAGCGCGCTGGAAACCCTGTTCGGCGTTCCGGTGATCGACACCTTCGGCATGACCGAGGCCGCCACCCAGATCACCGCCAATCCTCTCGATCGACGAAAGCCGGGTTCGGTCGGTCCCGCGGCGGGCCCGGAAATCGCCATTCTCGACAGCCAGGGCCGACACTTGCCGGCCGGCAAGCGCGGCGAACTCGCATTGCGCGGCCCGACTGTCACGCGTGGCTACGACAACGATCCGACGGCAACGGCTTCGTCGTTTCGAGACGGATGGTTTCGGACCGGCGACATCGGCTACCTCGATGACGACGGCTATCTCTTTATCGTCGGCCGATTGAAGGAGATCATCCACAAGGGCGCGCAGAAGGTCGCCCCTGCCGAGGTTGAAGCGGCTTTGCTGGGTCATCCCGATGTGGTCGACGCCGCCGTATTCGCCGTGCCGCACGGCCGGCTTGGCTCGGATGTGGCGGCGGCCGTCGTTCTGCGCCGGGGCGCAATAGCCGGTGTCCGGGAATTGCGCGATTTCGCGCGCGAACATCTGGCACCCTTCAAGACCCCCGGCGTGATCCGGATCGTCGACGCGATTCCCAAGGGTGCCGGCGGCAAGATCAAACGGGCCGAGCTTCAGGCGGCGTTTTCGCACCCTGAGGCGCACCAAATAGGCGCCGGGGCGGCACCGCACCGCTCGACACTGGCGCACCGGCTCGCCGGCGCGTGGGCGGAAATCCTCGGCTCCGATCACGTCGGTCTCGAGGAGGACGTGCTCGCGCTCGGCGTCGATTCGCTTGACATGACCCAGATGATCCTGCGCATCAAGCGCGACTTTGGCGTCGAGTTGACGTTTGACGATATCTTCGAGACGCCAACGGTCGCCGCTTTGGCGCTTCGCGTGGAGACGTCACAAAAGCGTGCCCGCGTTTCGATGCCGCCTGCGAGCGATTTGCCCGAACTGACCGCGCAGACGAAGCAGTATGGCGTCAAGCCGCTGTCGGTGGTTCAGGAACGCATGCTCAGAATCGAACGCAAGCTGCCGGGCTTGCCGCAGTTCAACCTGCCCTTTGCCTATCGGCTGCGCGGCCCTCTCGACGTCGGCGCGCTTAAACGAAGCTTGACCCGCGTCATGCGCCGCCATGCCTCGTTGCGCACGGCGTTTGGCTGGCGCAAGGGCAGGCCCGTTGCGCTCGTGATGAAGGAGAATGACGTCAAAGCCCGACTGACGGTGAAAGATCTTTCGCTGGGCGCACCGCTCAAGAACGCTGGAATCAAAAAGCTCCTGCTGCTCAAGGCGAAGCTCGAAGTCGAGCAAAAATACTTCAAGCGCATCGCCACCGATCAGGCCCCGTTGTTTCGCGCCTTCCTGTTTCGGCTCGCCGCGAAGGAGCATGTTTTGCTGCTGGTTTTCCACGACATCATCATCGACGGCTGGTCGGTGACGATCTTCATGGAAGAGCTTTCCGAGTTTTATTCCGCCGAGATCGATGGCGCCGAGGCGCCGCTGCGCGAGGCAAAATTCCAGTTTTACGATTTTGCCGACTGGCAGCGTCGGTGGTCCAGCACATCGGCTGCAAAACGGCAGCTCGTCGAATGGAAAGAGAACCTGAAAGGCTTCTCGCCCTTGTTCGGCGATCCCTCGATCGGCGTCGGCGACGAGCTGATCTCGCGCGTCGTCGCGAGACCATTTCAGCTTTCCAGTGATCTTGCCGCGCAACTGAAAGACCTCGGCCACGATAGGGGTGTGACGCTGTTTACGACCCTGCTCACCGCGTTCAAGAGCTTGCTGTCGCTGCACAGCGGCCGCACTGATATTTGCGTGGCGACGTTGATGGCCAATCGCGCCGAGTTGGGGCGAGAACGCGTCATCGGTCCCTTTGCGACCACAACTTTGATCCGGACGAAAATTGATCCGAATCTAACGTTCGGCGAGGCGCTTGGTCGCGTGCGGCAGGCGGTTTCCCAGGCCTATGACCGGCAGGAATTGCCTTTCGACACCATTGCAGACAGCCTGGCACAGCAAGCCGGCGTGTCTCCTTCGTTGCTCGTTCAAATCTATTTCGTTCTCCAGGTTGGCTTTCGCCGGCCCCTCAGGCTCTCGAAGATCAAGGTTCAGCGGTTCGGACATCAGGAAGGCCGCACCGTGATGCCGATCGACCGCGCGTGGCTGTCGATGACGCTGCGAGAAACTTCGCCCGGGATAACGGGCCTCTGTGAATACAAGGACGAATTGCTCAAGACCGATGCCAGGCTCGATTGGGTCAAGGAGTACCGCAGATTTCTGGCAAAGGCGGTCGCCAATCCATTCGCGCAGCTTGGCCGCCTCGCCGATCGGTAGACGGTAAGCGCGCGCACGGCCGCGTGGTCCCGAACGGCTGGTGGTCTGTCTGTCATACAACTCGATTGCCAATTGGAACTATCGAAACTAGACTATTCCGCATTGGGACAAGTTTTTTGGATCAATCGATTCCCGGGAGCGAGGCGATGTGCGCATTTACGGCCAACCTGATCGACTTCGACAAGCTGACGGCCAAGCAAAAAAAAGACTTGTTGAATAATTACAAGAAGAAGAAGGCCGACTATCAAGCCTTGATCAGGGACGCCGACAGGTCGCTCAAGGGCATCGAGAAGGCGATCCAAACCATACAGAAGAAGACCGCGAAAAAGTCGGCGAAAAAAGCCAAGCGCTGATCACACCGGAGCAACCCGGCGCACTTCTTTACCAGGCTCGCGGCGCCATCTTGGTGCCGTCGCCAGGCCATCAATGGATCGCCTGACGGCATCATCTTTGCGTGGCCATCGCAACCGAATAATCAGGACGAATTCCCGCGTTCCCGCCGCTGTTGCCAGGCTGCCGACCGAGCCGGTTAGCCAGAGTACCGAGGCAGGCTGTCCTGTTGTGGCACACGATGCTGCCCGCAGCCGGGCGGCTCCTCGCACCAGCCAAACCTACAAAAACTTGTCAGGCGTCAGCGGCAGATCGCGGACCCGCTTGCCGGTGGCGTTGAAGGCGGC
>NZ_DASSRP010000035.1:0-6164 GCF_035701725.1 Bradyrhizobium sp.
CCATGCCGTGACCTATTACGCGGTGGTGGAAACCGCGGCGCAGAAGCTGGCCTGGGTTTCGTTGAAGCCGGTGACCGGGCGAACGCATCAGTTGCGCGCCCACATGGCCCATATCGGCCACGCCATCGTCGGCGATCCCAAGTACTTCAACAAGGAAAATTGGCAGCTGCCCGGCGGTTTGCAGAACCGCCTGCATTTGCTGGCCCGCAGGATCGTGATCCCGCACCCGCGCGGCGGGGTGATCGATGTCACCGCTCCGCTGCCGCCGCATATGCTGCAATCGTGGAACCTGCTCGGCCTGGAGGCCGACCGGTTCGATCCGATCGAGCACGCGCCGGAAGAGTGAACGATGCGTGCGCCTGGGCGGAGCTATTAAGAGGCCGCGCAGCCACTAATCTCCGTACTGCGCCAGAAATGCGCGCAACGAATCGTGCGGGCTCTCGACATCGTAGATCAGCCAGCCCTCTGGGCCATTCACCAGAATGAAGTTCATGATCACGCGACGTCCCTGGTTGTCGAAAGCGGCGGCGACGTAAGTCTTGTCGAATTGTCTGCGAAGAATGGAGATCGACACGCCGCCCAGTTTCCAGCTCGTGCTCTGCACCAGAAAGTCGTACGGCGCCTTGTTCGGCGTGCGCCACGCCGCGCGTAGCGCCGGATCGAAGAACTGCCGCGCGGCCTCGTCGTCGTGCGGCAGTCCGCTCGAGAGGGAGGAGGTTCGGTCGCCATAATACGCATAGACATTGCGCACCAGCGACTCCGGCGAGCGGAATCCGGCTTCACCGCGCGACGTTGCCACAAATAGAACGGCGCCGACGAGGGCCAAAAGGCGCGCTGCCGCTGGGTTTATCATGAATGCTGACTCGCTTTCACTGCTGCCGCGCCGTATCTATATCGGGAACGCTAACACAGCAGAAGTCGAACTCGAAATGCGCGAACACTTCGACGAAATCGCCGGCCAGGCCGAAGCCAACCCGATGAAGGCGGCGCAGCGCGCGGCCCGCGCGGTTCAGCGCAAACGCTTCTATGCCGAGGCGGCCACCGGCGAAGCTGACGGCGGCTACACCGTCACGCTTGACGGCAAGCCGATCAAAACGCCCTCTGGGCGCGCGGTGGTCGTTCCCGTGCGTCCGCTTGCGGACATGATCGCGGCGGAGTGGCGCGCGCAAGGCGAAATCATCGATCCCCTGACCATGCCGCTGACGCGCTTTGCCAACAGCGTCGTCCAGGGCGTGGCCGACAACGTCGCTGCCGTCAGCGAAGACGTCGCGAAGTATTTCGGCTCCGACCTGCTGTTCTATCGCGCCGGTCATCCGGAAGGGCTGGTGGCGCGAGAGAGCCAGCATTGGGACCCGATCCTGTTCTGGGCCGCCGAAAGGCTGGGCGCGCATTTCATGCTTGCCGAGGGCATCATGCATGTCCAGCAACCGGACCAGGCAATGGCGGCCGCGCGCGCGGCGCTGCCGGATGATCCCTGGCGGATCGGGGCGCTGCACGTGATCACGACGCTGACCGGTTCCGCACTTCTGGCGCTCGCGCTGTTCCACGGCGTGATCGATCCCGACCAGACCTGGGCGGCGGCCCATGTCGACGAGGACTGGAATGCCGAAAAATGGGGCGTGGACGAGGAGGTGGCGGCGCGCAGAGCCGCAAAGCTCCTCGATTTCAACGCGGTCGCGGCGGTTCTTCGGGCGCTGCATCAGGGCGGCTAGTGGTCGGCGCATGCGCGTCGGTTAACGGGAGGTTTACGACCCAAAGCTAGCCTCTCACCGGGTTTTCAGCCGCGGTGGATCATGGCGATCACGATCAATCCAAACCTTCAGCCGACGACGGCGACGGCGCCGAGCGCGCCGGTCAGCGGCGTCTTGTTGCAGGCAGGGCAGGTGATCACCGCCGAAGTCCTGCAGGTTCTCGGCACCGACCAGGTGCAAATCGCGATCGGCAATCAGACCATCGAGGCGACCACGCAAGTACCGCTTCAGGTCGGCCAAACCCTGCAATTGCAGGTATCGCAGACGCCAAATGGAATAGGGCTTGCGATCGTCAATCAGCCGACTACGGGCCAGGCAGGGGCCACGGGCGCCGCAGCATCCGACCCCATCGTCACGCTTTCGCCCTCGCTCGCCGCGAGCATCGCAGCCAACCTGCCGGTGGATGCGGTCATTCCCAATAATCCGCTGACGCCGCTTGAGACGTTGGCGGTCTCGGTTGCGGCACAGACGGCGGTGAGCCAACAGACCTCGCTGGCGCCGCTATTTGCCGATCTCAACGTCGCTGCCGCCGTTCCCAACCTGCCGCCGCAGGTTCAGCAGGCGGTTGTGCAGGTGCTGGCGCAGCAGACGACGCTCGATCCCCATCTCAGCGGCGAGGCGATCCAGCAGGCATTCCAGTCTTCCGGAATTTTCCTGGAGAGCTCGCTCGCCTCCGGATCGATCTCGACGGCCAGCGGCGTTCCCGATCTGAAAGCCGCGTTGATCGTGCTCCGTCAGGCACTGACCTCAGCGCTTTCCGATGTTACGGCGACGACCGGCACGGCCGCGCCGCTTGCCGCGTCGGCCGCTCAGGCGGCGGCGACGCAAGCGATCGCATCGCAGACGGTTGCGACGAGCGAGGCGACGACGTCCTCGGGTGGTCCTTCAACGGGCGCGGCATCGGCGACGGCCACGGCGATCCCGACCGCTGATACCGCCGGCACGGCACGGCCTGCGGCAACGCTCGCGGCCACCGCTTTGGTGGCGGCAAGCGAGCTGCTCGCGCAGGCCGGGGCGCCTGCTGCCGCCGCTCAAGCCGCGCCGCAGGAAATTCTCTCGGCTCTGTTGGTCGCGCCGCCCGCCACGGCGGCCACGGTCACGCCCGCAGCCTCGGCGCCTGATGCAGCGCCGACGACCGTGCAACAGGTTCTCGAGCTTGCCATCGGCGGTGCAACGCTCGCGCCGGCAGCGACCCCGGCGGATGCGGCGGCGCGCGCCGCCGCCTCAAGCGCCGCGCTCAACCTGTTGCAGGAAGTGCTGCAAGGCTCGCCCGTGGTTGCCGGCAGCGCGTCGAACCTGGTCCTGCAAAATGGCCAGTTGCTGTCGCTGATTCCGGTGGCCACTGGCGCGCGTGTGACGGTCGGCGCCGATGATGCGGAATTCGCGCGCAGCAACATTCCGCCGCCGCCGATCGGTGGCGCGCTGCCGTCGGCCCAGCCGGTGGCGCCGGCGACGCTTTCGGCGCACATGCCGGTCAACACTGCTTTGCAACACCTGCTCGACGACACCGACGGCGCGATCGCGCGGCAGACGCTGTTGCAGATCGCCTCGCTGCCTGGACAGGGCGACGCTGCGGCCTCCCGCATCGATGCGGCCACGCCGCGCTGGAATTTCGAGATTCCGTTTGCGACGCCGCAGGGCACCGCGATGGCGCAGTTCGAGATATCGCGCGATGCGACCGGGCGCGAGGCAACGGCGGCAAAAGCCACCTGGCGCGCACGCTTCTCGCTCAATGTCGAACCTGCGGGTCCGGTGCATGCGCTGGTGTCGCTCAATGGCGATCGCACCTCCGTGAAGATGTGGGCCGAACGGCCCTCGACCGCTTCGCAATTGCGGGCAGGGGTTTCGCAACTGACTCAAGCCTTGAGCCGTGCCGAACTGACGCCCGGCGATATCGTGGTCCGCGACGGCGCACCGCCCCCGCCGTCGAAAGCGCCGGTCGGGCATTTCCTGGATCGCGCGTCATGAGCGAGAGGGGCAAAAGCCAGCTCGCGGTCGCGCTGCATTACGATCGCACCGGTGCCCCGCGCGTCGTCGCCAAGGGCAAGGGCACCCTGGGCGAGAAGATCATCGAGGTCGCCAAGGCTCACAATATCCCGATCGAGGAAAACGAGGTGCTGGCGGGCGCGCTCTCCAACGTCGAACTCGGCGACGAAATTCCGGCCGAGCTCTACAAAGCGGTCGCCGAAGTCCTGATCTTCGTGCTGCGGCTGTCGGGCCGGGTGCGCTAGTTTCTGTCAGCATTTCACCGTGATAGGATCGTCGTCGCCGCCGATCCCATTTGCCCCTGGATAGCCCATGGAAACGCCCGCTGCCCCGAGAGGCTTACGCGAAATCGCAAGCTTTCATGCCCATGTCTATTACGATCCGGCAACGCGCGCGGAAGCCGAGCGGCTGCGGAGCTGGATCGGAGAACGTTTTTCGGTAACGCTCGGCCGCTGGCACGATGCCAAGGTAGGGCCGCACGACCAATCGATGTACCAGGTTGCGTTTGCGCCGGAAGTGTTTCCGACCCTGGTGCCGTGGCTGATGCTCAACCACGGACGCCTGAGCGTTCTGGTTCATCCGAACACAACCAACCCGCGCCGCGATCATCTCGACGATCCGATCTGGATCGGTCCCGCGCTCGCCGTCCATGGCGACGTTCTCCCCGACGAAGCTGAGAAAGAAGAGGCGCTGCCGCCCAACACCAATCCGGTTCTCAAGCCATGATCCGGCGGCAAGTTCCCATGACGGAGATATCGGAGAAACCGATAGGAACTTCAAATTCACCGCACTAGACTTCGGCGGCTTTTCCACGAGAACAACAAAACAAGCCGGAGGAAATCATGAAATCTGCCCTACTGATATCGTCGACGGTGCTGGCCGCGGCCGGCGGCTGGATCGCCGCGACGATGTTCGCGGCTCCCGCGACAAGCAAGGAGCCGCGCTTTCCGCAGCTCACGATGGATCAGCTCAGCGCGGCGCAGAAGCCGCTCGGCGAAGAGATCATGAAGATTTCGAGCGTCGGCATCGGCGGCCCATACAATCCGCTGATGCGCAGTCCGGTGCTCGGCCAGCGCCTGTTCGATCTATTTCACTATCTGCGCTGGGAGACGTCGGTCCCGACCAAGCTCAACGAATTCGCGATCATCATCATCGGGCGGCAGTGGCGCTCGCAGGTCGAATGGTTCGCGCATGCGCCGCTGGCGGCCAAGGCCGGCCTGTCGGCCGACATCATTGCCGAGGTGAAGGAAGGCAAGCGACCGTCGAAAATGGCCGAGGATGAGGCCGTCGTCTACGACTTCGTCACCGAATTGACGACGACGCAGAAGGTCTCCGACGAGACCTTCGCGCGGGCGAAGAAGGTGTTCAACGATCAGCAGATCGTCGATCTGACG
The DNA here is from genome assembly GCF_035701725.1 of Bradyrhizobium sp. Classification (GTDB taxonomy): domain Bacteria; phylum Pseudomonadota; class Alphaproteobacteria; order Rhizobiales; family Xanthobacteraceae; genus Bradyrhizobium. Next base: position 5,132 of record NZ_DASSRP010000035.1, read on the forward strand.
GCGGTGGCCGGCAACTACGTGATGGTGGCGATGATACTGGCGATGGCGGAAGAAACCGTGCCGCCGGGCAAGGAGCCGCCATTCAAGGTCGGGGAGAAATAGGGAAGGCCTTCGTTTCACCTCTCGCCTTGTGGGAGAGGTCGGATCGCATCTTCAGATGCGATCCGGGTGAGGGGCTTTGGTCCCACGATGGACCGTAAACCCTCACCCCAACCCTCTCCCTGAGGGAGAGGGAGCGCACCGTTCTCGTGGTCATAGCTGAAACGAAGCATCAGTCGGCAACGCTGCGCGAAGTTCAGAGACCGTCGCCTCAGCCGTTCGCTTGCTTGCCGATTTTGCCGAGATGGGTAAAGCCGAAGCCTGTCGAATATTTCAGCCCGTAGCCGAGCGCGCGATCGAAACCGATATGCGCGAGCCAGATCAGAGCAAGCGAGAGCACCAGCGGCGGAGCGAAGCCAAAGCCGACGGTCAGCATGCCCAGGGGAATGACCGTGCTATGCATGACGTTGTAGGTCCATGCGCCGATTTTCGCTCCCGCCAGATAGCCGAGGAAACTGAGGTCCGGCGACAGAAACAGCACCACATAGAGCCACCACGGGCCGCCCCACAGGAAGTACAGCAGCGTCATTCCCGCAAATAGCGCCAGCCCTTCGAGCCGCAGCACGCTGCGTAACCCGCCCGATACCGCGCCCGTCGTCTCGGCGCTTGCGGTCTCTGCCATCGGTCCGATCCCCATCCAACGCCCGGCATGATAGGCGGCGCGGGCGATGCTGCCAATTGGCACCGATAAGCCCGCCGAATGGCGCAGATAAGCCGGACGAGGGCGTTTCCTCACCGCACAAGGCCTGTTAGAACGCAGGGCAATTCGGCTGGAAGATCAAGGCTGGGACGACATGAAAGACATTCTGGACACCCTTGAAGAACGGCGCGCGGGCGCCCGTCTCGGCGGCGGCGAAAAGCGCATCGCGGCCCAGCATGCGAGGGGCAAACTGACCGCGCGGGAGCGGATCGAGCTCTTGCTCGACAAGGGTAG
>NZ_DASSRP010000036.1:0-9274 GCF_035701725.1 Bradyrhizobium sp.
ATTGCGATCGCCATGCTGGAACCCGTGAAGAAGCTCTCGCCGAGCCGAGGCAGTCCGGTTGCGAACATGTGGTGCACCCACAAGCCGAAGGAGAGAATGCCGGTCGCAATGAGCGCCATGACCAGCGGCAGATAGCCGAACGCCGGGCGCTGCGCGAATGTCGCGATCATGGTTGAAACCATGCCGGCCGCGGGCAGGAAGATGATGTAGACCTCGGGATGGCCGAAAAACCAGAACAGGTGCTGCCAAAGCAGCACGTCGCCACCTTCGGCCGGATTGAAGAAATGCGTGCCGACCAGCCGGTCGAGAATGAGGCAGGTGCTGGCAACCATGATTGCCGGCATCGCCATGATCACCAGGAACGATGTCACCAGCATCGCCCAGACGAACAGCGGCATGCGATCGAGACTCATTCCCGGTGCGCGTTGCTTGAAGATGGTGACGACTAGCTCGAGCGACACCGCCAGTGCAGAGAGCTCGGTGAAGGTAATCATTTGAGCCCAGATATCGGCACGCTTGCCAGCACCGTATTGCGGTCCGGACAGGGGGACGTAAGCGAACCAGCCGACGTCAGGCCCCATGTCCAGCGCAAATGCAATCCACAGCAGAAGTCCGCCTGCCAGATAGATCCAGTATGAGAACGCGTTCAATCGGGGGAAGGCGATGTTGCGCGTGCCGACCATCAACGGCACCAGATAGACGGCCATGGCCTCCATCACCGGCACGGCGAACAGGAACATCATGTTGGTGCCGTGCATGGTGAAGATCTGGTTGTAACGATCGGCGCCGATAAACCGGGCCTCCGGGCCGGCCAGTTGAATGCGCATCAAGATCGCAAGAACCCCGCCCAGCGCCAGAAACACGAACGCCGTGAAAATGTAGCGCTTGCCGATGATCTTGTGATCGACGGTCGCAAGCGCATGCCAGAACCCGGACGGCGTCTTCCAGGTTTCTGCGAGCGCTGCTGCAAGCAGCGGACGATCGGTATCGTCGTCGCGCGCACCCGCTCGAATGACGGTCTCCATCATCTCAAGCTCGCCATGTAGGCCGAAACGGAACGCAGTTCGTCCGGCGAGAGCGGCACCATCGGCATGTTGTTGCCGGGCTTCTGCGTTTGCGGATCGGCGATCCAGGCGGCGAGCGAACCGCGGGTCGTTTCAAACAGGCCGGCGGCGATATACCGGCGGCCGCCGACATGCGTCAGATCGGGCCCGGTGGTGCCGGCGGCTTGCGTGCCTCGGATCGTGTGGCAAGCCGCGCAGGGTTTGGCGAGGAAGATGTTGCGGCCGGCCGCGACTTCCTCGTCCGATGCCGCCGTCGCCGGCTGGCGCTGCGCCTCCGACCATTGATCGAAGGCCGCCTGCGTTTCGGCAATCACCACGAACGCCATATGCGCGTGCTGCATCCCGCAAAACTCGGCGCATTGTCCGCGATAGGTACCGAGACGATCGGCGCGAATAGTGATTTCGTTGGGCCGGCCCGGGATCAGGTCCTGTTTGCCTGCAAGGCTCGGGACCCAGAAGGAGTGAATGACGTCGTCGCCTTCAAGGAGGAGGCGAACGTTGCGGTCGACGGGGATATGAATCTCATTTGCAGTCTGAAACGACCTGCCTGGCTGCGGGTCAAGATATTCGACGTTCCACCACCATTGCGACCCGTGAACCCGAATCGTGAGGTCATCGCCTCCGGCGACGTCAAGCGCGCGGGTGGTGAAGAAGCTTGCCGCCGTGAAGCCCGCGATCACGATCGCTGTCGCGACGGTTGCGATGGCGACAGCGCGCGCCATGCGATGCTCGGTGCGCTGATCGAGCGTGGACTGCCGCGGCCGCGCGCGCCGGCGGCGCCACAGCGCCGCGATCAAGGCAACCATCACCAGCGTCCAGACCAGCGCGCAGACGACGACAATAAGGACAATCAGCTGTCTCACATCGGCGGCGGATTTGCCGTGCGTATCGAGCACCGATTGCCATCCGCCGCAGCCGGTAAGGGTACAGGCGAGGGCAAGCATCGCTCCGGCTGCAAGCAATCTCACGGCGTCGGACCTTGGTCCGGATGTACGGGGGTGGGACCCTCGTCGAACATGCTGGCAGCGGGAGCCCGATTTTCGGCAGGCCGCGTCTGCTTGTCATCGTCCCGACCAGGCGCAGCCGTTCTCGCCGAATAGGCGCCGATGGTCTGCACATAGCCGGCAAGTTGCCAGATTTGTTCAGTCGTCATTTTGCTGTGAAATGCCGGCATGCCATGGGGGCGACCGTCGCGGATTGAGGCGAAGATCGAGACCATTTCCGGGCCGTAGTACCACCAGCCGTCGAGGAAGGCGGGGCCGGCCCCGCCACGCCCATCGGCATGGCAACTCTTGCAGCCGAACCAGCTGTAGAGCCTCTTGCCCTGATCGAGATTGTAGGCGTTGATTTGGTAGGGCCTGTCGAGCGCGTAGTAGATCTGCGGTGGCGCGCCGCTGATGCCGCCTGGCATCAGCGCAATTCGGTCGAGCGCCGCGGCTACCGGCGGAGCCAGTCGAAGGTCCCGCTCTTCCCGCTGGCAACCCGCCAAGGCCAGCGCGAATGCAGCAAACATGACAACAATTCGCATGAAATCGGTTGGAGTGCTGCTTGATCTCGATGCCTAATGCCTCGCTTTGAAGATGGTTCCTATTTTGAACCGTGGCTGCCGGCCTACGCGGACTTGGCTGCTCCCGGTCGCGCGCTAATTGACGTTGTCTGCCCACATGTTTCTGAGGGCATCCGACACCGCAGCCAATCCCGTGGTGCGTCTCATCAAGGCAATCTCGCCCTGCTGCTCATGTCGGATCGCGTGCGCCATGATCCTCAATCTCGGATCGCCGTGGCCGCGCCACGCCTCGTCCGCCATTCGCACCGCGCCGGCGTGATGAATCGTCATCAAATGCGTGAAGATACCGTCGAACTCACCTGCAGATGCCGATTGCGCCTGCCGCATTTGCGCAAGCGTGAGATAACCGGGCATATCGGCGCGCTCCTGCGCGCTGCATGCGGGCATTGCAAGCGCGAACCAGCGTTTCCACCAGGCTTCGAAGATCCTGTTCTCGCCAGCCTGGCTCGCGACCATCAGAGCGGCAAGCGCCTTGAGATGCGGATCGCTCGCGCGTTCGACGCCGAGCCGCGCGAGCTCGATGCCCTGCGCGTGATGGGTGGTCATGTGGCGCATGTAGATCTGGTCTCGTTCGCGATCATCGCCCATCCAGGGCTAGTCGATTCCTAACTCGCTCGCGAGCGCAATGACGGCGAGCGCACAGACGACGACTGCGCCTCCAGCGCCCCACGCTTTCGCGATCTTCACGTTCGTGGTGTTCGGCGCCCTTCCGAACGGCCACCGCAGCCACGCAAATAACGGATACATGACGGCGGATGACATGTGTACCAACAGGCCGATCCAGTATGGCTGCTGCAGCGGGAATAGCGGCTGCCAAAACGGAAATAGCGGCACCAGAACCAGCCACTCGCTCGCGGAGGAAAACGCCGCCCAGGGAATGGCGAGCATAAGAGTTCGCAGCGGCGAAAGTCCGGCCGTCCAGCGGCCCAGCAAGCCAAAGAACACAATAGCCCAGGAGAAGTCAGCCCATTGATGAAAGGCGATCCCGACGAAGATCGCGCTCCCCGACGGGTCGGCGCCGAGCATCCCGTCACGTCCGGGAATTGCCGCCACCGTCATCCAGTCGACGGCGGCATCCCGCCCGAGCCGCGCGGCAGAAAGCTGACTTACGATCGTCGAGAAGCTGCTGCTGATGACGCCGAGTTCGGCCGCCGCGATCCAGTTCGACTTTGGTTTCGACTTTGGTGTCGAGTTGGGCTCCGACATGGCCGCCGCTGCGCCGGTGAGCTCAGGTCGGCCGGTCCAGGTTGCCGAACGGCTTGGTCTCGCCGGATTCCTCATCTTCGTCGCGTGCGCGCTGTTCCTGCGCCCTTCCTTCGTCATCCAGCGTCTGATCGCCGATCACCTCCGCGACGACGCGCTTGGCTTTTCCGGCGACAATCTTCCTGAGGGTTTTGGCTTTTGACATGGAGCCCTCACACAAGGGGATTGATCACGAAGTTGATGCAGCCGACCTCGCTTTCATCGAAGCCAGTCTCCGCTTGGCGGGCGCTGCCGCTGCAAAATCAACGCGGAGATCGTCGCTGGTTCCTAAATGCCGGGAGCCGGAGCATAGGAACATTCGCGCGTGCCTCGCGATTGACGAACTGACAACCAGGAGGTCGCTGATGCATGAGGCCCGTCAATTTGCCGTCGTTACCGGCGCCTCGACCGGAATCGGTCTCGAACTGGCGCGCTGCTGCCTGCGTCAAGGGTTTGACGTTCTGATCGCTGCCGACGAGCCAGAGATCGAGAGCGCTGCGAGCAAGCTGCGTGAGGTTGGCAGTGGAAATATCCAGACCGTACAGGCAGACCTGTCGACCACCGAAGGTGTCGACAAGCTTTACACCGCGGCGCAGGGACGGCCGGTCGATATATTGATGGCTAACGCCGGACGTGGATTGGGACGCGCCTTCCTGGACCAGGAATTCGGCAAAGCCCGCAAGGTGATCGACACCAACATTACAGGGACGGTTTATCTAATTCACAAGGTTGGCAACGACATGCGCCGGCGCAATTCCGGGCGCATCCTGATCACGGGTTCGATCGCGGGCTTCATGCCGGGCAGTTTTCAGGCGGTCTACAACGGCAGCAAAGCCTTCCTCGACTCGTTCTCGTTCGCCCTGCGCGAGGAGCTGCGCGACACCAATCTCACCGTGACCTGCTTGATGCCGGGGGCCACCGAGACCGAGTTCTTCAAGCGCGCCGACATGATGGATACCCAGGTCGGCACCGCGGAGAAGGACGATGCCGCCGAAGTGGCCCGGGCCGGTTTCGATGCGATGATGCGCGGGGAGGGGGACATCGTCACCGGCATGAAGAACAAGCTTCAGTCGGCGGCTGCAAATGTCATGCCCGCGGGCATGCTCGCCAAGCAGCATCGCAAGATGGCGGAGCCGGGAACGGCGAAGCCGCAACGGTCGTAGCGTCAAGTAGGTCGGCGGTACGCGAGCGATCTCCAAGGGCCGGAGGTTTGCAACATTGGCGGCATCTGACATTCGCAAGGAAATGCCGCCGGTCAAAATGCCGCGCGAAGAGTTCGAGCGGCGCTATCGCCTTCGCTTCGCCGACCCTGTCTTTGACCCCCTTCAACGCGAGCTTGACCTGGTGATCGCGGTCGCCTGGGACGCCTACAGCCATTCGCGGAAATCGCCGCTTACACGGAAGGCGGGCGAGGGGTTTTCCGATCCGGAGTACCAAATCGCTGTCGATTGGCTGGCCGCGCGCGAAGCGATCCTGCGCGCGCAGCGCAAGCATGACGACCGGAGCCAGAGGCCGGCGGTTCTCGTCATCAATGGTTCGCCGCGAACCGAGCACACCTGTCCCGGCGAGAGTTCGAAAACCTGGAGAATGGTCAAGCTGGCCGAGACTGTCTTCGAAGCGATGGGATTGGCAGTGAATGTGCTCGATCTGTCGCGACTGACATCCGAATTTGGCAAGAACATCCATCCCTGCAAATCCTGTGTCGCGACTTCAATGCCACTTTGTCATTGGCCGTGCAGTTGTTATCCGAACTATTCGCTCGGTCAGACGGACGACTGGATGAACGAGATCTATCCGCTCTGGGTCGCGGCCCACGGCATCATGATCATCACGCCCGTTCATTGGTACCAGGTCCCGACGACTTTGAAATCGATGATGGACCGGCTGGTTTGCGCTGACGGAGGCAACCCCGATCCCAGTTCGACCCATGGCAAGACGGCGCAGGAGGCCAAGGCGCTCGAACTGAAAGGCTGGCCGTATCCACGACACCTCGCGGGCCGATATTTTGCAATCGTCGCCCATGGCGACGCCGTCGGCGCCGAAAGCGTTCGGCGCTCGCTCTCCGACTGGCTGACGGACATGTCGTTGGTTTCGGCCGGCCGGTTTGCAGAAGTGGACGGCTATGTCGGCTACATGGAACCTTATGCGACGTCGCATCGCGCGCTCGACGACGACGCGGCGTTTCAGAAGGATGTCGGAAATGCGGCCCGGGCGCTCGGCACTGCGGTCAAGCTTGCGAGGGAAGGGAGGCTTGAGAACCCCGGGCGCGGTCTGGTGGACACAAATCCGAAACAGCAGCGGTAGTTTCGCGTCAGGTTTTCGGCGCACTAGCGCAGATCACCTCAAGTCTTTCGAGCAAGGCGCGCTGCCCGGCATTGATCTTCTCATATGCGGAAGCGAGATCAAACCAAGCGGCGCGATCGATCTCGGGAAACTGCTGGTGTCGTCCGCTCCGGGGCGGCCATTCGATTTCGAAGGTATTGCTGTGGATGTTCGTCACATCCACGTCGGTTTCGACCGCGAACGCGATTACGATCTTGCCGCCGCGTTGTCTGACCTCGGCCAGCGGAAAAATCGCCTTTTGCAGTTCGAGACCCAGTTCCTCGCGAAACTCCCGGCGGGCGACTGCTTCGGCAGATTCGCCAGGCGCATATTCGCCCTTCGGGATCGACCAGGCGCCAAGATCCTTGTTGCGCCAAAATGGGCCGCCGGGGTGAACCAGAAGCACTTCGATGTCGGCACGCTTGCGTCGAAACGCGAGCACCCCGGCGCTCTTGGAAGCCATTGCTCTCGGGCTTTACATGGTTGGAGGTGAACGGCAACTACGCCGGTCCTGAGTTCGAAAGATAGAACGGGTTTTGTGACCTTGCCAGTGTTTCTGCCGGCCCTGACGAAGCGCGGACACTACCGCGAGCGCGGCAGCGCGTAAGCGCGCACATAGTCACCGAGCTTGGTGCCAAAGGAGCCATGGCCGCCGTCGACGGTGACGACATATTGCCTTCCGTCAGCTTCATAGGTCATCGGTGTCGATTGTCCGCCGGCGGGAAGGCGATCCTGCCAAAGCAGCTTGCCGTCATCGACGTCGAAGGCGCGAATATAGTCGTCCATGGTGCCGGTGAGAAAGCTCACGCCGCCCGCCGTCACGATTGGACCTCCAAGCATAGGCACGCCAAGCTTGAACGGAAGCGGTAACGGTGCCTGATCGCGAATAGTGCCGACGCGATGGCGCCATATGATTTTGTTGGTCTTCAAGTCGAGAGCAGCCAGGCTCCCCCAAGGCGGCGCCATGCAAGGGATATGCAGCGGCGACAGAAAGACGCCGAGATCGACGCCATAGGGAACGCCGTACATCGGTTGAACCCCGAGTTCGGTGCCGGGCGGATGGGCCGAATCCGGAGCCGACGGGTTGTCCTTGCCGCGCGGCACCAGACGCGAGACGAAGGGGATCGACTGGGGATTGGCTATTGCAATCTGGCGGTTTGGGTCGACGGCAATGCCGCCCCACTCGAACATGCCGAAATCGCCGGGATAGACGAGCGTGCCTTGCTCCGATGGCGGCGTGAACGGTCCTTCGTAGCGCAGCCGGCGGAACTTTACCCGGCAGATCAGTTGATCGAACATCGTGCTGCCCCACATCTGCGCCTCGGTCAGGATCTGGCGGGGCCGAAAGCTCAGATCGGAGAACGGCTGGGTGGGGGATGTGTGGTCGCCTGGTGCGGCGCCCTGCGGGACCGGCTTTTCCGGAGCGGGTACGAGCAGATGTCCGTCGCGGCGGTCGAGTACGAAAATGTCTCCGGTCTTTGCGGGCAGGTAGATCGCAGGCACCGTCTCGGCATCGTTGCGCAGGTCGATCAGGCTCGGCTGCGAAGGCAGGTCCATGTCCCAGAGGTCATGATGCACGTTCTGGAACGACCAGCGCAGCTTTCCGGTCGCAATGTCGAGCGCGACCAATGCCGAGTCGTAGCGCTCCTGGTCCGCGGTGCGGTGGCCGGCCCAGATATCCGGCGAACTCGATCCGAGCGGCTCGTAGACCAGGCCGAGCTTTTCGTCGACGGCGGCAACGGTCCACGAATTGGGAGAGCCGGCGGTGAACTGATGTGTATCGGATGGCATTTCATTGGGATCGGGATTGCCGGCATCGAACACCCAGATCAATTTTCCCGAATAGATGTCGAAGCCGCGGATCACGCCTGAAGGCACCCGGGTCGAATAGTTGTCGATCACGGCGCCGCCCATGATCAGTATCTTGTCGGTGACAACCGGGGGCGAGGTCCCTTCATAGAAGCCGAGCGTTTTGATCTCGTTGCCCTCCTTGAGATCGATCTGGCCGTGATTGCCGAATCCCTCGCACGGCTTTCCGGTCTTGGCATCCAGGGCGAACAGCCTGCCGTCGTCGGTCGGCAGGAAAATGCGCTTCGGACACTCGGAGGGCGCGGGCGAACCGTCGGCGGCGAGGGCGCCGGCCCCGGTCTCGTGATACGAGACGCCGCGGCAGGTCATATGCTGGAAGGTCTTGTTATGTCCGATTTTTGGATCGAACTTCCAGCGCAGCTTTCCGCTCGCGGCATCCAGCGCGAACACGATCTGATGCGGTGAGCAGGTGTAGAGTAGATCGTCAACCTTCAACGGTGTGACTTCGTTCGTGAACTCGTCCGGATCGTCGGGACCCTTCTTGTCGCCGGTCTCGAATTGCCAGGCGAGTACGAGGTCCTTGACGTTGTCCTTGTTGATCTCGCTCAGAGCAGAATAGCGCAAACCAAGACCGCTGCCGCCATAGGCGGTCCAGTCCACTTTTGCCGCCGGCTCACCCGTCATGATGGCGGCGCCGGCGCTGGCCGTCGGCAGCATTCCCGCGACATCAAAGCGATCGCGGCTCAGCGACACCGCGAGCAAGACAAAGGAGATCGCGATGACGACGGCGAGTGAACGCTGCGCCGTACGCCAGCCACCCGAACGGCGGGAAACGATAAAGGGAGACAGCAACCAAAGGCCGAGAGGAACGAGAACATCGCCGCGCGGCGCAAGGGACCAGAAATCAAGTCCGACTTCCCAGACCGACCAGATCATGGTGCCCATCAGCAGCGCGACGTAGACCCAAAGTGCCGCGGCGTGACGAATGGCGAGCAGCCAGCCCGTGAGCAGGAGCGCAACACCTGCGATCAGATAATAAGGCGACCCGCCAAGGCCGACGAGCCAGATTCCTCCAGCGGCAAGGGCCAAGCCCATCACCGAAACAACTGTCACAGTGGCCGTCAGAAGAGGGGCGTGCGCTCGGATCGATGAGTCGGCCGACATCCCGCGATCCATGACTCGTCCTAAAGAATCTTGAAATCTGCGCCGGCGTCGCCGTTTTCTTCCGGTTCACCAGCGCAAAAGCGGATGACAAGATGATCTTCAAGCA
>NZ_DASSRP010000037.1:0-8179 GCF_035701725.1 Bradyrhizobium sp.
AAAGGAATACGACGAAGCGTTCGATCCACCGCTGTAACGGCGCTCGCCCCTGGCGCAGGCTTGATATTCGTCCGCGCCACGATTTCCGGCGTTGCTTTCGCCACTTAACCCGCCATTAACCACGCCCGCCCAAGATTCACCTCCGAAGGCCGCCCGCCACATGGTCGCGGGCGCGCCGAAGGTTGTGGGTTGCGGGGGTGTGAGATGGATTTCGAAACGCTGTTTGCGAAGACGCCGGCCACGCTTGATGAGATCAAACGCCGCGTCGCTTATGCACTCGAACGTCATCCGCTCTGCCGCGACGTGCAATTCGACGTCGTCGGCATGCCGCGGATCGGAAGCGGAGGCAGAAACTGGACCATCAGCTGGCAGACGGTTGCCCCGGATGCCCTTTGGGAGGCCTCCGATATCATCGCCGACATCCAGGACGCCTACGAACTCGTCGCAGCCGCTTGATCCCTTAACCTTCCCGAGCGACCGGCCACAATGGTCACCGGGCCGGCACGGTTAGGCCTTATTTCCTGCCCGATTGCCGGGAAAAAGAAATACCAACGTGCGGGCAGGCCCGTAGTGCAATACCGGCTTCGCGCCGTCGAGATGGAGTTCTACCCTGTCAAAAGCCATCACGATTATCGCACTCACCTGTTTCCTGGTCGTCGGCGCGGCGGCCGCCGCTATTTTGGGCCGTGACAGCGTGCCCGAGGCGGGGGCGGTCATGGCCATGTCATCGGCGGCCATGCCGCAGATCGTCTCCAACCGGCAGAGCAAGGGTGACAAGCTGACGGTTGCCGCGGTCGCGACCGCGCCCGTTTCCGCCGAGACCGTGACAACGGGCGCGATTACGAACGAAACCCCGCTGCGGCAGGCCTATGCAGAGGCGGCGCCGGTCGAAATCGAAGGGCTCAAGCTCGGCGATCCCGCGCCAGAGAAGCCGAAAGCCGTGGAACCGAAACCTGCGGTCGCCGCCAAGCCGCCGGTCCATAAATCCTACGCGCTGTTGAGCGATGCGCAGATCGCCGGCATCAAGGATCGGTTGAAGCTGACGCCGGACCAGGAATACTACTGGCCGGGAATCGAGAATGCGCTGCGTGCGGTATCGCGCAAGATCCAGGCGGCGCGGCTGTCCGATCCAAACAATGCGGCCGCCGTGAAGATCGATCCCGACGGCGCTGAAGTCCAGCAGTTGAAGTCGGCCGCGATGCCGCTGTTGTTTCAATTGCGTGAGGACCAGAAGCGCGAGGTACGCTCGCTCGCCCGCCTGATCGGTCTTGAAAAAGTGGCGCAGGCGATCTGATCGTCAGCTTCGCCGCCTTCGCTTAGGCCGCGATCTCTTCGTCGACCGACGATTCCCTGACCGTGCAATTGCGGCCTGAGCGCTTGGCCTGATAGAGCGCGCGGTCGCATCGCTCGATCATGCCTTCGGCCGATTCGGCCATGCGGAATTGCGCAACGCCGACCGAAATCGTGATGCTCGAGAGTTCCTCGCCGGTGGCGCGGCGGGTCAAACGTGCTTCGCTGATGCGGCTGCGGATGCGTTCGGCAACCTCGACGCCGGTATCAAGCGCTGCGCCCGGCAGGACTGCGATCAGTTCTTCGCCGCCATAACGCGCGGCAAGGTCGCACTCGCGCACGCTTTCCTGCAACACGCGGGCGACCAGCCGGAGCACCTGGTCGCCGACCTGATGGCCGTAGCTGTCGTTGAATTTCTTGAAGTGATCGATGTCGATCATCAGGATGCTGAGCGGTGTCCCGGCTTCCATCGCCGTAATCTGGGCGGTGCGCAGGAAAGCCTCGAGCGAACGACGGTTGGCCAGGCCGGTGAGCGGATCGGTATTGGAATGTTCCTCCGCCAGCTTCAACGAGTCCTTGATCTGATCGAGGTCCTTGGTGGTGCGCAGGAAGTTCGCCTCCAGCGCCGAGGAGCGGGAGGTCGCGTTGGACAACTCTTTCAGAAGCTTTTCGATGATCGGCCGCGGATCGGCCGCGGCCTGGCATTCCGACTTCACCTCGCCGAGGCTCTCCATCTGCGATCGATTGTCGGAAATCGCAGTCGCCAGAAATTCCTGCGCGCTGGCGATCACGGCATGCACTTGCTCGGGAAAATCCTCGGTGAGCGCCAGATCCGATTGCGGCTTGACGTAGGTGACGTAGAGGTCGCGGTTGACGACTGAATCGAATTTGCGCTTGTTGGCGATCAGGATGTCGACGGTTTTCCTCAAGGTGAGCGAGCCACCCATCGCGTAGTAGAACCAGACGGCGAAATTTTCGGGGGTCGGCGGCACGCGGTGCTGCGCCATGAAGCCGTTGGCCCGATCCGCAAGCGTCGTTGCGTAATCGAAATCGATTTCGTCGGGCGCGCTGCTCATTCCTTCGGTCCACCCGCACCCCGATCGTTGCGGTCTAATCGTGGAAAGCTGCTTTTGTTAATTTTGTTAAAGGAATTTGGATCGGGGGGATCCTGACGCGAGCGTAGTCCTCACATCTAAATGATGCTTTAAACATTACCGCAACAGTCGGCCGATGAGGGCTCGGAACCCGCCGAAAAGCGCCAAAGACGGACGAAAATGGCGCATTTGGCCTGAGGGTCGCTGCGGGCTACTCGCGCAATCGAACCCACAAGTCAACGCATGCGCAGCAAAATTCCTCCGCTTGGAAATCCTCTCGCATCCTGTTTTGATCGCAGCTCTTGCTAACGGGATGAGGCCTCCATGAGCACGCGGCGCGAACACGATCTATTGGGTGACCGGGACGTTCCCGCGGAGGCCTATTACGGGGTCCACACCTTGCGCGCAGTGGAGAATTTCCCGATCACCGGGACCCCGATCTCGATCTATCCGGACCTGATCGTGGCATTGGCCTCGATCAAGCTGGCGGCGGCGCGAAGCAACCGCGATCTCGGCCTGCTCGACGGCGCGAAGGCCGAGGCCATCATCGCTGCCGCCGAAGAGGTCAGGGCAGGAAAGCTGCACGATCAGTTCGTGGTCGACGTTATCCAGGGCGGCGCCGGCACCTCGACCAACATGAATGCCAACGAGGTGATTGCCAATCGGGCGCTGGAACTGCTCGGCCGGGTGAAAGGCGACTACAAATTCCTGCACCCGAACGAGCAGGTCAACATGAGCCAGAGCACCAATGACGTCTATCCGACGGCGCTCAAGCTCGCGGCCTATTCCGGCATCATGCGCCTGGTCGACGCCATGATGGTGCTGCGCCAGGCGTTCGAGGCCAAGTCGGAAGAGTTCAAGGACATCATCAAGATGGGCCGCACCCAGTTGCAGGATGCGGTGCCGATGACGCTCGGCCAGGAGTTCTCGACCTATGCGGTCATGCTCGGCGAGGACGAACTGCGGCTGAAGGAAGCCGTGCTGCTGGTCTGCGAGATCAACATGGGCGCGACTGCGATCGGTACCGGCATCAACGCCCATCCCGATTATGCGCGCCTCGTCTGTCAGCATCTGCGCGACGTCACCGGCATTCCCGTGGTCACCGCTTCCAACCTGATCGAGGCGACGCAGGATTGCGGTTCGTTCGTGCAGCTCTCCGGCGTGCTCAAGCGCGTCGCGGTCAAGCTGTCGAAGACCTGCAACGATCTACGGCTGTTGTCGTCGGGCCCGCGCGTCGGCCTGAACGAGATCAACCTGCCGCCGATGCAGGCCGGCTCCAGCATCATGCCGGGCAAGGTCAATCCGGTGATCCCCGAAGTGGTGAACCAGATCGCCTTCGAAGTCATCGGCAACGATGTCACGGTGAGCTTCGCCGCCGAAGCCGGCCAGTTGCAGCTCAATGCGTTCGAGCCAATCATCGCGCACAGCCTGTTCAAGAGCGTCAATCATCTGCGCGCCGGCTGCCTGACGCTGGCCGAGCGCTGCGTCAAGGGCATTACCGCCAACCGCGAGCAACTGCGCCGCGGCGTCGAGCGCTCGATCGGCATCGTCACCGCGCTCAATCCCTATATCGGCTACGCCAATGCCACCGAAGTTGCGCAGCAGGCGCTGATGACCGATCAAAGCGTCTACGATCTGGTGCTTGCGAAGAAACTTTTGACCCGCGAACAGCTCGACCAGATTCTGCAGCCGGAAATCCTTACCCAGCCGCGGGTGTTCGGCACCGCGACGACGACGGCGGAAACCCATCCGTTGAGTGTCCGCCGCGACCAGACCGATTGAGGCGTGAAGCCATCAATTTGTCCTGGTCGGCGGAGTCCGTTTTGGTACGCACAACGGACTCGAGTCGGACATCGCTCCAGGTCCGAGAAGGGCCCACAAGCAGACATCCAAGGCATTAAAAACGCCGCCCGGTGGGCGGCCCCTCTTCGCGTAATTTGCCAGTTCGCGTCTCCCGCTCCGCTGATGCCGCGCAGGTGGTAGCCCTGTCATGTCGGGCTTAGCTTATCGGCTCCGAGCGGACCTTATGGTGTCCCCGGTTGGGGGCGTGGGGCGCGGGGGATGGACAGGTGCCAGTGCCGCCCACCTATGTGGTCGAGCTTCCTCCGAGGCGTAGTCAAGAGGATCAGACGTCACCTTCGCAAATGAATTTTTCAGTACGGCCGCAGTGTAGGCATCGAAAAGTGATGAAGCTTGGAGTCTCGCCACGATCCTCGACCGCTGCGATGGACATGGTCTTCCCGCAAGCCGGGCAAACGGGGTCTTCGCCAGTGTCTAGTGGATAAAGCAAATACTCCTCGTCCCGCCCGGCGATCATGGTGGCAGCACGGGCGGCGTTTCGGGATACTGATTTAGCTCAATCTGCACGGTGTCACCTGCCGGACTTTGAACCCGATAAAACCGCAGCTCTTGATCGAGTAGCGGGCATCGAAAAGTAACGGCTGCACCGTCGGGCCAGCGGCCCAGCTCGGCTTTCAGTTCACCGACTGTGATGATCGGAGGGCCTTCGGCCAACTGTTCTGGTTTGTCGCCGTCCATCATCTTTCTCCGCTGCCTAGCCCTACAAGTACCCTCCAACTTCGTTCTTAGTTCCCACCAATAAGAAAACCCGCCGGGTTTGAGACCGACGGGTTCATGAGTTTGTCGCGTAACGGCCAGGAAACGCGTCTCTACAGCGCTACCGGCCCATCCGGTCTCGCCCGGAGGCCCTCCAAGCCGACCGGGTGTCGGACCTTTGTCGCGCCGAGCAAGGACAGGAGGTCAGCAACGGGCCACCTGCGACTGCGCGATGCGCAAGACGGCGCCCGACTGAGCACGAGTTTGGTTAGACGTTCCGCGAAATGTGGTTCAGCGGCAGGCGCCAGCAACTCGAATAATTTTTTATTGCAGCTCGGATTCCGGAATCTCTCGCACGAGCCGTTGACGCAGCGGGCCGAGTCGATCCGCATGGTGCCGCCACTTCCCGATCGACGACGTATAGATCGGGCGGCGCACCTGGACCGCGCTTGCCGTTGCCGAGGGAACCTGGCTGGCATGGAACCGCAGGACCTCATCGTCCCAGTCAAGTCCAACAAAATCGATCATGCGGCGACTGGTGCCGCTTTGATCCCTCACCACTTCCTCGTAATCGATCTCCATCAGTACGTCGGGCGAGAGCGTCACCTTCCAGTGCCGTGCCAGGCGTCGGAACGCGAGATAGTAATCGGCAACCTCAACCTGGTCGTAGGAGAACAAAAACTTGCCGCGGAAGTGAGCCTTGAGCATTGCCCAGCAAGCGTCAAGCGGATGCCGCCGCACCAGGATGATCTTGGCGTTAGGCAAGGCCGTGTGAATAAGGCCGCAGTAGAGGTAATTGTCGAGCGTTTTGTCGACAAAGCGCGTAGCTGGTGGCACTCGCAATGCCGAAGCGTTTTCAATATAGCGCCGGCCGATCA
Organism: Bradyrhizobium sp.; assembly: GCF_035701725.1. GTDB lineage: Bacteria > Pseudomonadota > Alphaproteobacteria > Rhizobiales > Xanthobacteraceae > Bradyrhizobium. The sequence continues at coordinate 5,819 of NZ_DASSRP010000037.1, forward strand.
TCGCCGGGTCGGCTTTAGCCGATCGGTCGGCCATTGCACGTTGCATCACGTTGGCAAACGCACTGGTTTCTCCGACCGAGCGCATCGCCGGATGGCTCGCGATGATGCGCTCGATCAGGGTCGTCCCGGTCCGCGGCAGCCCAGCCACGAACACCGGGGCGGCAGAGGCATAGCCGGCCGGTGCACTCTTGATCCAGTCGCGATTGTGCGCGCCCATGATCTGGTCGATCTCGGCGAGAGCGCGGGCGGGGTCCACGCGTAGCAATGCATGTTGCAGCTGGCAGCCGGCCGCGATGTGATCGTAGGCGCGGTCGTAACGCTCGAGGTCTTCGCATTCCTTGCCAAGCGCAAAGCGCAGCAGCACTTCGTCCGGCCCGGATAGCCCACCGTCTCGGAGCAGCGCCTCCATTTCATCGACATGATTGTTGGCAGCGGTCTGGATCCGCAGATCGGACCGCAGATAGTGCGCCAGCGCGTACTGTTTTTGAAACGCGATGGCCGCGTCGCAATGACTCTCGGCATCCGCCAGAGCGCCAGTCATGCGCTCGGTTGCAGCCAGATTGAAAAGGTATTGCGGCTCATCCGTCTTTATAGCGACAGCACGCGCAAACAAGCCCTTGGCCTGGGCATGCAATCCAAGCAAACCGAACATCGCGCCGACCGCGTCGAGTGCATCGGCAGCTCCGGCACGGCTTGCCGCCGCTTCTGCTGCTGCCAACGCCTTCGCGGTCTCGCCGCCGAAGAACAGACATTTTGCCTGAAGCACGTGCGCAATCGGATCTTGCGGCGCGAGCGCGACCGCCCGATCCGCGCTGACCATTGCGGCATCATGACGGCCGCGCTGAAGCGCGGTTTCGGTGAGCAACTGCCAGGCGGCTGCATCCCCGGCACTGCGTGCCAGGATCTCGGCGCAGATGCGCTCCGTTGCGCCCACATCGCCTGAGCGAAAGGCACGACGCGCGGCGTCGATCGTGGGAGCGGGGTTGTGCTGGGGGGCAGGCTTCAAAGCGGGAGCCTCATGCAAATGCAATTACGCACTTGGCGGCTCCTGTATGGGAGCCGCCAAGTCAACGAAGGAATCAACTCGTCAAGGACTTCACGCGATCAGTTATCGCGATCGCCCCTGTCGTGGTCATCTCGATCGTGATCGCCCAAGGCAAAGCTGTGGAACAGGTCGCCGATGGCCGGACGGTTCTGCGGGACGTAGGGATTGTCATCCGACGTCTTCGGGTTCGGCAGATTGTCGCGGCTATACGATGAGAGCTTCGGCAGACCCCAGTTGCGCTCGATGAATTTCACCGTCGAAGCATGATCGGTGTATTCATGCGAGACATGGCCGCCCTTGGTATACTTCGACACGATTATCATCGGAATCCGCGTGCCGTCGCCAAAGTAATCCACCGGCTGGACATAGCCCGAATCGTAATAGCCGCCGCCCTCATCAACCGTGACCAGGATTGCAGTCGACTCCCACAGCTCCTTGTTGGCCTGCACCCCGTCGATGATCTTCTTGGTGAAAGCCTCGAACAGATCGATTTTCGACGACGCCGGGTGACCGTCGTTGAAGGTTGACGGCTTCACCCAAGACACTGCCGGGAGGGTGCCGTCTGCGATAGAATTATAGAGAGCGTCCACATCCTGCATGTGGGCACGTCCCGACGCGCTGGTCATGGTCGAGGCCGAGTACAGGAACGGATTGCAGATGTTGCAATAGAGATAGGCGGCCGGATCGTTCTCACCGAAGAGCAGCCCCAGACCGGGCGCGGGCTTGAAGTCGGTCCAGCGCTCGCCATAAAACGCCCACGAGACGTTGGCCTCACTGAGTGCATCACCAATGTGCCTCTGCTTGATCACCGGCGGCAGGGTGAACGGACCGTTATTGGCCGGATCGGTCGCGCCGCTGCCGATGAAGGAGGGCACGTAGTTGTTCAGCAGGTAGTAGGCACCCGGCCTGCAGTTTGGCGAGACATTGATGGCTTTCAGGTACGTGGTGATTGCCGAGACGCCCGGCTGCGTCGGGTCGGAGCAGTTGGTGTAGCTACCGCCGCTGTAACCGTCCTGGGTGTACCAATTGTTGGTACCCGGCATCGGATTGGGATTCTCGATCTGGTTGGTCGGGGGAACCGCCGGATCCCCGTTGGCGTCGGCATAGTAGAGCGCATCGGCATAGCCGAACATCATCTGGTTGGCGAAGGTGCCGCCCATGACCGGCTGATGATAATTGTCGAGCAGCGTGTATGTGCGGGCGAGCTGAGTCAGATAGGGCGCATCGCCCTTGGCGACGTTGTAGAAGCCCAGCGCGATGTCGCCTTCGTGGAGGGGGTGAGGCGCCCCGCCGTTGCTGCCAGACGATATGGTCTC
>NZ_DASSRP010000038.1:0-12296 GCF_035701725.1 Bradyrhizobium sp.
CGCCGGCCACGACGGCATGGCGATGGTCGACATCGCCGATGTGGCGATGATCTTCGTGCGCTGCCGCGGCGGCATCAGCCATCATCCGGACGAGCATGTCGAAGTCGCCGACGCCGATGCTGGCGCGCGAGTGCTGCTGCGGCTGATCGAGAATTTCCGGCCGAACAGCTAGGGCGGCTGGTTAGCCTATGGTCAAATGCCGTGAACGACGGTGATCCAAAAGCACATCTGCCGCGCATCGAGTGCTCGATCACGTTCATTCCGGAAGAAGAGGGTCACTCACGTCCTCCTCCGCGCTTATCAGGTGACTTCTATCGTCCCCACCTCGTCGTCGGCGATCCGACTCAACGCCACGCCATCGTGGCGGAAGACAATCGATTGACGGAGGACTATCTCGGAGTTGCCTTCCACCAGGGACCGGTCGATGCCTCGGTCGGTACTGAGATGAAGGTTATTTTGACGCTGATGTACTATCCGCGCCTTTCGTACGAGGTCCCGAAACCTGGCGTCACGTTCACCATCCGAGAAGGCGCGCGGATCGTCGGTTTTGGCTCTGTTCTGCGCCTATTGAATAAATAGCCGAGGTATCGGTTTCAGCCCGCCGTGACGTCGACGACCTCGGCGCCGCCGAGCATTTTTTAGGCCTTGGCGTAGTCGATGTCACCATCCCAGGCCACAACCGGGGCGACGCAGTCCTTAACTCCGCCTTCTGCCGCGTGTAGAGAGCGCCCGCTATGACGTGCAATATCTTCCAGGGGATGTGAGAACATGGATCTCGATAGCCGGCCTATCGGCGGTGGCAAGGCGCCGCCGGGGTACGTCTGGGTCGCCCTCGTCGTCGTTACTATCGGCGTCTTCGTCGGTGCGGGCCTGCTTTGGGACGGCTTGTTTGGGACCTCGATCAGCGGCTCGATCGTTGCGGAAGGTTCTGAGGTTGGAAGCTGGACGTTCGTTCCTGACGTCTGCGAGTCAGGATTCCGTCGAAGCTTTTATGGAGTCAGGATGTTCTCCAGCCACGATAGTCATTTCGCATTCGTCTATGTCGAGGATCCCACACGCGGGCGCTCGATTGAGGTGAAAGTCCCGGACAAGGATGAAGGATATCGCTTCTTCGAGCGGGATTGCGCGACGCTTGATGCTTCCGTGCAAACCGGTGCGATCATCAATAATGTGCGATCGACCAACGGCACGATTAATCTCGATTGCAAGGCACAGGGCGGAAGTCTGCGGGGATCTCTCAAGTTCGAGAACTGTCACTGAGTATGCCGACAGGGCCGATTGGTGACCGCCGTCAAACGGTTCGTCTGTTTTCATAACTGGTACGGGCATCATCCAAGTACCGCTCACGCGGGAGGCGGGGCTGTTGACAAGCCCCGATGATTGAAGCGCCGGCGGAACCGAAGGTCTCGCGCCAGCTTATCGCTAGCGAATCCTGTCCGCGAGCGCCTTCGATGATCGACGACCTCTGGTACAAGAACAGCATTATCTATTGTCTCTCGGTCGGCACCTACATGGATGCCAACGGCGACGGGATCGGCGACTTCAAGGGGTTGTTGCGCCGCCTTGACTACCTGGACGGGCTCGGCATCACCACGATCTGGCTGATGCCCTTTCAGCCATCGCCCGGAAGAGATGACGGCTACGATATCTCCGACTACTACGGCGTCGACCCCCGCTATGGCACGCTCGGCGATTTCGTCGAATTCACCCACGGCTGCAAGCAGCGCGGCATCCGAGTCATCATCGATCTCGTGGTCAACCACACCTCGAACGAACACGCCTGGTTCAAGTCGGCGCGGAGCGCAAAGGATTCAGCCTACCGCGACTGGTATGTCTGGGCCGATAAAAAGCCGGCCAACGCCGACCAGGGCATGGTGTTTCCCGGCGTTCAGAAATCGACATGGACCCACGACAAGGAAGCCGGTGCCTGGTACTTCCACCGCTTCTACGATTTCCAGCCCGACCTCAACACGTCGAACCCGATGGTGCAGGCGGAAATCCTGAAAATCATGGGCTTCTGGATTCAGCTCGGCGTGTCCGGCTTCCGCATGGATGCGGTGCCGTTCGTGATTGCAGCCAAGGGCGCGAAGGTGAAGAAGCCGGTCGAGCAGTACGATATGCTGCGTGCCCTTCGCGAATTCCTGCAATGGCGGAAAGGCGACGCCATCATCCTCGCCGAAGCCAACGTGCTGCCCAACACCGACATTGAATATTTCGGGCGCGACGGCGACCGCATGCACATGATGTTCAACTTCCAGGTCAACCAGCACCTGTTCTACGCGCTCGCGGCGGCCGACGTCCGGCCGCTGGCCAAGGCGCTAAAGGCAACCAGGCCGCGGCCCTCGGCCGCGCAATGGGGCCTGTTCCTGCGCAATCACGACGAACTCGACCTCGGAAGATTGACCAAGCCGCAACGCAAGGCGGTATTCGACGCCTTCGGACCCGACAAGAACATGCAGCTCTACGACCGCGGCATTCGCCGGCGCCTGGCGCCCATGTTGGGCGGCGACCGGCGCCGCCTCGAACTCGCCTACAGTCTGATGTTCACCCTGCCCGGTACGCCGGTGATCCGCTACGGCGACGAGATTGCGATGGGCGACGATCTGGGCCTGCCCGAGCGCAACTGCGCGCGCACGCCGATGCAATGGTCGACCGAGCCGCATGGCGGCTTTACCAAAAGCGAGAAGCCGTGCCTGCCCGTGATCGAGAAGGGTCCGTACGGTTTCGGGCACGTCAACGCCGCCGAGCAGCGCCGCGACCCCAACTCGATGCTGAACTGGACCGAGCGCATCATCCGTATGCGCAAGGAAGTTCCCGAGATCGGCTGGGGCGACTTCACGACCATTTCGGTGCGCGATCCGGCAATCCTGATCATTCGCTACGACTGGCGAAACAACTCCGTGATGTTCGTGCACAATCTGAAGCAACGGCCGCGCGAGGTCGCATTCCGCGTCGGGCTCCCCGGTGACGCCGGAAAATTGCTGGTCAACCTGCTCAGCGACGACCACAGCCGTTCCGATGGCCGCGGCCGGCACCGCCTGGTCATGGAAGGTTACGGCTATCGCTGGTATCGGGTCGGCGGGCTCGACTACCTTCTCAATCGCAGCGACATCGAAGCCACTCTGGGACGGAAATCCGGCCATCCGGCATGAAACGGCGCGCTGCCGTTGGGGAACATCGGCTCCTCCTTTGCGTCAACAGGGGTGGAGGAAACAATGGCGGCGGCAAATGGTCTCTGGTGGCAGCGCGGCATCTTCTACCAAATCTATCCGCGCTCCTTTCAGGACTCCAACGCCGACGGCGTCGGTGATCTCCGCGGCATCTTCCGGCGATTGCCCTACCTGAAGAGCCTCGGAATCGACGCGATCTGGCTGTCGCCGATCTTTCCCTCGCCGATGGCGGACTTCGGCTATGACATCTCCGATTACACCGGGATCGATCCGCTTTTCGGAACCATGGCCGATTTCGATGCGCTGATCGAAGCTGCCCACGGATGCGGTCTGAAACTGATCCTCGATCTGGTTCCGAACCACACCTCCGACCGGCATCCATGGTTTATCGAGAGCCGCAGTTCCCCCACCAGCGAGAAGCGCGACTGGTATATCTGGCGCGATGGCGCGCCCGGGGGCAGCCCGCCGAACAACTGGTTCTCGGAATTCGGCGGCAGTGCATGGGAATACGACCGCACGACCGGGCAATATTACTATCACGCGTTTCTCGCCCAGCAGCCGGACCTGAACTGGCGCAATCAGGCCGTACGACGAGCCGTCTACGATGTGATGCGGTTCTGGCTGCGGAAGGGCGTCGACGGCTTTCGCGTCGACGTGATCTGGCATCTGATCAAGGACGATCAGTTTCGCGACAATCCGCCCAACCCTGATTTTGCCGAAGGGCGGCCGCCGCATGAAGCCGTGCTGCCGATCTACACCGCCGACCGGCCTGAGATTCACGAGGTCGTAGCGGAAATGCGGCGCGTCATCGACGAGTTCGACGACCGCGCGCTGATCGGCGAGATTTACCTTCCTGTCGAGCGGCTGGTTTCCTACTACGGCAAGCAATTGCTCGGCGCGCAGATGCCGTTCAATTTTTCGCTGTTATCGGCGAGCTGGAACGCACGCGCGATCGAAAAGATCATTCTCGAATACGAGCGGGCTTTGCCGGAGGGAGCCTGGCCGAACTGGGTGCTTGGCAATCATGACCGGCCGCGCGTTGCCAGTCGGGTTGGGCGAGAACAGGCGCGGGTTGCGGCCATGCTGTTGCTGACGCTGCGGGGAACCCCGACGCTGTATTACGGCGACGAGATCGGCATGCAGCAACTCGCGATCGCGCCCGAACAGGTCAGGGATCCCTTCGAGAAGAATGTTCCCGGACTTGGGCTCGGTCGCGACGGCTGCCGCACACCGATGCAATGGGATGCCAGCCTCAATGCCGGCTTTTCGACCACGCGTCCGTGGCTGCCGGTCGCCGATGACTTCGTTCATGAAAATGTGGCCAACCTGAATGCCGACAAGACCTCGCTCTTGAACCTGTACAAAGAGCTCATCGCGTACCGCCGCCAGAACACGGCTCTGACGTCCGGCACTTACGAGCCCATCGCCGCCGAGAAGAATCTTTTGATTTATGTGCGACGGCGCGGCGCCAGCTCGGCTGTCGTGGTCCTGAATCTTGGATCCGAGCCGGTGTCGCTGATATCAGATACATTTGCAGAGGGCGGAGAGATCAAGCTCTCCTCGTTTCTGGATCGCGCCGGCGAAAAGATTTCGCGATCCATCGATCTGCGCGGCAACGAGGGGGTGATCATCTCACCAGGGACTTAGTTAGCGGTTCGGAAGTCCGAATCACTATCCGGCGGTCACGTCGACCACTTCCGCTCCGTCGAGCACTTCCTGAGCCTTGGCGTAATCGAGGTCGCCTTCCCAGGCCGCAACGACGACCGTGGCGACGCAGTTGCCGATCAGGTTGCCAAGCGCGCGCGCCATGCCGATGAACCAGTCGACCGACAGCACCAGCACGAGGCCAATCGCCGGAATGCTTGGTACCGCGTTCAATGTCGCCGCCAGAATGACGATCGCCGAGCCGGGCACGCCGTGGGCGCCCTTCGAGGTGATCAGGGAGATGCCGAGCACCAGCAATAGATCGCCGAACGACAGCGGCACGTTGGTCGCCTGCGCGATGAAGACGACCGCCAGCGTCAGGTAGATCGAAAATGCATCGAGGTTGAACGAGTAGCCGGTCGGGATCACGAGTCCGACCACGGAATCCTTGACGCCGAGCCGCTCCAGCTTGCGCATGACCTGTGGCAGCACCGCATCCGACGACGCAGTCGCCAGCACGATCGTCAGTTCCTCGCGCAAGTACCCCAGGAATTTGAAGATGTTCAGCCCGCAGAACGCCATCACGCCGCCGAGCACGCCGAGCACGAAGATGGCGACCGAGACGTAAAACAGCGCAACCAGCGAGATCAGTTGCTTGAGCGAGCCGACGCCGTATTTGCCGACGGTGTAGGCGACCGCGCCGAGCACACCAAGCGGCGCGACGCGCACGATCAGCCCCATCGCGCGGAACAGCACGGTCGAGACCGCGTCGATGAAGGAGGCGACCTTCTCGCCTTTTTCGCCGCCGACCAGCGCCAGACTGACGCCGAAGATGATCGCGAAGAACAGGACCTGCAACACGTCGTTGCGCGACAGCGCGTCGAACGACGTCGTCGGGATGATGTTCAGCAGGAATGCGCCGACGCCTTCGCCCTTGAGGTTTTTCGCGCGGTCGGCAAAGCTGCCGAGCGCCCGGGCATCGAGGCTCGACGTATCGATGTTCATGCCGTGGCCGGGGCCGAAGATGAACGCAAGCAGGAGGCCGACGACCAGCGCGATCGTGGTCATGACCTCGAAATAGACCAGCGCCTTGACGCCGACCCGTCCGACCTTCTTGAGATCGCCGGCGCCGGCGATGCCGTGGACGACGACGCAGAACACGATCGGCGCAACGATCATGGTGATCAGTTTGAGGAAGGCGTCGCTCAGAATCTTCAGGCTGATGGCGAAATCGGGAACGGCCATGCCGAGCACGATGCCGAGCAGGAGCGCGACCAGCACCTGCGCGAACAGTGAGGTGTAGATCGGCTTTCGCGTGACCGGCGCTGCCGTCGTGATCGTGGCCATCGAACGTCCCCCTTAATCGATGTCTCAAACTCGATTTATGTGAAACAGCAAGTTTCGCGCCAGCCGCTAGACCTCGTCATGAATGGCGAAAAGGTAATGTTTCAGTTGAAAAGACGGGGGTCAACACGGCAGTGCGCGAGCATACCCTCCGGGTTTCCGGTGATGCGGGGTGGGCTCGCCCGCTCCGGCGGAAAGCACTGGGACGCTGATGCGGTAACGCTCAACGAATGAGCAAACCGGCGAGGAAAGTCGCGCGGCGGCATCGGCGATCTCGCTCATCCAGATATCCAACCGGCTGATAACAGAAGAGATTTCTTCGCAACGCGCGGCGGAAGTGCATTGTACACAATGGCACGGGCCTTGCTTAATCAGCATCGAGCCGTGCTTTCGTGCTTCCAGGGTTCTCTTGCGTCGGGGGGCGTAATGGCAATTTCAGAGCAGCCAGGAAAGAGCGTCGTCGTCGCCGAACCGGAGCCGATCGAACTCGACTGGTCGGCAACGGCGCTCGTCATTATCGACATGCAGCGCGATTTCATGGAGCCCGGTGGTTTTGGCGAGACGCTCGGCAACGACGTGTCGCGGCTGGCCTCGGCGGTGAAACCGATCGCCTCGGTGCTGAAGGCCGCGCGCGACATGGGAATGCTGGTCGTTCACACCCGCGAAGGCCATCTGCCCGATCTGTCGGATGCGCCGCCGGCGAAGGTCGAGCGCGGCGCGCCCAGTCTTCGCATCGGCGATCCCGGTCCGATGGGGCGGATCCTGATCCGCGGCGAGGCCGGACACGACATCATTCCCGAGCTTTATCCGCTCAAGGATGAAGTCGTGATCGACAAGCCGGGCAAGGGGGCGTTCTACGCTACGCCGCTCGGCGACATCCTGAAAAAACATCGCATCGAAAACCTGCTGGTCTGCGGCGTGACCACCGAGGTTTGCGTCAACACCACCGTTCGCGAAGCCAATGATCGCGGCTATCGCTGCGTGGTGCTCGCCGACGGCTGCGCGTCCTATTTTCCTGAATTCCACGACATGGGCCTTCGAATGATCAAGGCCCAGGGTGGCATTTTCGGCTGGGTCAGCGACTCCGCCGCCGTTCTTCAAGCCATGAAATCGGAGACTTCACACGCAGTAGCAACGGGGGCAGCAAAATGAGCACGAGCACGTCTGCGCTAAAAAGCGACTTCAAGCCGGCTTTGTGGACTTCCGGCGACTGGAACGCCTTCTTCGGCTTCGGCACCAACATTCTGGTCAACATGCTCGTGCTGACGGGGCTGTTGCGCTTCGTGCTGAAGATGCCGGACTCGCTGGTGTTCGGCCGCATCCTTCCGGCGCTTGGCCTGATGATGTGCCTGTCGACCTTCTATTACGCCTTCCTGGCCTACCGGCTGGCGCAGAGGACCGGCCGTACTGACGTCTGCGCGCTGCCTTCCGGCGTCAGCGTGCCGCACATGTTCATCGTGACGTTCGTGATCATGCTGCCGATCGCGCTGAAGACCGGCGATCCGCTGAAGGGCTGGTCGGCCGGTCTGGTGTGGGTGTTCTTCCAGAGCTTCATTCTGATGATCGGCGGCTTCATTGCGCCCTACATCCGCAAAATCACCCCGCGCGCCGCGCTGCTCGGCACATTGGCCGGCGTATCGGTGACGTTCATTTCGATGCGGCCGGCGCTTGAAATGTACATGACGCCGCAGATCGGCCTGATCTGCTTTGCGATCATTCTGGTGAGCTGGTTCGGCGGCGTGAAGTACCTCAAGGGCATTCCGGCTGGCCTCGTGGCCATCGCCGCCGGCATGATCATCGCGTGGGGATCGAACCTTTTCGGTCTGGGGATCGGCGGGTTGAGCGTCAAGGGTCTCGGCGATGCCTTTGCCAATTTCGGCTTCTCGGTGCCGCTGCCGGCGGTCGGCCAGGTGTTCTCCGGGTTTGAGTTCCTCGGCATCATCCTGGTGACGGCGATTCCCTTCGGGATCTACGATCTCGTCGAAGCGATGGACAATGTCGAGAGCGCGGAGGCCGCCGGCGACGAATATCCGACCACGCGGGTTCTGACTGCCGATGGTGTCGTCAGCCTGATCGGTTGCCTCATGGGCAATCCCTTCATCAACGCCGTCTATATCGGCCATCCCGGCTGGAAGGCGATGGGCGGCCGGATCGGTTATTCGGCCGCAACCGGCCTCATGGTGGTCGCTCTGTCGTGGTTCGGCATCATCTCGGTGATGCTGGCGCTCGTTCCCGTGGTGGCGATTTCGCCGATCCTGCTCTACATCGGCATGCTGATCGGCGCGCAGGCGTTCCAGACCACGCCGATCAAGCATGCGCCCGCGGTCGTGGTCGCGCTGACGCCGCATCTGGCCGCGTGGGCGAAGTTGCAGGTCGATACCATGCTGGGGGCGACCGTCACCGCGGCCCAGGCGGTCGGCGGCCTTGCCGGCGACAAGGTCGGCGACGTCAAGGCGGCGGCGCTGGCCTCATTGCCGCAACAGGGCGTGCTCTACCATGGGCTCGAAGTGATGGGCGGCGGTTCGATCATCGCCGGCCTCATCCTGGGTGCGATCGCCGTGTTCATCATCGAGCGCGATTTCGTGAAAGCCTCGGCCTTCTCGATGGCCGGCGCCGTTCTCACCTATTTCGGCTTCATGCACGGCGAGGCGGTCGGCGTCGGCGGCGGATTTGGCGTGACGCCCAGCGTGGCGTTGGCCTATGCCGTGATTGCCGCCGGCTTCTACATGGTCGGAAAATACGGCGAAAGCACTTCGTATGTGCCGCAGCACGACATCCCGATCGCCGCGCCGGCCGAATAAAAAGCCCCGGCGTGGCGGAGCTATTCAATTGGCCTGGGTCCAAGTGGAGCAGGTAAAGTGATGGGTTACTTGACCTCGATCTTTGCCTGCACCGCTACGTCTTTCCAAAGCGCGATATCCTGCTTGATGTAGTCGGCGAACGCCTGGGGAGAGCTGCCGACGACCTGGATCGCCTGACTCTCGAGCAGCGACTTGGTTTCCGGATCTTTCAGCGCCTGCACGATTTCCTCGTTCAGCTTGGCGACGATCGCCGGCGGGGTCTTGGCTGGCGCCAGAATTCCATGCCAGCCGACCGCATCGAAGCCGGGATAGCCGCTCTCCGAGATCGTCGGCAGGTCGGGCGCGACCGGCGAGCGGTCTTTGCTGGTGACCGCGAGCGCAACCAGCGTTCCCGACTTCACAAGCTGCATCGCCGAGATCGGATCGGAAAACACCACCTGCACCTGGCCGGCAACGAGATCGGCGACCGCCAGCGCCGTGCCGCGATAGGGAATGTGGGTCATCTTGATGCCGGCCTTGAGATCGAACAGCTCGGTCAGGAGATGATTGGACGCGCCGACGCCGGTGGTGCCATAATTCAACGCGCCCGGTTTGCTTTTGGCGAGCGCCACGAATTCCTGCACGGTTTTGACGCCGAGCGATTTGTTGACGACCATGAGGTAGGGATAGGTGCTGGTCAGCGTGATCGGCGCAAAGTCCCGCACCGGATCGTAAGGCAATTCCTTGTAGACCGCGGGGTTGATCGAGATCGGCCCGGACTGGCCGAGCAGGAGCGTGTAGCCGTCGGGGTCGGCCTTGTTGACGACCTCGGTGCCGAGGATGGCGGCGCTGCCGCCGCGGTTTTCCACCACGATGACCTGGCCCGTCCGTTTGCCGACCTGCCTTGCGATCACGCGCGCGGTCGCATCGGCCGCGCCGCCGGCGGCATAGGGCACGATCAGGTGAATCGGATGCGAGGGAAAATCATCGGCGCGCGCCGCGTTGCCGAACAGAAGGACCGTGATGCTCAGAACGAGCCATGCAAGCAAAAAGCGGTTCGAATGTTCTGGCATGGCGGTTCTTGTCGATCGCTTGTTCGCCTCACATAGAGCAAAATTTCATACCCCGGTCCATCGTCCCTTGGTTGCGCTTTTTCGTCACCCTGCGATTCTGCGCGCCGCGAAAGACAGGGAATGAAGATGCAACCTACGCCTGACGTCACCGAGGGACTTGCCCGTCACATTGCTGCAACGCGGTGGGAAGACGTGCCGCCGGAGGTGCGGCATCAGGCCAAGCGATCCCTGGTCAATTTTTTCGCGGTCACGCTCGCGGGTTGTCGGTCGCGGCCGATCGAGACCACGCTGCGCTCGCTTTCCGAATTCTCCGGCGGCAGGCAGGTGGCGCTGATCGGACGGCCCGAGAAGATCGATGCGCTGAGCGCCGCTTTTCTCAATGCGGCCGGCGCCAATGTCGATGATTTCTGCGACACCCATACCGCAACTGTGATTCATCCGACCGCTCCGGTTGCGGGAGCGCTGTTTGCCTATGCGGGATTGCGGGTGGTAGCTGGGCGCGATCTGTTGCTTGCTTTTGTCCTCGGCAACGAGGTGCAGGACCGGATCGGTCTTGCGATCTCGCCGAGCCACTACAACAGGGGCTGGCACATCACCTCGACCTGCGGCGTGTTCGGCGCGGCGAGCGCGATCGGCAAACTCGCACCGCTCGACCAACGCCAGATGGTGTGGGCGCTCGGCAATGCGGCAACCCAATCGGCCGGCCTGTGCGAATGTCTGGGAACCCCGGCGAAAAGCCTCAGCGTCGGTAACGCGGCGCGCAATGGCCTGTGGTCGGCGCTGTTGGCCGGCCAGGGATATGACGGTCCCGCCGAGCCGCTTGCAGGCCGGCAGGGCTTTTATCATGCGCTCGCTGAAGCGCCCGACCTGTCTCAAATCACCGAAGGCTGGGGCGAGCGTTGGGAGATCATGGCGACCTCTTACAAGCCATACCCCTGCGGCTTCGTGATTCACCCGGTGCTCGACTGCGTGCTGGACTGGCGCCGCGATCATCCCGGCGTCGATGTTGCGCGTGTCGTCGTGCGCGGCAATCCGCTGCTCAGCGTTCGCGCCGACCGGCCGAACGTTTCGACCGGCCGCGAGGCGCAGGTCAGCGTGCAGCACGCGGTGGCGGCGGCCCTTTTGAAGGGCCAGGCGGGGCTCGATCAATTCACCGATGCCTGCGTCAATGATCCCGAGGTATTGAAGCTGCGCGGCAAGGTCGAGATTTTGCGCGACGAAAGTTTCTCGACGATCGCGGCAGCGGTCGACATCACCACGTCGGATGGCCAGGTGTTCAGGCTGGAACAAAAGGCCGCCCGCGGCAGCGACGCCAATCCGCTCTCCGATCGCGACCTCGAAGACAAGCTGCGGGCGGCGGCATCGCTGTGGAATCCGCGTTACGAGACCGCGCCGTTGATCGATGCGATCTGGAACGTCGAGGCGAGCACCGACGTCTCGAAGCTGGTATCGCTGACGGTGCCGCGGTAGCGTTTTCGAGCGAAGTGGGAACCGGTTCGCGTGAAGAAAACGCGTCAAACAGAAATGCCTAAGGCCGCACCGCCGGGGCCTCCATCGGCATGCCCCGCGCCCGCGTCATCAAGTAGAGTTCCAGCTCGACCAGCTCCGGTGCGCCGAAATTGTAGTTCTGGGCGCGCATGCCGTTGATGCAGTTGCGCAAGCGCCGTTCGAGCGACCCCAATGTTTGCCATTCGAGCCGGTACATCGGGTAACCGTTCGCCATCGCCTGGGTGACGGCGGAGCCGGCCAGGTGCTTGTCCCAATTGTCGTCGTGGCAGTTGGTGCAGCCGAGATTGAGCTGACCCTGCCGGTGCATGAAGAAGTCGCGCCCCTTGGCCAGGAACGGTTGGAGTTCGGGCGCGGGATCGGGCGCAACCGGCATGTCGTGCGACTGCTGGGCAACGAAGGCCGTCAGCGCCAGCAGGTCGTGCTTCTCGTAAGGCAGGGGATCGGCCTGCTGGTGCCGCGCGCGACAGAGATTGATGCGCTGCTCGAGCGTGACGGGACGCCGATCCACCTTGTCGTACGCGGGATAGCGCGCCGCGACGCCCTTCATGCTGGTTGAAGCGTCGCCATGACAATCGGCGCAGGCCTTGCTCGCCGCGCCTTCTTTGCGCTTCCATGCCTTTTCGCCGTCAAGCACCCATAGCATGCCGGGATTAGTGGTGGGGTCGTCCTGCATCGCCTTGGTTTCCGCCGACATGAAAGTGTAGCCGGACTTGCGTTCGGCTTGCGGAATCTCGGTGGCGATCAGGGGACGGCCGACAATGCCGGCCACCAGCAGC
>NZ_DASSRP010000039.1:0-2960 GCF_035701725.1 Bradyrhizobium sp.
TCGGCGAATTGATCGTGGAACTGCGATCGGCAACCGCCGGTGCCGGCAGCTTCACGCGGCAGTTCGAGCGCATGGCGGAAGTGACGGGCAAAGCGGCGGACCAGATCATCGCCGCCCATCGCGTCGCGGCCTAGTTCTGCGCTCCTTGCCTTGCGCGCCGCTCTTGCTTCGGCAATGGCGGCGCACATTTCTGTTTTGATCCTCCTTGAAGTTTCCTCATGCTCGATACACGCCGCAACATTGCGCTGGCCTGCTCGCTGAGTGCGCTCGCCGGCTATATCGACGGCATCGGCTTCCTTCATCTCGGCGGGCTGTTCGTCTCCTTCATGAGTGGCAACTCGACGCGAATGGGCGTGAGCCTCGCGGAGGCGAACTGGCTGAATGCGGCAAATGCCCTCGTTCTCATCGTCCTGTTTGTGGCCGGCGCGGCGGCGGGCAGCCTCATTGTGCTTGGACGTGGCGCCTACCGCCAAACCTGGTTGCTGGTGGCCGAAGCAGCCCTGTTGGCGGCCGCTGCGCTTTTTCATCACGTGGGCTATTCAGCTTCAGCGATCGCCGCGATCGTGCTGGCGATGGGATTGGAGAATGCCGTGTTCCAGATCGAAGGCGGCGCGGGACTCGGCCTCACTTATGTCACGGGAGCGCTGGTGAAAGTCGGCCAGCTCGTCGCCACGGCCTTGACCGGGGGCGGCCGCTGGGCCTGGGTGCCCAACCTTCTCTTATGGGCCGCACTGGTTGCGGGCTCGACCTGCGGCGCGCTCGCCTATCACTGGCTCAACCTGGCCGCGGTCTGGTTTGCCGCCGCGCTGGCGCTGGCCTTGGGCGTCGCCATGGCCGGCGCGGGCCGCGCTTGAGCCGCGGCATTGACTCGCAAGACGCCTTGTTCAATGTGAGTACAATGACGGTGATCGAACGACGACAGAGCTTATGATGGCCTCCGAAACCAAACCTCGCGTGGCATGCCTGATCGGATGGCCGGCGGCGCATTCGCGGTCGCCGCTGATCCATCATTACTGGTTGCGCAAACTCGCAATCGAAGGCGGCTACACGATTGAGGCAATCCCGCCGGAAGCATTTGCGGAATTCGTGCAGCGTCTTTCGGCGCACGGCTTTGTCGGCGCCAACGTCACCATTCCGCACAAGGAGCGCGCACTGGCACTGTCGGTACCGGATGAGCGAGCGCGCGCGGTCGGCGCCGCCAACACGCTGTGGTACGACGGCGCCGAGCTGCGCTCGACCAACACCGACATCGAAGGATTTATCGGCAATCTCGATGCGTCCGCAAACGGATGGGACAACATACAGGAGGCGCTGGTGCTAGGCGCCGGCGGCTCGTCACGCGCGGTTGTGTTCGGTTTGATCGAACGCGGCGTCAAGCATGTGCATCTCGCCAATCGCACCATGGAGCGCGCCCAGGCGCTGGCGGATCAGTTCGGACCAGCCGTGCGGCCGATTTCGTGGGACGAAATAAATCAGGTGTTGCCGCGTGCCGGCCTGCTCGTCAACACGACCTCGCTCGGCATGAAGGGTCAGCCTGCGCTCGATGTCGATGTGAACCTGCTGTCGGACGAAGCCATCGTCGCCGATCTCGTTTATGTCCCGCTCGAAACCGCGCTGTTGAAAGCGGCACGAGCGCGCGGCCTGAAGACGGCCGACGGGCTCGGCATGCTGTTGCATCAGGCGGTGCGCGGCTTCGAACTGTGGTTCGGGCAACGGCCGCAGGTGACGCCAGAGCTGCGGAGCCTCGTGGAGGCCGATCTCAGGGGCGCCTGATCAACAATTCCTGATCGCGCGGATGTGAGCGGGCCTATTGTGGAACCGTTCGCGCCCACGGCTAAGGTGTCTTCCCTGGAGAAGGACCCAAAATGATCTTGAATCACTCAACGCTTGCCCGTCCGCTGATCGCCACCGCGTTAGTGGCTGCTTCCGTTCTCGGCGCGATTGCGCAACAGCCGCCGACGCCGACGCGGGTGCGCGGCACCATCGAAGGCGTCGACGGCGATCTGATCATGGTCAAGTCGCGTAGCGGCGAGGACGTCAAGCTGCATATGACCGCCGACATGAAGGTCGTGGGAATCGTCAAGATCACGCTCGCCGATATCAAACTCGGCTCGTTCATCGGCACCACAACCGTGCCCGGACCCGACGGCCGCCAGGACGCGGTCGAGGTCCATGTCTTTCCAGAAAACATGCGCGGCACCGGCGAAGGCTCGCGTCCGTACGATCTCAAACCGAACTCGACCATGACCAATGCCACGGTCGCCGAAACCGTCGCCGGTAATGATGGCCAGACGTTGATGATCAAGTACAAGGACGGCGAGAAGAAAGTGACCGTCGGCCCCGACACGCCGGTCGTGACTTATGTTCCCGGCGAGAAGTCCGATCTCAAGGCAGGCGCCAAGATCATCGCCTTCGTCAAGCAACTGCCGGACGGGTCGTTCGAAACCAATCGCATCAGCGTCGGCCGCGATGGGCTGATGCCGCCGATGTAACGATCGTCGCCAAGCGCTCGTAGGTCTGATGGGAACGTCAGCGTCCCGCCGGTTCCTGGAATAACCCCGCGTTCGCGGGGTAATCCTTCTATTCGCACACCCCCACATGAATTCCGAGGGATCCATCATGCCGCAAGTTTCTTCCTGGCTGCCGCATTCGCTTCTCACCTCGCTCGCTGTCATCTCCGTTCTGGCATCGAGCGCCGTTGCGCAGCAACCGCCGACGACGACCCGCATCCGCGGCACGATCGAAAGCGTCGACGGCAAGACGCTGAGCATCAAAACCCGCGAGGGCAACGACGTGAAGGTGAACATCACCGACGACATCACGGTCATCGGCATCGCCAAGAGCTCGCTGTCGGACATCAAGTCGAACAGCTATATCGGCGTGTCCGGCATGCCGCAGCCGGACGGCAGCCAGAAGGCGATTGCGATCCACATTTTCCCGGAAGCGATGCGCGGCGCCTC
>NZ_DASSRP010000040.1:0-3990 GCF_035701725.1 Bradyrhizobium sp.
CCGTGATCGGGTACGCGCGCGCCGATCGTCAGAATGGTCTCGAGTTCGGCCGGCGAGGGGCCTGGGCCGGTCATGTCCCGCGGCTTGACCGAGCGGCGGGTCTTTAGAAGTTCGAGGGCGTCGGGCACGAAGATGTCCTCAAGATATGGCGGTCGCACCGCGACAGATAGGTGCGCCGCAAGGCGAGCGAAAGCGTTCTTTAGAGCGATTATGAAGATCGCGCCCGCTTCACGTCCGGCGGCGTCGCCTCATCGACGAGGGCAGCGATGGCTTCATCTGTCGCCATCACCTTCTGCCCGTCACTGCCGAGACGGCGCACCGAGACCGAATGCGTCTCGGCTTCCTTCTTGCCGACCACGAGCAGCGCCGGAATTTTCGCCAGCGAATGTTCGCGGACCTTGTAGTTGATCTTTTCGTTGCGCAGGTCGATTTCGACGCGAAGCCCTGCGCGCCGCGCGGCGGCCGCGACCACCTTGGCGTACTCGTCGCCTTCCGAAGTGATGGTGGTGACGACCGCCTGGATCGGCGCCAGCCAGAGCGGGAAGTTGCCGGCGTAGTGCTCGATCAGGATGCCGATGAAACGTTCCATCGAGCCGCAGATCGCCCGGTGCACCATGACCGGGGCTTTCTTGCTGCCGTCGGCATCGATGTAGAACGCGCCAAAGCGTTCCGGCAGGTTGAAGTCGACCTGCGTGGTGCCGCATTGCCAGTCGCGGCCGATCGCGTCGCGCAGCACATATTCGAACTTCGGCCCGTAGAACGCGCCTTCACCGGGATTGATCTCGGTCCGGATCTGGTTGCTCTGGGACTTGATCTCCTGCAGCACGGTCGCCATCACGCGTTCGGCGTGGTCCCACATCGCATCGGTGCCGACGCGCTTTTCAGGACGGGTCGAAAGCTTGACCGTCAGTTCGCCCTCGAAGCCGAAATCGGCATAGGTCGACAGGATCAGATCGTTGATCTTGAGACACTCGTCGGCGAGCTGATCCTCGGTGCAGAACACGTGGGCGTCGTCCTGCGTGAATCCGCGCACCCGCATCAAGCCGTGCATGGCGCCGGAGGCTTCATAGCGGTGAACGATGCCGAATTCCGCCAGCCGCAGGGGAAGATCGCGGTAGCTCTTCAAGCCGTGCTTGAAGATCTGCACATGGCCCGGACAATTCATCGGTTTGAGTGCGAACCAGCGTTTGTCCTCGGCTGCGTCGCCTGCGGATTGGGCGGCGAACATGTTCTCACGGTACCAATCCCAGTGGCCGGAGGTCTCCCACAGCACTTTGTCGAGGATCTGCGGCGCGTTGACCTCGCTGTAGTCGCCGGTGAGGCGGCGGCGCATATAAGCGATCAGCGCCTGGAAGATGGTCCAGCCCTTCGGGTGCCAGAACACCACGCCCGGACCTTCCTCCTGGAAATGGAACAGGTCGAGTTCGCGGCCGAGCTTGCGATGGTCGCGCTTCTCGGCTTCCTCGATTTGCTTCAAGTAGGCGTCGAGGTCTTCCTGCTTGGCAAACGCGGTGCCGTAGATGCGCGTGAGCATCGGATTGTTGGAATCGCCACGCCAATAGGCGCCCGCCACTTTCATCAGTTTGAAGGCGTTGCCGATCTTGCCGGTCGAGGTCATGTGCGGACCGCGGCACAGATCGAACCAGTCGCCCTGGAAATAGATCTTGATCGGCTCGTTGCCGGGAATGGCGTCGACCAGTTCGACCTTGAAGGCCTCGCCCTTGTCGCGGAACACCTGCTTGGTCTTCTCGCGGTCCCAGACTTCCTTGGTGAAGGGTTTGTCGCGCGCGACGATCTCGCGCATCTTCTTTTCGATCGCCGCGAAATCCTCAGGCGTGAACGGCTCGTTGCGGAAGAAATCGTAGTAAAAGCCGTTCTCGATCACCGGGCCGATCGTCACCTGCGTGCCCGGCCACAGCGATTGCACCGCTTCGGCGAGCACGTGCGCCGCGTCGTGGCGGATCAGTTCGAGCGCGCGCGGATCCTCGCGCGAGATGAACTCGATCTTTGCGTCGTTCTCGATCGGGTCGTTGAGATCGGCCAGTGCGCCGTCAAGCGCCATCGCGACCGTGCGTTTGGCCAGAGACGGCGAGATGCCCTTGGCAATCTCCAATCCGGTGGTGCTCTTGGGATAGTCGCGCCGTTCCCCGTCGGGAAAAGTGAGGGTGACCTTGTGGACGGGTTCGGCGGGCTTCAGGTTGGTGATGCTGTATTGGAATCCCGGTGCGGGCGGGTTCTTGTCAGGCATGATCGTCTCCTCAAGGCTCACTCCTGCGAACGAGCGCAGGTAAGCGGGAATGGGTGGGTATAGCAGGCGAATCGGGCAATGCAATCGGTGCAAGCCCAGAATATCGGCAGAACGCGGTCGGTTCGAACGCAGCCTTTGGTTGACGCGTCATAGACTCGTAGCAGGGCGCTTGTTAGGCTCACCAACGTTCCGTGTTTCCTGATCTGTCGCCCCCATGATTTCGCGTGTCTTAGCTGCGACCATCCTGACCTGTGCGCTGACTTGGGCGGGGGTATCGGCATCCCAGCCGAAACAACGGCCGGTGGCTCCCAGGCCGCGCGAGCAGTCGATGGCCTTCTACGTCGTGAAGGGGGCTCCGGATGCATGTGGGCACGGCTGCGATCGCTGGATCGAGGCGGAAGGAAAGGTGGAGTCCGACACTGCGGCGCGGTTCAAGAGCTTTCTGGATCGCCACCGGGACCGTAACCTGCCGATCTATTTCGCTTCGCCCGGCGGCAATCTCGACCAGGCGATTGCGATGGGGACCCTGCTTCACGGCAGGAACGTCATCGCGCGGGTCGGGCGGACGATGGTGCGTGAATGCGGCTTTGAGGCACAGGACAGCGACGTCTGCTTCAAACTCAAGCAGTCCGGCCGCGACCTGCACGGCGATCTCTTCACCAATGGCGCGGTCTGTGCTTCGGCTTGTCCCTATGCGTTCATGGGCGCGGCGGTCCACGAAGTGGCGGCGGACGCGATCCTCGCCGTGCATTCGCCCAAGGTCGTGCTCAATTTTCGCGGCGGCCAGCCGGATGCCGTGGTGATTGCCGCCGCCAACCAACGCGGCCGCGAGCGGGCCGATCGTGAGGCCGCGCTCTATCTTGCCAAGATCGGCATCGATGCCGGTCTGCTTGCCCTGACCAGGACGATCAAGTTCGAGGACATTCATGTGCTGACGCGCGACGAGATTGCGCGCTTTGGGCTCGATCGCCGCTCGACCGTCGAGACGCCATGGAAGTTCGACAGCGGCGCGGCCAACTCGGTGCGCAAGCTTGCCCTTGTGAGGGCGCCGGGCGAGACGTCGTTCAGGCTGCTGCAATGGCGCGTCACCTGCTTCAATTCCGAGAACTTCTCGCTGGATTTCCAGCGGCCGACGCGCGCGGGCGCGCTGGTCGCGATCGCCCATGACGGGGCGAGCCCGGTCAATTTCACCGGACCCTTGATGGTCGGCAGCGGCTCCAATTTCGAGCAATGGAGCATGCGATTGACCAGGTCGCGCCTGGAATCGCTGGTCGATCAGCCTCAAATCGAGCTCATCGAAAGCTCGCTTTCAGCCGACGGGCGTTTCGTTCCGCAGGCCACCAGACTGAGCAACGACGGTTGGGCCCAGGCGATGGAATCCCTGCTTGCCGGTTGTCCGCCAGCGAGAGGGTCGGTGGCCGTTCACGCGAGCGAAGCGGCTTCGAAGTAGGGCCTGTTTTGTTTCAGCCTAGCCATCGACGACTTTCTCTCATGCGGCGCGCGACTTTCCTTCATGGACACCAAGCGGCAGCAAAATAATCCGGCTGCCGCTCTTCCAATGATCGTGTGTGCGGTCTAGATGCGACTGCATGAAAAATCTCGCGCCCGACAGTCCGGTTCATCGCCGCTTTGCGCCGACCGCGTTGATGTTTGGAAATCTTGTGACGGGATCAACGATCCTGGCGCCGGCGGGTATGCTGATCGAACTGTCTTCGGACCTTGCGATCAGCGTGCACACCGCG
>NZ_DASSRP010000041.1:0-11940 GCF_035701725.1 Bradyrhizobium sp.
TGGCAGCTATTACGATCCTAAGCTAGCGAGTGTCTAAAAAGTCTGTGATGAGGCGGCAGAATTATTAGTCACCCTTCGATTCAATGAGATAAGCCTGATAGGCGCGCCTGATCCCGTCCTTCAGCGACGTCTTGGCCCGCCAGCCAAGTTGGGCAAGCCTGGAAACATCGAGCAATTTTCGCGGCGTTCCGTCGGGCTTGGAGGGATCGAAACTGATCGTGCCGGTATAGCCGACTGCGTCCGCGACCACGTGGGCGAATTCGGCAATGGTGATGTCCTCGCCGGTTCCGATGTTGACGAGCTCTTCGCCCGAATAGATCTTCATCAGATGGACGCAGGCGTCCGCGAGATCGTCGACATAGAGAAATTCGCGCCGCGGCGTTCCGGTGCCCCACACCACGACCTCGGGAGCCCCGGCAACCTTTGCTTCGTGAAAGCGGCGGATCAGCGCCGCGACAACGTGGCTGTATTCGGGATGATAATTGTCGCCGGGACCGTAGAGATTGGTCGGCATCACGCTGATGAAGTCGCTGCCGTACTGACTGCGATAGGCTTCCGCCATCTTGATGCCGGCGATCTTGGCAATTGCGTACGGTTCGTTGGTCTTTTCGAGCGGACCGGTCAGCATCGAATCCTCGCGCAGCGGCTGGGCCGCAAGCTTCGGATAGATGCAGGAGGAGCCCAGAAACATCAGTTTCTCCGCGCCACTCTGATGGGCGGCGTGGATCACGTTGGTGGCCTGGATCAGGTTGTCGTAGATGAATTCGGCACGCAGCGTGTTATTGGCGACGATGCCGCCGACCTTCGCTGCGGCAAAAAACACCGCCTGCGGGCGGTTTTTCTCGAACCAGTCGAACACCGCGGCCTGATTGCGCAGATCGACTTCGCTGCGCGGAACGGTGAGAAGATTGACGCCTTCGGAAGCGAGCCGGCGCACCAGCGCGCTGCCGACCATGCCGCGATGGCCGGCAACGAAGACGCGCTTGCCCTTCAGATCAAACGGCGTTCTTGCCATTGGCTATCTCGCGCCGGGCAATGTCGAGGTCGCCCGCCACCATCTGCTTGACCAGATCGGCGAAGCTCGTCTGCGCCTTCCAGCCGAGCTTTTTCTGCGCCTTGCTGGGATCGCCGATCAGAAGATCGACTTCGGTGGGACGGAAATACTGGGGATCGATGCGAACGATGGTGTTGCCGGATTTCCGGTCGATGCCGGTTTCTTCGACGCCCTTGCCGCGCCATTCGATCGAGCGGCCGACCTCCTTGAACGCCAGCTCGACGAATTCGCGCACCGAGCGGGTCTCGCCGGTGGCGAGCACGAAATCGTCTGGCGTATCTGCCTGAAGGATCCTGTGCATGCCTATGACATAATCTTTCGCATGGCCCCAGTCGCGCTTGGCGTCGAGATTGCCGAGATAAAGTGTTTTCTCAAGACCCGTCTCGATGCGGGCGACCGCGCGGGTGATCTTGCGGGTCACGAAGGTCTCGCCCCGGATCGGGCTCTCGTGGTTGAACAGGATACCGTTGGCGGCAAACATGCCGTAGGCCTCGCGGTAGTTCACCGTGATCCAGTAGCCGTAGAGCTTGGCGGCCGCGTAAGGCGAACGCGGATAGAACGGCGTGGTCTCCTTCTGCGGCACTTCCTGCACCAGGCCGTACAGTTCCGAGGTCGAGGCCTGGTAGAAGCGCGTTTCCTTTTCCATGCCGAGAATCCGGATCGCCTCCAAAAGGCGCAGCACGCCGATCGCGTCGGCGTTGGCGGTATATTCCGGGCTTTCGAACGAGACCGCGACGTGGCTCTGGGCGGCGAGATTGTAGATTTCGGTCGGCCGGATCTGTTGCACCAGGCGGATCAGGTTGGTCGAATCCGTCATGTCGCCGTAATGCATCAAGAACGGCACGTTTCCGGTGTGCGGATCCTCATAAAGGTGATCGACGCGGGCGGTATTGAAAGACGACGACCGGCGCTTGATGCCGTGCACCGTGTAGCCGAGGCCGAGGAGATATTCGGCAAGGTAGGTGCCATCCTGACCCGTCACACCCGTGATCAGCGCGACCTTATGCTTGGCATCTTGAACCGTCATTCGACCTCCTGCGGACCGGCAGCCATTACCATCCGTGTTATGCCAAGTCTAATGCAAAACAGGGTGGAAAATCAGGCCGATAGTCACGGTATCGTAGGATTCGGTTACTCCCCGTAACCCCGCAATCTTTCGAGGTCGAGGATGGTTACGCCGCCATATTCGAGGCGGAGCAGGCCCTCCTTTTCCAGCCGATTCAGGCACTGGTTGGCGTTCTGCCGCGAGATGCCTGACAACGCTCCGATTTCTTCCTGGGTGATCTCGAGGTGACGGCTCAGGTCGGGATACAGGATAGGGTTAAACAGCGAGGCGATCGAACGCGCCAGCCGCGCGGTGACGTCGAGCGTGCGGCCATATTCGACGAGACCGATGAACTGACCGAGCCGCTCGTTAAGCTGAACGACAAGAAAACGGTTAAAGGCGACGCTGTTCTCGTAGAGCCAGAAGAAGGTAGCCTGATCCATCAGCGCAATGCGGGTGTCCCGCAGCGCCACCATGTCATAGCGGCGTGCCTCCTTCTTCAGCATGGTGCCCTCACCGAACCAGGCCCCCGCAGTCAGGCCGGTAAAGGTCATCGCCTTGCCGCCACGCGACACCGTTCCCATCCGCACCAGGCCCGACACCACGCCGGTCCAATAGTCGAACCGATCCCCGCGCAAGAAAATGGACTCGCCCGGCCGGTACGACTTCTCGGTGATCCCGCCGCATGCGGCCTCGATCTCGCGCGCGGTGAGCTCACGCGACCAGATCGCAATTCTCCTGAGGTGATCCGCCGTGATCATCTTTCCGCCGACCGGCTTGACTCATGGTCCCCGTGCTGCATCGCAGCAGCCCGACGACATTTTACCGGCCAATTGTCGAATGCAAGACAGTCCGGGCACCGCCTTTAGCCTATGCAGGGGACCGAGTGCCTATTGCGACCGCCGGGCGCGGCGCCATGGGATGGCATCCGATGTGCCAGCGCGAATTGCCATTCGTCGCATGGCCTCACCGGCGGCGCCGATATAGGATCGTGTTGAAGTTTCAGGGATAACCAGCCAAGAGCGCGAAAAGCGCCAGAACAGTGGGGTGGATTTGACGTTCGCAAAACGCCTAGCCGCGGACGCTCAGTGCGAACGCCAAATCCAAAACTCCACTGTGGAAACATGTCATTGCTAGTGGTCCTTTGATTCTAGCATTCGCGAAGGTACCCGCTGAGAAGGGGTGCGAACGCTAGAATCGGACCACTAGGCGACCGGGAGGGACGATTGGACCATACGTTGGAGGTGCGCGGGGTTTCTTTGCGCTTTGGCGGCGTGCGCGCGCTGACCGACGTCAGTTTCGGCGTCAGAGCCGGCGAGCTGTTCTCGATTATCGGTCCTAACGGCGCCGGCAAGACCTCGATCGTCAACTGCATTTCCGGCCGCTACCGGCCAACCGAAGGCCAATTGTTCTACCGCGGCCAGGACATCACGGCGCTCAACCCGAACGCGCGGCCACGGCTCGGCATTGGACGTACTTTCCAGAATCTGGCGCTGTTCCACCACATGAGCGTGCTCGACAACATCATGGTCGGACGGCATCACCTGTTGAAGAACAACTTCATCACGGGATCGCTGTACTGGCTGACCGGCGCGCGGCGAGAAGAACTCGAACATCGCCACAAGGTCGAGGAGATCATTGACTTCCTCGATTTGCAGTCGGTGCGCAAGGCGACCGCGGGCACCCTGCCCTATGGCCTGCGCAAGCGCGTCGAACTCGCCCGCGCCATGGCGTTGGAGCCGCAACTCATTTTGCTCGACGAGCCGATGGCCGGCATGAACTTCGAAGAGAAGGAGGACATGGCGCGCTACATCGTCGACCTCAACGAAGAATTCGGCATGACGGTGATGATGATCGAGCACGACATGGGCGTGGTGATGGACATCTCCCATCGCGTGATGGTGCTGGATTTCGGCCGCAAGATCGCCGAAGGCGATCCGGCCGCGGTGCTTGCCGATCCCCACGTCAAGCGCGCTTATCTCGGCGAAGAAGATGAGGTGCTGGTCGATCCCGAGGAAACACCCATTCCTGCTGCTACGGAGACGGCGGCATGATGGATTACGCCGCCCGCGTGCGCGAGGCCGACACCTACCCCAAGCTCTTGCGGTTGAACGCGCGTGAGTTCGGCAAGGACATCGCGCTGCGCGAAAAGGACCTCGGCCTCTGGAAGCTCTTCACTTGGGAAGCATACCACGCCCGCGTGCGCGACTTCACGCTCGGCATGGTCGAGCTTGGCCTCAAGCGCGGCGACGTCATCGGCATCATCGGCGACAACCGGCCCGACTGGGTCGCGGCTGAAATCGCAACCCATGCGATTGGGGCCTTAAGCCTCGGGCTCTATCGCGACGTGCTGGATGAGGAAGCCGCCTATCTTCTCAATTACGGCGAGGCAAAGCTCGTCTTCGCCGAGGACGAAGAGCAGGTTGACAAGCTCTTGGGCCTCGCCGACCGCGCGCCCTCGCTGAAGCACATCGTCTATTCCGATCCGCGCGGAATGCGAAAATACTCGGATCCGCGCCTGATGTCCGCCGAGCAGCTCGTCGCGCGCGGCCGCGAGCGCGCCGCCCGCGAGCCCGGACTTTACGACTCTCTCGTCGACGCAACCCGCGGCGAAGATGTCGCGATCCTCTGCACCACCTCAGGCACGACCTCGCATCCCAAGCTGGCGATGCTCGCGGCGGGCCGCGTGCTCGCCCATTGCGCCATCTATCTCGCCTTCGATCCGAAGGGGCCGGAAGATGAATACGTCTCGGTGCTGCCGCTGCCCTGGATCATGGAGCAGGTCTACGTGCTCGGCAAAGGGCTGCTCTGCCGGATGAAGGTCAACTTCGTCGAAGAACCCGACACCATGATGAATGATTTCCGCGAGATCGCACCGACCTTCGTGCTGTGCGCACCGCGGGTCTGGGAATCGATGGCTGCCGATGTGCGCGCGCGGGTGATGGATGCCTCTCCGCTGAAGCAGATGCTCTACCAGCTCGGCATGAAGGCAGGCCTTGCCGCGCTGGCCAAGAACCGTCACTCGGTGGTGGCCGAACTTCTCCTGTTCCGCGCGTTGCGCGACCGGATGGGCTTCACCCGCCTGCGCTCGGCCGCGACCGGCGGCGCCGCGCTCGGCCCGGACACGTTCCGGTTCTTCCGCGCCATGGGCGTGCCCTTGCGCACGCTGTACGGCCAGACTGAGACGCTCGGCGCCTACACGCTTCATCCCGAAGATGCCGTCGATCCCGACACCACGGGCGTCGCCATGGCCGGCAGCATCGAAATCAGGATCGACAATCCCGACATCAATGGCGTCGGCGAGATCGTGATCCGCCATCCCAATATGTTCCTCGGCTACTACAAGAATCCCCAAGCGTCCGCCGCCGAAATCAGGGACGGTTGGCTGCAATCGGGCGACGCCGGTTACTTCAACGACCACAAGCAACTCGTCGTCATCGACCGCATCAAGGACCTGGCGGAGACATCGCGCGGCGAGCGCTTCTCGCCGCAATATCTCGAGAACAAGCTGAAATTCTCGCCCTATATCGCCGAAGCCGTGGTGCTGGGCTCGGGGCGAGATCACCTGGCGGCGATGCTGTGCATCCGCTTCTCGATCGTGTCGAAATGGGCGGAAAAGAACCGGATTGCGTTCACGACCTATACCGACCTGTCAGCACGGCCGGAGGTCTACGACCTCCTGCAAAAGGAGGTCGAGACCGTCAATGCGACGCTGCCGCCGGCACAGCGCATCTCCCGCTTCCTGCTGCTCTACAAGGAGCTCGATGCCGATGACGGCGAGCTGACGCGCACGCGCAAGGTCCGTCGCGGCGTGATCAACGACAAATACGCCGACATCATCGAGGCAATCTATGCCGGCCGAAGCGACATTCCTGTCGATACCGTGATCCGCTTCCAGGACGGCACCACCCAGCGCATCCGCACAACATTGAAGGTGATCGATCTGGCGAGCCACGCACCGCTTGCGGAGGCTGCGGAATGAAGCCCTCCCATCGCACCGATGCCCTTCACCTCGCCCCGCAAGCGGGGAAAGGCGAAGGAGAATAGCACAAAAGCCATGAACACCGCATTCCTGATCCAGCTCGTCGTCAACGGCCTCGTGGTCGGCACGCTCTATGGCGTGGTCGCGATGTCGTTCGTGCTGATCTACAAGGCGACGCAGGTGGTCAACTTCGCGCAAGGCGAACTGCTGCTGGTCGGCGCCTGGGTCTGCTGGGCGCTGCTCACCAAATACGCTGTACCGTTCTGGATCGGCATGCCGCTGACGCTGGTCTTCATGTTCGCGTTCGGCATTGCGATCCAGGTCGTGATCCTGCGGCCGATGATCGGCGAGCCGATTATCTCCGTGATCATGGTGACGATCGGCCTGTCGACCGTGCTCGATGCGTCGCTGAAATGGATCTTCGGCATCAATCCGCAGCCGTTTCCGCGCGTGTTCACCAGCGACGCGGTCAGTCTGTTCGGGCTGCAGATCCAGAGCGTCTACATCATGAGCCTTGCGGTCTCGCTCGCCATGATGATCGGCATGGCCTGGTTCTTCCGTGCTTCCAAATACGGACTTGCGATGCGCGCGACCGCCTTCAACCAGCAGGTGGCGCAATCGCTCGGCATTTCCGTCAAGAACGTATTTGCGATGGCCTGGGCGATCTCGGCCACCGTATCGGCCGTCGCCGGCGTCGTCGTCGCCGTCGTCAACGGCCTGTCGTTCGGCCTCTCCGCCTACGGCATCAAGGTCTTTCCGGCCGCGATCCTCGGCGGGCTGGATTCGATCGGCGGCGCTGTGCTCGGCGGCGTCATCATCGGGCTTCTGGAAAACGTCGCCCAATATGTCGACAGTGAATATCTGCACTGGGGCAATCTATACGAGATCGCGCCGTTCTATGCCCTGATCATCATTCTCATGATCAAGCCCTACGGCCTGTTCGGCACCAAAGACATCGAGCGAGTGTAGTAGGCATGATCGTCGAAAAGTGGAAACCGGTTTTCGCTCGCGACAAACGTGTGGCGCGTTTGCGCGGAGATCATGCCCAGATAAAAATGGGCGGGCCGATGGCTAAAATTGACGGACTTGGAAGGTAGAGGCCGATGGCAAGCCCTTCGCTCACTCCCTCCGGCGACTTCCGCACCTCCTATGCGGCGGACACCACGATTTTTCCCACCGTGACGAGCCGCAATTTTGCGATCGCCGGAATCATCGCGGCCTGCTTAGCGCCATACCTGCTCTCGACCTACTGGCTCTCGATCTCGATCCAGATCGGCATCTTCGCGATTGCGGCGCTCGGGCTCAACATCCTCGTCGGCTTCACCGGACAGATCTCGATCGGCCACGCGGCGTTCTTCCTGTTCGGCGCCTTCACCTCGGCCTATCTATCCAATAATTTTCCCATTCCGGTGTTCTTCGCCACTCCGCTCGCCGGCGTCGTCACCGCACTGGTCGGCTTGATCTTCGGCGTGCCGGCGGCGCGGCTGAAGGGCCTTTATCTCGTCATCGCCACCCTTGCGGCGCAATATATCCTGCTCGACTTCTTCTCCCGCGCCGAATGGTTCTCCGGCGGCTCGGTGCCAGCGAGCGCCAATCCGTTCTCGATATTCGGCTACACGCTGCGCGGCGACCGGCAATATTTCTATGTCGTGCTGGCCTATCTCGTGGTCTGCTTTCTGCTCGTCACCAACCTGATGCGCACGCGCGACGGCCGCGCGCTGGTTGCGATCCGCGACCACTATCTCTCCGCCGAGATCATGGGCATCAACCTGACGAAATACCGCACGCTGTCCTTCGGACTTGCGGCGTTCTTCGCCGGCATCGCCGGCGCGCTCTACGCGCATTACCAGCTCGTGATTTCGCAGGAAGGTTTCGGGATCGAACGCTCGATCCTGTTCCTGGCGATGATCATCATCGGCGGCACCGGCTCGATCATGGGCACCTTGATGGGCACGGCCTTCGTGGTGCTGCTGCCGGAATCGATGGAGTGGATCAGCACCAACCTGAAGGGATCAAGCATCGATCGGGCGCTCTCGCTCAACAACAACATAACCTTCCTGCGCGAAATCACTGTGGGACTGATCATCATCGGATTTCTGATGTTCGAACCCGACGGGCTCGCGCACCGCTGGCGGCAGATCAAGACCTACTGGAAACTTTACCCGTTCTCGCACTGACGGTGCGGGAGGGAGACTGGAACGACGCTTAACGAGAAACACCGGAGGAAAAATCCATGAACCTGAAATCATTATTCGGCACCGTCTCGCTCGCGGTAATGCTCGGCGGCGCGGCATCCGGCGCACAGGCGCAGATCGCGATCGGCCATCTCGAAGACCTCTCGGGCGGCAC
Source organism: Bradyrhizobium sp. (assembly GCF_035701725.1). GTDB lineage: Bacteria > Pseudomonadota > Alphaproteobacteria > Rhizobiales > Xanthobacteraceae > Bradyrhizobium. Next base: position 8,431 of record NZ_DASSRP010000041.1, read on the forward strand.
GTCCGACGTCGGCACGCCCTATGGACAGGGCGTCAAGGACACCTTCGCCTGGATCAACAAGAATGGCGGCGTCGGTGGCAAGCAGCTCAATGTCGACAGCAACGATTACGGCTATCAGGTGCCGCGCGCGATCGCGCTCTACAAGAAATGGTCGGCGCCGGACGGCAAGGTCGCGGCGATCATGGGCTGGGGCACCGCCGACACCGAGGCGCTGACCGGTTTTGTTGCGCAGGACAAGATACCGGATATGTCCGGATCCTACGCGGCGGCACTGACCGACCCCGAAGGCACCAGCGGCAAGGCCAAGGCGGCGCCCTACAACTTCTTTTACGGCCCGACCTATTCGGACGCGCTGCGCGCGATGCTGATGTGGGCGGCGGAGGACTGGAAAGCCAAGGGCAAAGCGGGCAAGCCGAAGTTCGTCCATATGGGCGCGAACCACCCCTACCCCAATGCGCCGAAGGCCGCCGGCGAAGCGCTTGCGACCGAACTCGGCTTCGAAGTGCTGCCGCCGCTGGTGTTTGCGCTTTCACCCGGCGACTACAGCGCGCAGTGCCTGAGCCTGAAGAGCGCCGGCGCCAACTACGCCTATCTTGGCAACACCGCGGCCTCCAATATCTCGGTGATGAAGGCCTGCAAGACCGCCGGCGTCGACGTCCAGTTTCTCGGCAACGTCTGGGGCATGGACGAGAATGGCGCCAAGACCGCCGGCGACGCTGCTGACGGCATCGTCTTCCCCTTGCGCACATCGGTTGCGTGGGGCGGCAATGCGCCGGGCATGAAGACCGTGATGGAAATCTCGAAGATGAGCGATCCGACCGGCAAGGTCTATCGACCGGTGCACTACATCGCGGCGGTGTGCTCGGCGATGTACATGAAGGAAGCGCTCGACTGGGCCGCGAAGAACGGCGGCACCACCGGCGAGAACGTCGCCAAGGGCTTCTATCAGAAGAAGGACTGGGTGCCGTCGGGCATGGATGGCGTCTGCAATCCCTCGACCTGGACCGACAAGGACCATCGCGGCACGATGAAGGTCGACCTCTACCGCGCCAGGATTTCCGGCGCGACCGACGGTGACATCAACGACGTGATGGCCAAGGGCACGATCAAGCTCGAGAAGGTCAAGACCGTCGAGCTGCCGCGCAAGGCCGATTGGTTTGGGTGGTGATCTCTTCTCCCTCCCCCGGCAAGGGGGAGGGCTGCGGTGGGGGTCACTCCCAAACGACGATACGACCCCCTCCCGTCCCGCCCATAAAGCGGGCTCGCCGACCTCCCCCTTTCAGGGGGAGGTGACCAAAATCCGAACAAGGTATTGCCAGTGCAATCCTCTCTTGCCACAGCGACTGACACGACTCCCGCCACCTCCCCCCTCCTCGCCGTGCGCAACATCGAGGTGGTCTATGACGACGTGATCCTGGTGCTGCGCGGGCTGAGCCTCGACGTCCCACAGGGATCGATCGTGGCGCTGCTCGGCGCCAACGGCGCCGGCAAGTCGACGACGCTGAAAGCGATCTCTGGCCTGCTCAAGACCGAAGACGGCGAAGTGACCCGCGGCGAGATCCTGTTCAATGGCGAACGCATCGATGGCATCGATCCCGAAAAGATCGTCCGCCGCGGCATCTTTCAGGTGATGGAAGGCCGCCGCATCGTCGCCGACATGACCTCGCTGGAGAACTTGCGGCTCGGCGCTTTCACCCGCAGCGACGGCGAGGTCGCCGCCGATATCGACATGGTGTTCAATTATTTTCCGCGCCTGAAAGAGCGCACCGGACTTGCCGGCTATCTATCCGGCGGCGAACAGCAGATGCTCGCAATCGGGCGCGCCCTGATGGCGCGGCCGAAGATGATCCTGATGGATGAGCCGTCAATGGGCCTGTCGCCGCTTCTGGTGAAGGAGGTCTTCGCGATCATCCAGGCGATCAACCGCGACCTCGGCGTAACCATCCTGCTGGTCGAGCAGAACGCCCGCGCGGCGCTCTCGGTCGCAAGCCACGGCTACATCATGGAGCAAGGCAAGGTGGTGCTCGACGGCACCGCCGACGAGTTGCGCGACAATGAGGATGTGAAGGAGTTTTATCTCGGCGGCGCCGGCGATCAGCGCAAGAGCTTCAAGAATTTGAAAAGCTTCAAACGGCGGAAGCGGTGGCTGTGAGCATGACCGACCACTACGACGTCCTCGAGATCCGCGCGCCATCGGCGCGCGAGGCCGATCTGTTCTCGCGCCTTCCCGAGATCCTGCGCAAGGCGATCGAAGCCCCCGGTTATGCCGAGCGGTTGCGCGGCATCGACCCGGCGCAGATCACCAGCCGCACCGCGCTGGCGGGGCTCCCGGTGCTGCGCAAATCCGATTTGCCCGCGCTCCACAAGGCCGCCTTGCCCTTCGGCGGCTTTGTCGGCAAGCCGTCAGGCGCCTTTGCGCGGCTCTATACTTCGCCGGGACCGATCTTCGAAGCGGAAGGCGCGCAGGCAGATCCCTGGCGTGGCGCCCGCGCGCTCCATGCCGCCGGCTTGCGGCCGGGCGACGTCGTGTTGAACACCTTCAGCTACCATTTGACGCCAGGCGGCTTCATCTTCGATACGGCTGCGCGCGCGCTCGGCTGCGCCGTCATTCCCGCCGGCCCCGGCAACACCGAGGCGCAGCTCGAACTGATCGAAGCCTATCATCCGGTCGGCTATTGCGGGACGCCGGACTTCTTGAAGATTCTGATCGATGCAGCCACCGCAGGCGACCGCGACATCTCCTCGATCAAGCGCGCGATCGTATCGGGCGCGGCGTTTCCGCCGTCACTGCAAAAGGAGATCAAATCGCACGGCATCGAGGCCTATCAGGCTTTCGGTACCGCCGATCTCGGCCTGATCGCCTATGAAACCACCGCGCGCGACGGCATGGTCGTGAACGAGGATATCATTTTCGAGATTGTCCGGCCGGGTACCGGCGATCCCGTCGCGGCCGGCGATGTCGGGGAGATCGTTGTCACCACGCTTGATGGCGATCATCCCTGGATCAGGCTCGCGATCGGCGATCTCACTGCCGCGCTGCCCGGTCAAAGCCCGTGCGGGCGCAGCAACCTACGCATCAAGGGATGGATGGGCCGCGCCGACCAGACGACAAAAGTGAAGGGCATGTTCGTTCGCCCCGAACAGATCGCCGAGATCGGCAAGCGTCACAGCGAACTCGGACGGCTGCGCCTCGTCGTCACGCGCGACAATGAGCAGGATGCGATGACGTTGAGGTGCGAATGCGCCTCACCTGCCGAGACGCTGCGCGAGGCCGTCGCCTCGACGCTGCGCGCGGTGACAAAGCTCGGCGGCAGCGTCGAGCTGGTATCGCCGGCAAGCCTGCCAAACGACGGCAAGGTGATTGCGGATGAGCGGGGCCCGACCTGAGTTTGCTGTCACCCGGTCCCTGTGCACTACCAAAGCGACCCCCTGTTACCCCTGTTATTTTGTTTTTCCTAAGCGACCGCGGGCGACCATTTCTATATCCAACTGAATTCACTGATAAATTTC
>NZ_DASSRP010000042.1:0-5331 GCF_035701725.1 Bradyrhizobium sp.
CGGAATTGCTGGCGTCCTGGCAAGCTCTCTACGCCACCGTGCAGGCCGAGATGCAACGTGCGGCTGCACGGGCCTAGCGCCTTACAAGGCTTCGCGGCGATCCTCGCCCTGCGATCGCCTTTGCAGAGGAAAACGTCGTGAAACGGCGCGAATTCCTGCAAGCGTCCGGCGCCTTCGCCGTGGTCGGGAGCTCGCTGTTTTCGATCCACAAGGCAGAAGCTGAAACCGGATTACCGGTGGCGAGCCTGAAGGCCGGGCTCGACCCGCAAAGGGACCTGGTTCTGGTCGCGGGCGACGCGTCGCCTTCCAGGTTCGACTACAACACCTCTTTCAATAAACGCAGGCAGATCACCCCGCAGGTGCGCGTCGTTGCTTCAAGCCCGCAAGCCGTTGGACACACCGTCCGTTGGGCGGCCGGCAACGGCGTGGGCTTTGCGATCCGCTCCGGTGGTCACTCCTATGAGGGGTTTTCGCAGAGCGCCGATCTCGTCATTGACGTGCGTGGCATGGCGTCCATCAAGCTCGCCGCGGACAAGAAGTCGGTCGCGATCGGCTCCGGTGCATCGTTGGGCGCGGTCTACGCGGCGCTCGAGCCCTCGGCGCGCGCCATTCCGGCCGGCACCTGTTTTCCGGTCGGCGTCGCCGGCCACGCACTTGGCGGTGGTTTTGGCCTCTTGGCACGTCCGTTTGGCCTTGCCTGCGACAGCGTGCTGGCGATGGAAGTCGTCGACGCCTCCGGCAACGTCCGAAATGTCAGCGCCCAGCAAGATCCCGATCTGTTTTGGGCATTGCGCGGCGGCGGCAACGGCAGCTTCGGCGTCGTCACCAAGTTCAATTTTCGCACCAGCGCGGTCAACCGCGTGGCCAAGTTCGCGACGACGTGGAACAGGCCGGCGGCCCAGGCGGCCAAAATCGTGCTCGCCTGGCAGGATTGGCTCGAGGCGCTGCCGCCTGCAATCACCTGCACACTGCACCTGACGAAAGCGGCGGCAGGTTCGATCAAGGTTCACATTGCGGGCCTGTCGGTCGACACCGAAAGCAAGGTGATCACGGAGCTCAAGCGGCTGCAAAAATCGGCTGGCGCGGCCGAGATGTCGAGCACAAGCACACTGACTTTCGCGCGCGCCGCCACCATCTTCAACGGCGGCGGCCCGGCCTACGAGTCTGTCCTGATGAAGGGCAAGTCCGACTATATCGTCGAACCCCTGACCGGGCAGGGGATTTCCGTCCTGCTCGATGGCTTGCAAAAAGCGCCGGGGGAAATTGCCGTGCTGTTCGACAGTTACGGCGGTGCGATCAACCAGATCGCTTCCGATGCCACGGCCTTCATCCATCGGGGCAAGACGAAATATCTCGTCCAGTATTTCTTGCAGTGGGGGAGTCCCGGAGCGACCGAGACAAATCTTGCAATGATACGGACGCTTTATGCGTCGATGCGGCCCTATGTTTCCGGCCGCTGTTACGTCAACTATTGCGATCTCGATCTCGGCGAAGGCTACGCCAAGGCGTATTGGGGCGATAACCTGCCGCGGTTGATGACCATCAAGGCCGCGTTCGATCCGAACAATGTGTTTCGGCACGCCCAGAGCGTGCCACGTGCCATCGTCTGAAAGACGAGCCAAAAAAACGAAGCGGAGGCGGGGGAGGCCTCCACTTCGAATTCCCTGATGGCTTCAGGCGGTTTTAAGGCGTGCGGTCGGCAGTCACCAGGCGGGCCTCGCGGACGGCGATCCGCGAACCCGCCGAGCGCAGGCAGGACGCTTCGAAATTCGGCCAGGCCTGCTCCGAGCAATTGCGGCCGGTCGGATGGATGTCGAGGCGATCGGACTTGGCGAGCGGACGCGGCACGCTGGCTTCAACCGAGGGCGCAAAACCCGGCACGACGGCCAGGGCGGCGGCGACGCAAGCGGCAACAGCGATGGCTGAAAAAGTCTTGATCATGACGGTCCCCTGTCATTGGGCGTTGGCGCCCTCGTTGTGTGGTCTTCATACAAAGCGGCCGTTTCCGGAGTTCTTCACCGAAACGCCCATTGGCCGGAAAATGGTTTCGTCGGCGGGCCCAATTGTTTCGTCGGGCGGACCGGGACGAAACAAAGCGGGCCAATGGCCTAAAGACGCGGGTGGCCGGAAAACGGTTCAATGGCCCACGAAAATTAACGGCATTGCGGGTGTTTTCGGCCTAAACCAGCCACCGGCTTGCGGGCGGGGACCGGGCGGGGTAGGACGGTTTCATGCCCCGCATCGCGCTTTATCCCGGCTCTTTCGATCCCGTCACCAATGGCCATCTGGACGTGGTCCGGCATGCCGTCGGCCTGTGCGACCGCCTGGTGGTGGCGATCGGCGTCCATCCGGGCAAGGCCCCGCTCTTCACCGTGGAGGAGCGGCTTTCAATGCTCCGCGAGGTGTTTGAACCCGTTGCAAAGAGCGGCGGTTGCGAATTCGACTGCATCACCTTCGACGACCTCACGGTCACCGCGGCCAAGCGCGCGGGCGCCACCATCCTCATTCGGGGCCTGCGCGATGGCACCGATCTCGACTATGAAATGCAGATAGCCGGTATGAACGAAACCATGGCGCCCGGCGTCCATACGGTTTTCCTTCCGGCCTCACCGACCGTTCGCCCGATCACTGCCACACTGGTGCGACAGATCGCCGGTATGGGTGGCGACGTCTCGAACTTCGTCCCCAAGGCCGTGGCCAAGCGCCTCAAGGCCAAGTTCGGCCGCTGACACAATCTTCTCTCACGCAGGAAGCTTCCATGATCCGAATCCTCGCCGTTCTCGCCGCGCTGATTTTTGCCGCCCCCGCCATTGCCCAGCCGCTTCCGGCCGGCCTCGACAAGCAGAACACCATCGTGATCGACACCACCAAGGGCCGGATTGTGATCAAGCTGCGCACCGATATCGCGCCTCAGCACGCCGAGCGCATCAAGCAGCTTGCGCGGGAAGGTTTCTACAACAACGTGCCGTTCCATCGCGTCATGGACGGCTTCATGGCGCAAACCGGCGACGGCCAGAACTTCAATGGTACCGGCGGATCGAAATATCCGAACCTCAAGCAGGAATTCTCCAAGGTCCACTTCCAGCGCGGCGTCGTCGGTATGGCGCGCAAGGGTGACAGTGTGGACTCTGCCAACTCGCAGTTCTTCATCATGTTCGCCGACGGTGCGCCGCTTGATGGCCAGTACACCGTGATCGGCGAGGTGGTGCAGGGCATGGACGTTGTCGACAAGCTGAAGAAGGCGGCGCCGGGAGCGCCGGGCGGCGCGGTGAGCGATCCCGACAAGATGGTGAAGGTTCAGGTCGCGGCCGACATGAAGTGATCGGTGCCGGGCCGTTTCCGTCTTCGATGCTTGATCGGAGTTGCGGCGATTTGGCTCGCGGGTGTAGTAGCTGCGCCGGCAGAGCCGGTGCAGGTCAATACGATCGCCGAGATGTTCGCGAGACTGCGGGCGTGCTGGCAACCACCGGACGCCACACGCGCCCGTCGCAACGTCGAGATTACCGTCGTCGTCAGCTTCACCCGGGCCGGCGAGATTCTGGGCCGGCCTCGCGTCACCCATGAATCGGAACAGGCCGACGACACCGACCGTTTATTGTACCGGATCGCGGCGATGGAAGCGTTGCAGCGCTGCGTCCCACTACCATTTACCCAAGCAATGGCAGGCGCGATCGCCGGCCGCCCGATCACCATTCGATTTCACAACCGAAGACCTCCAACAACAGAGAAACAAGCATGGCTGATACAGAAAATACTTTGATCCTCGAAACCACGCAGGGCCCCGTCACCATCGAAATGCGCCCTGATCTCGCGCCCAATCACGTGGCTCGGATCAAGGAACTGGTTCGCGAGGGGTTTTACGACGGCATCGTGTTCCACCGCGTGATCGACGGTTTCATGGCCCAGACCGGCTGCCCGCACGGCACCGGTACCGGCGGTTCCGGCCAGAAGCTCAAGGCCGAGTTCAATGCCGAGCCGCATGTGCGTGGCACGGCCTCGATGGCGCGTGCCGCCAATCCCGATTCCGGCGACAGCCAGTTCTTCATCTGCTTCGATGATGCGCCGTTCCTCAACAAGCAGTACACGGTGTGGGGCAAGGTGACCTCGGGCATGGAGAACGTCGACAAGATCAAGCGCGGCGAGCCGGTCAAGGATCCCGACAAGATCGTCAAGGCGCGGATGGCGCTGGACGCGGCGTAAACCCGCCGGCTACGCCGCCCTATGCGAATGGTGAGTAGCGAATAGCGAATGGTCTATTCGCCACTCCCTATTCGCCATTCGCCCGCCCAAGATCATGCGCACCGATCTCTTCGACTTCGAACTCCCCGCCGAGCGGATTGCGCTGCGGCCGGCACAGCCGCGCGATGCCGCGCGGCTGCTCGTCGTCGAGCCCGGCGGATTTCTGCATGATCGCGTCGTGTCCGATCTGCCGCAATGGCTCAAGCCCGGCGATCAGCTCGTCGTCAATGACACCAAGGTCATCGCGGCGCAGTTGAAAGGCCGCCGCATCGGCCGCGAGACCGAGCCGAAAATCGAGGCGACGCTGATCAAGCGGCTCGATGCCTCGCGCTGGCAGGCACTGGTCAAGCCGGCCAGGAAGCTTGCGCGCGGCGACGTCGTTCGTTTCGGCAACGAGGGTAAAGTCTGCCTGCTCGGTCATCTCGATGCCGAGGTCGAAGACAAGGGCGAGGACGGCGCAGTCACGCTGTCGTTTTCATTTCACGGGCCGACGCTGGACTCCGCGATATCGGATCTCGGCAGTCCGCCATTGCCGCCCTACATCGCCGCGAAGCGGACACCCGACGAACAGGACGCGGCCGACTACCAGACCATGTTTGCGACCAACGAAGGCGCGGTGGCGGCGCCGACGGCCGGCCTGCATTTCACGCCGCGCCTGGAGGCGGCGCTGCGCGAGCGCGGCGTCGGTCTTCACAGGATCACGCTGCACGTCGGCGCCGGCACGTTCCTGCCGGTGAAAGTCGACGACACCACCGAACACAAGATGCATTCGGAATGGGGCACGATCTCACGAGAGGTCGCCGACGCTCTCAACAGAGCGCGTGCGAAGGGCGGGCGCATCGTCGCGGTCGGCACCACCTCGATGCGGCTCCTCGAGAGCGCTACGGCCGAAGACGGCACGATCAAGTCGTTCGCCGCCGACACCGCGATCTTCATCACGCCGGGTTATCGGTTTCGCGCGGTCGATATTCTCCTGACCAATTTCCATCTGCCGCGGTCGACATTGTTTATGCTGGTCTCGGCCTTTTCAGGGCTTGAAACCATGAAGCAGGCCTATGCCCACGCGATTGAAAGCGGCTATCGGTTTTATTC
>NZ_DASSRP010000043.1:0-4243 GCF_035701725.1 Bradyrhizobium sp.
GGACGAAACGCCGGATGTCGCTGCAGTCCACGCTTGGCGTCGTCATTGAAGCGCTGAAGCACCGGACCGCCGACGATGTCGGCGCCTGTCGTCTCGGCCGCCTGTATCATCCGCTCCAGCCAGTCCGGCGAGGCAATCTCATCGTCATCGATCATCAGGAAGTCGGTCGCATTCGGAAATATCGCTTGCGCTGTCTCAAATGCTGCGTTGATCGCCTGACAGTTGCCCTGCTGCGGCTCGACCACGCAAAGGCCCGCCAGTTGTCCGAATTGCAGGAATTCATTGGCAACAGGCACGCTGCCGCACATCGATGCGTCGTTTTCGACCATCACGACGGCGAAACGCCGATCCGTGCGCTGACCGACCAGCGACTGCAGCGTTGTTCGCAGATGGTCCGGACGGCGGAAGCAGGGAACGCAGACGACGATCCCGATCGAAGAATCAAGCGCCGGCGAGGTCATCACGATCGCGCGGGAAACATTCCGCGTGACGTTGCTATCGTCTGGCAATACGGTCTCGACACAACTCATGATGCGTTCCAGAACAGCGCGCGGCAGCGCGGCTAGGTGAACTTTCGGCGATACTCTTCGATCACGTCGAACAGCGGTTTCGGCTTGAATTCAGCATCAAGCGGCAGCGGACGGTTCGGCATGCCGTCGGCGCGCTTGAAGAAGGTTGGCACCCAGGTATATCGATCGCTCAGGCCCCATGTCAGGATTGCCTTTGGCCGGACGACTTCGCAACATGCGCCAAGGAATTCGGCAGCCATTGCAGCGACAAGAGCATCTCGATCCTCGATTTTTCCAGGCAAGTCGGCATCGATCACATCCAGCTCTGTGATGAGAACCTCGAGCTTGAGCGCGACGATCTCGGCCAGAAGCGCCTGCAAGCCATCGCGATCGATGGTGCGGCCGGCAAACAGATGTGCTTGCAGGCCAACCGCGTGCAGCGGCACGTCGCGATCCCGCAGCCATCGCAGCAACTGAATCAAAGCGCGGCGCCGGGCCCCAAAACGCGCACCGCGGTATTCAACGTCATATTCGTTAAGCACGAGTTTCGCGTCCGGATCGGTAGACGCCGTGGCCTTAAACGCAATCGGCAGGTATTCCGGTCCGAGCCGGTTCATCCAGATTGAAGGGCGGATGGAAAACCGGTCCTGCGGCCAATCGATCAGTGGTTCGTTCACCACGTCCCACGACGGTACGGCTCCCCGATATCGAGACACAACTGTCTCAATATGGTCGACCAATTCCCGCTCGGCTTCGGCAGCGCTGGCAAGCTCGGAGGTCCATGCCGGGAGCGCGCCGTACCAGGCCAGCGTATGGCCGCGAATTCCGATGTGGTTTTGTCGCGCAAAATCCACCAGCGCATCGGCGTTGTCGAAACGATATTCGTCCCGCTTGGGGTGAATGTCCGACCACTTCATTTCCCCTTCCGGGACGATCATGTCGCACATTCTGACGACTGTGGCGCGGTAGGTCGGATCGGATGCCAGCGCGCCGGCGCGCACAGCGGCACCGTAGGGAATCCGTGTTGACTCAGCCGAACGCGAAAGGCGCGGCGGCTCCGCCGCAAGCGCGGAAGCGTCCGAGAGACCCAAAGCGATGCCAGCGGCCGTTTGAGCCAGAAATTTGCGCCGAGACGGAAAGAGTGTCGTCATGGTTTCACGCGAGATCATCGCAAGCAGGTTGGCTGCTTGGGCCATTGTGCCCATCAGCAGCAAAATCCGGTCCAACGGAAGTGACCGGAAGCGCGCCTCTCGCCAGCGTAGTTAATGCGCGCGATTAACCACCTTCGATTTGCTCGGGCAAAAGCGCCTATCGCGGCATTGATCTTGCTCTCTTGGCCCTGCCATAGACTTGCCCGCAGGAAACCATGAGTTCTAACTCCTTCGAACAGACGCCCAAGCGGAACAGCGTCGCGCTGTTAACCCCGACCTACGAGCGCGATCTGTCGCTCTGCGCGCTACTGTGCGAAAGCGTTGACCGCCATGCCCGGTCGTTTTCGAAGCACTATCTGCTCGTTCCTGATTCCGACCTCGCGCTGTTCGCCCGCTTCGAAGGACCACAACGAACAGTGCTGCCGGCAAGCCAATTCCTGCCCCGATGGCTGCGGCCCTTGCCCGCCATCATCCGCCGTCAGCGTCGCCAGCATTGGTGGTCGCTTCGCGCCAGGCCCGTGAGCGGTTGGCACATTCAACAAATTCTCAAAATTGCATCGGCGGCAACGCTGCCGCATTCGCGGTTTTGCATTCTTGATTCGGACGTTGTGCTTTTCCGCGATTTCGACCTGGCGCGCTTCGAGGATCCGGAGCCGCTGCCTTTGTACTCAGCGCCGAACGGCATCACGCCGGGCCACGCCAGACATGCGCGCTGGATCGAGACCACGCATCGTCTGCTTGGTTTGCCGACGCCCTCGCTGCCCGCCACGGACTTTATCGGTCACATCATTTTTTGGGATCAACTGGCGATCCGCAGCATGATCCGCAAAATCGAAAATACGACCGGACTTGGCTGGATCGAGGCCCTCTGCCGCACCCGGGAATTTTCCGAATATCTGCTGTACGGTTATTTCGTGCAGAGCGAGGCGGATTTGCTCGCGATGCACGAACCGGCCCTGCGCACCGGCTGCATCAGCTATTGGGACGAGTTCAAGCTCGACAAAGCCGCGCTCGTCCGCCTTCTCGGCACGGCGACCGCGGACGACTTCGCTTTTTCCGCAACCTCGTTTTCGCAGACCCCAGCGGCCACCATCCGCGAGGTCGTCGACCTGCAGCGGCCTCAGCCGGCAGCGCTTGCCCGGCTGGAAGAGCCCGCAAGGATTTGACGTGCAATGATGATCGGGCTGGCCAGCATCAACCTGACCGCAAACGCGCTGTCCGCGGCGCTCGGGCTGCTGGGCGTTTTCGTGTTCACGCGGCTATTCGCCCCGCACGAATACGGCGTCTACCTTCTCGGTGTCGGGTTTGCGTCCGTCGTCAGCACTTTCCTCGCTGGCTGGTTCCGCAACTTGATTTTGAGCGAGCACGCGCGAGACGACGGCGCCGATATTCGCGGTCTCGTTCTTCGCGGCTATCTCCTGTGCTGCCTTACCGCGCCGGGCGCCTATGGATTGGGACGCCTCGTCGGCCTTGAGGCGGTGCCGACAGCCGCCGCCGTATCGCTTGCCATCGCCATCGGCCTGTTCGAGCTGACCCAAGATCTTGCGCGAGCCCGCCTGCGCGCGCTCACAGCGCTGAAGGGAACATTGGCGCGCGCAATATCGGCGCTGTGCCTTGGCGTGATGGTCGCCTTCCTCGCGCCTGAAGGAGCGTTCCTGCTGAGCTCGGCAGCGCTCGCCAGCTGTGTCGCCGTGATCGTGCAATGGCCTGCCACCTGGGGCGGAATCAGCGCCAAGTCCGACACGTCCATTCGATCCGTCGCGCTTCAGGGCCTGCCGCTCACCCTCTCGCTCACATTGCTTGCGATATCGAGCGTGACCGATCGCTTCATGATCGCCAACCTGATCGGCTCGGCGGATACCGGCAGGTACATTGCGGGCCTCGACCTCGTCCGGCAGACCTTGATGATGCCGGCGATGAGTGCCGCCGCCGCTTTCATTCCGATGGCGGTGCAAGTCAATGCCAGCCGGGGCCGCGATGCCGTACGGTCGCATCTGGCGGAATGCATCGAGCTCCTCTTCGGTGTGACGTTGCCGGCCTGCCTCGGCTTCGCGGTGATTTCGCCGCATATTGCCAACGTGGTCTTCGGCGCCGATTTTCGGCAAGTTGCCGCGCAAACGATGCCGATCCTCGCTGTCGCGGTTGTCTTCCAGATTTTGACCCAACAGTACCTTCACGCCAGCTTTCTATTGTCGCGTCGAAACAGCTTCTACCTGATCAACATCGGCGCGATCATCGCGGCCAATGTTGTGTTGTCCTATGCTTTCGTCAGCGAGTACGGTCCACTTGGCGCTGCATGGGCCAGACTCTGCGCCGATGCGTTCGGATTTTTCGTGGCGCTGGCGCTCTCCAGGCGCGCTTTCCCCGTTCCGATGCCGATCGGCCGGCTCGCGCTCGTCATGATCGCGGGCCTGGTGATGGCGTCCGCGGTCACGATCGCCGACACCGCCCTGCACGTCACAGATTTCACCGCATGCGTCATTCTGGTGATGACGGGCCTGACGAGTTATCTCGCTTTGTGCTGGCTGCTCGACATCTGCCACGCGCGCGGGCGCTTGCGAACCGGCCTGGCATTTTCTTATT
>NZ_DASSRP010000044.1:0-6628 GCF_035701725.1 Bradyrhizobium sp.
GGACGCGCTGGCAAAAAAGGTTCAGGACAACCCGATCGGCTCGCTGGTAACCGCAGGTGCGATCGGCTTCGCGCTGGCACTGCTGCTGGCGCGACCCTCGCGCCGCCGCCAGCCGCGATGGCGCTATTATTCGTGAAGGGATCGCGGCCGGAGGGGATCGAAGCCTTGAGAACTCGGAGCCTTGAGAGTTCAGGACTTGAGAGTTCGAAGCGTTGGAGATCAAAGCTTTGGAGATCAAAAACGTGAGCGATGATATTCCGCTGTCGCCTCCGATCTACGAAGATCCCGATGCGGCGTTATACCGTCGTCCATCGCCGGCGACCGAGGCGATCGACGTCTTGAAGGCGGCGATTGAGCGGCTGAAGGCGGCGATCGACGCCGGGCGGCAGCCGGGCATGCCATTGAGCGTGCTCAGCAACGTGGCAAGGGAAGCGCCGCTGGGCTCGCTGGCGCTGGCGTTTCTTCTCGGGGTGGCGATTGGCCGAAGGTCGCGGTGAACTTGCTGTATCGCGACGGTGCCAACTCCTCATCCTGAGGAGCGCGCTTCGCGCGCGTCTCGAAGGATGTAGCCGCTTCGCTCGAAACCGCTAGGCTATTCCGCCGCGGCGCGGACGTGCCGCGCACTTGGCGTGCGCATGGTCACGAGTTCTTCGGCCGCGGTCGGATGCAGCGCCATGGTGGCATCGAAGTCCGCCTTGGTCGCCTTCATCTTCACGGCGATGCCGAGCACCTGCACCATCTCCGCCGCGCCGTCGCCGACGATGTGAACACCGACCACGCGATCGCTCGCGCCATCGACCACCAGCTTCATCAACATGCGGGTGTCGCGGCCCGACAATGTCGCCTTCATCGGGCGGAAGGTGGCCTTATAGATATCGACATGGGTGAAGCGTTCGCAGGCCTGCGCCTCCGTCAGCCCCACGGTGCCGACTTCCGGCTGCGAGAATACCGCGGTCGGAATATCGGCGTGATCGACCCTCACCTCGCGCTTGCCGAACACGGTGTCGGCGAAGGCATGGCCTTCGCGGATCGCGACCGGTGTCAGGTTGATGCGATGGGTGACGTCGCCGATCGCATAGATGTTGTCGACGGACGTCTTCGAAAAAAAGTCGACCGCGATGCCGCCGTTGTCGGGATTGATGGCGACGCCGGCCTTTTCAAGCCCGAGATTGGCGACGTTCGGGTGCCGCCCGATCGCAAACATCACCCGGTCGGAGGCGATGCTCGAGCCGTTCGACAGATGCGAAGTGAATTCGTGGCCGTGCGCATCGACCTTGCTCACGGTGCAGCCGGTCAGAACCGTGATGCCGGCCTTTTCCATTTCGCCGCGCACATGGGTACGGACGTCCTCATCGAAGCCGCGCAGGATATTGTCGCCGCGATAGACGACCGTCACATCCGAGCCGAGACCGGCGAAGATGCAGGCGAATTCGAGCGCGATGTAGCCACCGCCCTGGATCAGGATCCGCCGCGGCAGCTCCGGCAGGTGAAACGCCTCGTTGGATGAAATCACGTGCTCGATGCCCGGGATCGGGGCGCCGTGGTTCGGCGCGCCGCCGGTCGCGATCAGGATGTATTTGGCGCGCACGCGCTCGCCGCTCGTCAGCCGCAGCGTGTGGGCATCCTCCAGCACGGCGCGGGTCTTGAGCACCTTGGCGCCGGACTTCTCGACATTGGTGGTATAGGCCGCCTCGAGCCGTGCGATCTCTTTGTCCTTGTTGGCGATCAGCGCTCCCCAGTCGAAGCTCGGCTCCGGCACGCTCCAGCCGAAGCCCTTGGCGTCCTCGAATTCCTGGTGGAAATGCGAGGCATAGACCAGGAGCTTCTTCGGCACGCAACCGCGGATCACGCAGGTGCCGCCCATCCGATATTCCTCGGCAACCATCACCCGCGCGCCATGGCCGGCGGCGATGCGGGCCGCGCGCACGCCGCCCGAGCCGCCGCCGATGACAAACAGATCAGTATCGAATTCGGCCATGTCACTTCCGCTCGCTGGTCAGATTGGCGTGGAGCAAGATGTAGGTGAACAATGGCGGCGGGGGAAGTGGATGAATGAAGCTCGTCACGCCCGGGCTTGACCCGGGCATGACGAAAAATCAGACTCCCCGCAAGCGGCGCGAGGTGGAAGGGCCGCCGACTAGCCGAGCGGCTTGCCGCGCTTCTTCATCTCCTCGCGGAATTGGGCCACGACCGCCTCGCCGAAGCTTTGCGCCCACTGGTTCATGAACATCATGCTGGCCTGAATCGCGTTCGGCTCCGCGGTCAAAAGCTTCTGGCCGAGCGGCGACTTGTAGAAAGCGGTGAGGTCCTTCATTTCCTGCTCGGTGAAGTCATTGGCGTAGATCTTGGCCATCTGCTCGCCGATTTCCTTTTCCTTGCCGGCCATGCTCTGGGCCACAACCACCGCAACCTCGTTCAGGTCCTTCTGGTAGCTGAGATTGTTGGCGAGGAAGCCGTCCTTGGTGCGCTGAATGATGTTGGGCACCGCGTTCATGTAGACCTGACTCACATTCTTCACCGCCAACAGGTCGCGCGCGGCCTGCATCGCCGAGGCCGACACCGGCTTGAGCTGCGGCGCTTGCGGCGCACCGGCCTGCTGCGCGGCAGCCGGTAGCGGCGAAAGTGCCAGCGACAGCGCTAGTGCCGCCCATTTGAAGTTCCTGCGCATCGAACGGCGAATTCCGTCCAGGAACTTCAAAGGGAGAAGCGGCACTAGAACCATAAATTTGCTAGTGCCCATAACTTTCCGAAGTTCGTGGGAGGTGGTCGCCGAGGTGGTGCACGAACTTCGGAAAGTGGGCACTAGGCCTGCGGCGAGCAAGATTCCCGATGAATGCTTCATTTTTGATTTCTCCTCAAACGCGGCGCTGTTCATGGCCGCTCGACAACACGAATTCCCTGGGAGCCGGCGAGGATCGCCTTGCTGGCAAGACCGATGAATAACCCATGCTCGACGACGCCCGGAATAAGGCCGAGCGAGCGCGCAAGATGCGGCGCATCCGAAATGCGCCCCAAATGAGCATCGACGATCCAGTGGCCGCCATCGGTGACGAAAACGTGACCGTCCTTGGCTGTTCGCAGCACCAATTGGCCAGAAACCCCGCAGGCCGCAAAAGCCGTTTCGATCGCGCGCCGCGTCGCCCCGAGCCCGAACGGAATGACCTCGACCGGCAGCGGAAAGCGACCCAGTGTCTCCACCCATTTGGTTTCGTCGGCAATCACGGTCATGCGGTCGGAGGCCGCCGCCACGATCTTCTCGCGCAACAGCGCGCCACCGCCGCCCTTGATCAGGTTGAGTGCGCCGTCGACCTCGTCGGCGCCATCGACCGTCAGATCGAGCCGATCGACCTCGTCGAGCGTCGTGAGACGAATGCCGCAGCGAATAGCGTCGTTGCGCGTGGCCTCGGACGTGGGAACGCCGATCACCTCCAGCCCGTCGCGCACCCGCGCGCCCAGCAGTTCGACGAAGTGCTTGGCCGTCGAGCCGGTGCCGAGGCCGAGCTTCATGCCGCTCTTGACGTCTTCGAGCGCGCGCGCCGCCGCCTGGCGTTTCAGTTCATCCGGGTTCACTGGCTGACCTACTGGCTGGTGTCCCGGTTCTGACATTCGCACCCCGTCGCCACAGATCCGTTTGCGAATGTCAGAACCATAGGGACACCAGTAAATTTATGATTCTAGTGAAGCTTTAACTCTGACGTTCCTTTGACGAGGTCGCTGCGAAAGCTGAAAGGAACGTCGGAGTTGCTTCACTAGCCGGGAACCTGCCGTCCCGGCGAGGACCTTCTAGCGTCGTTTTGTCGCCAGGGACAGCGCCAGGGAGCGGAATCTCACGGCCAAATCGAAGTATTTCCGGCCGGAAATGCGCAGCCCTTGCATCCTCGGCGGCCGCCCGCTAGCCGTCTTGACATGAGCTCTCCCCGCACCGTCGTTTTCGACCTCGATGGGACGCTGGTCGACACCGCGCCCGACCTGATCAACGCGCTCAATTTCGTGCTCGCGCGCGAAGGCCTGCCGCCGCTGCCGCTGCATTCGGCGCGCAACATGATCGGTGCCGGCGCGCGAAAAATGATCGAGCGCGGCCTCGAAGCCGAAGGCCGCAACGTCAGCCTTGATGAGCTGGCGCGGCTGACCGAAGACTTCATCGGCTATTATGCCGAGCACATCGCGGACGCCTCCCGTCCCTTCGACGGGCTCGAGACGGCACTCGATGAGCTCGCAGGCCGGGGCTTTCGCCTCGCGGTCTGTACCAACAAGCTGGAATGGCTGTCCAAGCGGCTCTTGGACCGGCTCGATCTCTCCAGGCGCTTTGCGGCGATCTGCGGTGCCGACACTTTCGGGGTGGCCAAGCCCGACCCGACGATTCTGCGCCAGACGGTCGCCCGCGCCGGCGGCGAGCTGGCATCGGCCATCATGGTCGGTGACGCCGGCCCCGACGTCGGGGTCGCCCGGCGCGCCGGGGTTCCCGTGATCGGCGTGTCCTTTGGCTACACTGAGGTTCCAATTCTGGACCTCAAACCCGACCGCATCATCGATCACATGAGCGAATTGCACCAGGCTATCGAAAGCCTCTCAAGCTAGCTCCGCTTGCCGGTCCAACGCTTTGTTTCCGAATATATTTCGTGGGCCGATCACAATGTTAACCATCAATTAACCAAGCCGGTTGCCTCGGCATGCCGAGGCTCCTATGGTCGCGCCGGGGAATGTGGCAGTAGGCCGCACCGGTGGACAGGTTTTGGCAAAACGACCGGCTTCCGCGCGGGAATCTCCGCGTGGGTTCGCGACCGACGTGCCCCAAACAATCGAGATGGGATCGCGGCCCGGCCTTTGCCTGACGGGACCCGTGAACTGGAGTGACGGGTCAATCATGCGTCGTGCTTTCGCGATGGCCGTAACCGCAATAGGCCTGGCCGGCTGCTCATCCTTTTCGAGCGGGGATTACTTCAGCTCGTTCCGATCGGCGCCGCCGTCCGTTCAGGTCCAGCTTGAATCGACGCCGCCGGGTGCCGAGGCGCGCACCTCGCTCGGACCCGGCTGCAAGACTCCCTGCTCCGTCAGCGTGACGCCAGGCGAAGGGGTCACCAGCTTCCTGGTGAATTATTCGATGCCGGGCAAGCAGCCGGCGGGCGTGCCGGTCAACGTCATCAAGGTCGATGGCGGCATGTTTTCGGCGAACAGCGTCAAGCTCGAGCCGAACCCTGTGATGGCTGAACTACAGCCGATCGGCCCCCCGCCGAAGCCGGCCAAGCCGATGCGGCCGAAGCGGAGAAAGCCCGCCGCCGAGCCCGCGGCGGATGGATCGATCGATCAGGCCGCCCCGCCGCAGCGTTAGTGAAACATCCGCCGCCTGAGCCGGGTCGCTGCCAGCGCACTGCACAAGAGCCCGCACCTTCAGCAGATTTTCGCATTGTGCGGGGTCATCCGCATGCATAGATTGAGCCCGCGCGTTTGCCTGTGGCCGTAAGCCCGTAAGGCATCCTGGCGGCTGTCAGCCTGAAGGCCTTTGATGACTGTAGCTTTATCCCCCTCGCCTGCTTCGTTGCTGCGCCCGATGACCGACCCGTTCGGCCGGACCATCAGCTATTTGCGCGTTTCGGTGACGGACCGCTGCGACCTGCGCTGCTTCTATTGCATGTCGGAAGACATGACCTTTCTGCCGAAGGCCGACCTTCTGACGCTGGAGGAACTCGACCGGCTGTGCTCGGCCTTCATCGCCAAAGGCGTGAAAAAGCTGCGCCTGACCGGCGGCGAGCCGCTGGTCCGCCGCAATGTGATGTCGCTGGTGCGTGCGCTGTCGCGCCATCTTACCTCCGGCGCGCTTTCGGAACTGACACTGACCACGAACGGCTCGCAGCTTGCGCGCTTTGCCGGGGAACTTGCCGACTGCGGCGTCCGCCGCATCAACGTCTCGCTTGACACGCTCGACCCCGAAAAATTCCGCGCCATCACCCGCTGGGGCGATCTGGACAAGGTGCTGGCCGGCATCGAGGCCGCGCGTTCGGCCGGTCTCGCGGTAAAGATCAATGCGGTCGCGCTCAAGGGCATGAACGAAGACGAGATCCCCTCACTGATCGAGTGGGCGCACGGCAAGGGCATGGGGCTGACACTGATCGAGGTCATGCCGATGGGGGAAGTCGGCGCCGGGCGGATCGACCAGTACGTGCCGCTGTCGCTACTGCGGGCACGGCTCGCCAAGCGATTCACCATGACCGACCTCGACGAAACGACGGGCGGTCCGGCGCGCTATGTCCGTGTCGGTGAGACCGGCGGCAAGCTCGGCTTCATCACGCCGATGACGCATAATTTCTGCGAGTCCTGCAACCGCGTGCGCATCACCTGCACCGGGACCCTGCATACCTGCCTCGGGCATGAAGACGCCTCTGACCTGCGCAAGCCGCTGCGCGCCTCGCCGGATAACGAGTTGCTGGCGGCCGCGATCGACCGCGCCATCGGGCTGAAGCCGAAGGGCCATGACTTCATCATCGACCGCCGGCACAACCGGCCAAGCGTTAACCGCCACATGAGCGTTACCGGCGGTTGAGGCGACCGCGCCTTCGGCAACCGCTTGATCTTTCGTCAATTTACCCATTTTCCAATTGACGGCGCGCAAACGCGCTGAAATGGTGCGGCC
>NZ_DASSRP010000045.1:0-10432 GCF_035701725.1 Bradyrhizobium sp.
CGCTTGCGGGTTGCATGCAGACGGCCAGCCCGGTTGCGATGACGCCGCGCAACGACCTCGACAGCCTCGCTTACGGCCAGACCGCGCAATCTTCCTATTCAGTGGCCTCAAACGATTCCGGCGGCGCCATCAGCGCCGTTCGCGCCAGCTTTGCGGCCCCCGCACGCGGCAGCTACGCGCCGATGCCGGTCGCGGCCAACACACCCGCGCTAGCGAATGCCTATGCGGCGGCGCCTGCTCCGATGCACGATGCACCCTACCATCTCGATGCCGGCGACAGACTGCGCGTGGTGGTCTATGGCCAGGAAGGCCTCACCAATACTTACGCAATCGATGCCGGCGGCGCGATCACTATGCCGCTGATCGGTGCTGTCGCCGCACGCGGCAAGACGCCGGCCGGCCTGGCTGCCGACATCTCCGCGCGCTTGCGCAACGGCTATATCCGCGAGCCGTCGATCGCGGTCGAGGTCGAAACCTACCGCCCCTTCTTCATCTTGGGCGAGGTCGCCGCCCCCGGCCAATATCCCTACGTGCCGAACATGAGCGTCGAGAGCGCGGTCGCCATCGCCGGCGGCTTCTCGCCCCGCGCCAAACGCGACAGCGTCACGCTCACCCACAACGCCAGCCGCGTCATCGTCCCGCTCGGCACCTCCATCAGTCCCGGCGACACCATCCTCGTCGGCGAACGCTGGTTCTGAGAGATTGGCGTCATGCGCGGGCCTGACCCGCGCATCCATCCTTCCAAAGAGAACTTTTTGCTGATGGATGCCCGGATCACGTCCGGGCATGACGGATCAAATCCATTTTGGCTGGTGCCGGAACGTCGGTGCGCACGATATTCCGGGACGCGGTATGACAGCATCGCTGTCGCAACGCAAAACCGATGTTCGCGACATCGCGGGACGGATTTTCATTGCCTCTGGCATGGATCGCCATCATTCTTCGCAGCTGGCGCCGACCCGGTGGGTGCCGCTCCAACGATAATAAATGAGGTCCGCCGTAAGCGGCTTTCATGCACCGGCAGGGGAAGAAACCATGCCTAGTCTCAATATCAATGGACGGAATATGTCCGTCGAGGCGGCCAACGATACGCCGCTTCTGTGGGTCATCCGCGAGCAGTTGCAGATGACGGGCACGAAGTTCGGTTGCGGCGCGGGACTGTGCGGAGCTTGCACCGTTCACATCAACGGTGAAGCCGTACGCTCCTGCCAGACGCAGGTGGGAGACGCCGTCGGCAAGAAGATCACGACCATCGAAGGCCTGTCCGCCAAGGGCGACCATCCCTTGCAGAAGGCCTGGATTGCCGAGCAGGTGCCGCAATGCGGCTACTGCCAATCCGGCCAGATCATGCAGGCGGCCGCACTGCTGGCGAAGAATTCCAACCCGACCAAGGAAGAAGTGGTGGCGCACATGGACGGCAATCTCTGCCGTTGCATGACCTATTCGCGCATCCAGAAGGCCATCATGCGCGCAGCGACCGAAATGCGCACGGCCTCCAACGCCGGCAACGAGCGGAGGGCCACATGAATTCGCACGTGAAAATCACGCAGGACAAGTCGCAAGATAAATCCATCGGCGAGCCGCTCGATCTGAGCCGCCGCTCATTCCTCGTCGGCTCCGCAGCCGCAGGTCTGGTGCTTGGCTATTCGGCCGTCCCCGGCCTGCTCGGCGCCGACCAGGCATCGGCCGCGGCCGCCAACTTCGATCCCAGCGTCTGGTACTCGATCGCGCCGGACGGCATCGTCACGGTCACCAGCGGCAAGGCGGACATGGGCCAGCACATCGCCTCCACCATGGCGCAGATCATCTGCGAAGAACTCGGCGCCAACTGGAAGGACGTGCGCCTCCAGCTCGCGTCCAACGATCCGAAATACAACGATCCCGTGCTCGGCGCGCAGGTCACCGGCGGCAGCTGGAGCACGATGATGAACTTCGATGCGATGAGCCGCGCGGGCGCCGCAGGCCGCATTGCGTTGACGGAAGCGGCGGCGGCGATCATGGGCCTTCCGCCCTACTACAAGGACGAACTGGTGGTGCGCGAGTCCACCATCTCGCATCCGAAGTCGAAGAAGCAGGTCTCGTTCGCCGACGTCGTCAAGAGCGGCAAGGTCACCAAGACCTTCACCGCCGATGACCTCAAGGCGATCAAGCTGAAGACGCCGGATCAATACACCATGATCGGCGTTTCAGTCCCGCAGCTCGACATCCCTTCCAAGACCAACGGAAGCGCGAAATACGGCATCGACGTCATGCTGCCGGGAATGGTCTACGGCAAGGTCGTGACCCCGCCAGTGCGTTACGGCGCGACCGTGAAAACGGTCGACGACAGCGACGCCAAGAAAGTGCCGGGCTTCATCAAGGCTGTGATGCTGGAGGACAAGACGGCGACGACCACCGGATGGGTGGTGGCGGTGGCCAATACGTTTG
The DNA here is from genome assembly GCF_035701725.1 of Bradyrhizobium sp. Lineage (GTDB taxonomy): Bacteria > Pseudomonadota > Alphaproteobacteria > Rhizobiales > Xanthobacteraceae > Bradyrhizobium. Next base: position 2,428 of record NZ_DASSRP010000045.1, read on the forward strand.
CCGGCGCGACCAAGGCAGCCGAGGCGCTCAAGATCAGCTACGACAACGGCCCGAACGCCAAGCTGTCGAGCGATTCCCTGCTGGCCGAAGCCAAGCGGCTCCAGGGCCTCGACGATTCCGGACTGTTCTTCGTCAAGGACGGCGACACCGCGGCGGCGCTCGGCACCGCTGCGAAAGTGCTGGAGGCCGAATACACCACCAGCATCAATATCCATGCGCCGATGGAGCCGATGACGGCGGTCGCCGAGCAGAAGGGCGACATCTGGCACGTCTACACCGGCAATCAATTCGCGACACGCTCCGGCGCGATCGCCGCCGGCGCCGCCGGGGTCGATCCGAAGTTCGTGGTGATGCATCAGCAGTGGCTGGGCGGCGGCTTCGGCCGGCGTCTGGAGGGCGACATGCTGGTGCCGGCCGTGCAGGCGTCCAAAGCCGTCGGCAAGCCGGTGAAGATCATCTACACCCGCGAAAACGACATGACGATGGACTTCACGCGTCCGCTGACCTTCCAGAAGATCAAGGCCGGGCTCGACGGCGACGGCAGACTGGTGGCGATGAACCACGACGTGGTGGCGGCCTGGCCGACCAAGCGCTGGGGCATCCCGGCGTTCCTGTCGCCTTCGGTCGACAAGAAGGGCGCGCTTGATGCGTTCACCGTGAACGGTTCGGATTTCTTCTACACCGTTCCCAACCACAACGTTCGCGCCATTCTCAACGAGATGGCGCAGACGGCGACCCCTTCGGGTCAACTGCGGTCGGTCGCTCCCGGCTGGACGTTTTGGGCGGTCGAAAGCATGGTCGACGAATTGGCCCACGCCGCGGGCAAGGATCCGGCGCAATTCCGCATCGACATGCTCGACGGCAAGGGCGCCAATAACGGCGGCGCGCAGCGGCTGCGCAATACGCTGCTAGCGGCCATGGGCCTGGCCGGCTACGGCACCAAGCAATTGCCGAAAGGAGAGGGTATGGGCGTCGCCTGCGTCTCGTCGCAGGAACGCGCGACCGCAAGCTGGACGGCATGCGTGGCACATGTGGCGGTGGCGCCGAGCGGCGAGGTCAAGGTCAAGAAGCTGACCTTGGCGACCGACATCGGCACGCAGGTGCATCCTGACAATATCCGCGCCCAGGTCGAAGGCGCGGCATTGTGGGGCCTGTCGCTTGCGATGTACGAAAAGGCGACGCTCAAGGATGGCGGCATCGAACAGACCAATTTCGATAGCTACAAGCCGTTGCGGATGAGCCAGACCCCGGACGTCGCGGTTGCCGTGATCGCCAATGGTGAACCCGCCAGAGGCGTCGGCGAACCGGCGGTGACCGTGATCGCGCCCGCTTTGGCGAACGCGATCTATAATGCGAGCGGCGCACGCGTGCGCTCGCTGCCGATCACCGCCGAAGCGGTCAAGGCAGGGATGAAGGCGTAAACCCTTCGTCAACAAGTCCAAATACCGGCCGCCGGAAGCTCGCTTCCGGCGGCTTTTTTTAACGCTCACGATTACTTTCCGACGTTGGCACCGCCTTGCGGCATCCACCGGCCGCCGAGCCTGGAAAGTCGCGCTCGCGGGCCCGGAAATCAGCTCAAACGGCACGGGTTTCGTTGCACCGGGAAAGCCCGCTCATTCAAATTTTACCTTTAATGAAAGCCGCTCGTTCACGATCTCTCTTAAGGCTCGGGGAATGAGTTCTAGGTTAGGTTGCGATCACCGACCGCGCCTGACCAAAGAGGGGTTCATGTCAGCCGAAGCCACGTCCGCCAAGCGCCGCCTGCTGCTGGCCTCCGACGACCCCGATCAAAGCCGCGAACTGGAGCATATTCTTCAATCGGTCAGCGAAGTCCAAACGCTGTCGACGTCGGAGCTTCCCGACACGCCGGCCGATCAGATCTCCGGCATCGTCGTCGATATCAATCTGCGTTCGGCCGAGAGCGTGCAGCGGGTGCGCAACAAGCTGCGCCATGAATCCTATCGCACCATGCCGCGTCTGTTCGTGCTGGCCGATGCCCTGCATCACGGCTCGATGCAGGCCTGGGCGCTGGGCGCGACCGACACCATCGCCCGGCCGTTCGATGCAGCCGGCATCCTGCGCCGGATCCGCGCCGCCTTCCCGGACAGCGACAGCTATGACGCGAGCGACCGCGGCAAGACCTTGAACCGCGGCATCGCTGCCGCGCATGAAGTCATGATCAAGATCTTCAACAAACTGCCGGCGGGCGAGCCGCTGAAGTTCAGCGATGTCGTGCAGGCCGAAAACAAGATCATCAGGGCGATCAAACACTCCTCGTTGCGCGAGTGGCTGACGACGGTCGGCTGCCATCACGCCGACAGCTATCGTCACTGCCTGTTCGTGACCGGATTTGCGGTCGCCTTTGCACAGCATCTCGGCATGCGCGAGGACGACCAGCGCCGTCTGGTGCGCGCAGCGCTGCTGCACGATGTCGGCAAGGCGTTCATTCCGACCATGATCCTCGACAAGCCGGGCCTGCTTAGCGAAGAAGAAAAGAACGAGATGCGCAAACATCCGCGTCTCGGCTATGACGCGCTGGCGGCGCAAGGCGGCTATCCGCCGGAGATGCTCGACGTCGTCCTGCATCATCACGAGTTTCTCGACGGTACCGGCTATCCCGACGGTCTTTCCGCCAACGAGATCAGCGATATCGTCCGCCTGACGACCATCGTCGACATCTACGCGGCGCTGGTGGAATCGCGGCCCTACCGCATTCCGTTCACCCACGCCAAAGCGTTTTCGATCATGGAAAAGATGGAGGGCAAAATCGACCAGCATCTGCTCGTCGCCTTCCGTCCGGTGACGCTCGGAGCGTACTAAGACGCGCTTCCGTTTCAAGTCGCCATTACAGGGCGCATCAGCGGCGAAGAAATCCCGTCCTTTCCGGCTGCAATGCAAAGCTGGACCGCTTTGCTAGCGCTCGCAATGACACGGTACGGGTCTTAGCCAGCATCATTTCTCGTAGGACGAAATCTCGATCAGGCTGCCGTCGGGATCGCGGCAATAGACCGAGCGCAGCGCGCCGCGCGCGCCCTGCTTGGTCACCGGCCCTTCCTCGATTTTCACGCCGCACGCCTTCAGATGTGAAACGACTTCGTCGGGTGTGCTGTCTGTGAGGAAGCAGAGATCATCGCTGCCGGGCATTTCGTGATCGGCGGTGAACCATTCGACCTTGTCGGCGCCACGCGGCCGCACATTGATCTTCTGATCACCGAACATCAGCGAGGTTCTGACCGGCTTGCCGTGGCCGGGATCGAACACCCTGACTTCCATGCCCAGCACCATCCGGTACCAGTCGACGCTGCGCGCCACGTCGGCGACATTGATCACGATATGATCGAGCGCGTTGACCTTCACCGGCATCGAGAGCTCCGATTCCGAAGTTCGCAAGCAACCGCGGCAATTTCTGATGCGAACTTCGGAATCAGAAGGAGCCCTCGCAGATAACAGTTTCTGGTGCGGCCTTGAATTTGACGTTCCTATAACGAACCTGCCGCGAACTGGCAGGAACGTCAAATTCGCCGCGCCAGCGATCCTTTCGTCGTAGTTCATTGCAGCTTGGCTGCACGCTGCATTGTTTGTTACAACGCATTCAACAATAGCAATCCACGGCGGATTGGACACCGGGAGAAACGCATGGCCTCACGTCGCACCACCCTCAGTTTTGTCGCACTCGGCCTGTGCGCCCTTGTCCTGCCCGTCGGCGCGGCTTCGGCGCTCGACTATCCGACGCGCCCGGTCCGCTTTGTCGTCGGTTATCCCGCCGGCGGTTCCACCGACATCATCGCCCGCTTGATCGGACAGCGGCTGTCGGAGCGGTTCGGCCAGCAATTCGTCATCGAAAACAAACCCGGCGCCGGCAACAACATCGGCACCGAGACCGTGGTTCGGGCCGATCCCGACGGCTATACCGTGCTCCTGGTGAACCCCGCCAACTTCATCAACACCACGCTCTACGCCAATCTCAATTTCAATTTCGTCCGCGACATCGCGCCGGTCGCGAGCTTCATCCGCGTGCCCAACGTGATGACGGTGCCGCAGGATCTGCCGGTGAAAACCGTTGCCGACTTCATCGCCTATGTGAAGGCCAATCCCGGCAAGGTGAACCTCGCCTCCTCCGGTAATGGCACATCGGTGCATCTGTCGGGCGAAATGTTCATGGCGATGACGGGCGCGAAGATGTTGCACGTCGCCTACAAGGGCGCGGCGCCGGCAACCACCGACCTGATCAGCAACCGCGTTCAGGTGATGTTCGACAATATGCCCTCGATCATCGGCCACATTCGCGGCGGCAAGCTGCGCGCGCTGGCCGTGACGACGGAGAAGCGTTCGCCGGAATTGCCCGACGTGCCCACGGTCGGCGAGACCGTTCCCGGCTATGAGGCCAGCGCGTTGTTTGGAATGGGTGCGCCGGCCAAGACGCCGCCGGAAATCATCGCCAGGCTGAACAAGGAGATCAACGAGGTGCTGGCCGAGCCGGAGGTTAAAAAACGCCTGATCGAACTCGGCGGCGAGCCGCTGATCACCAAGCCGGAAGATTTCGGCACAATGATCAAGGACGAGACCGAGAAGTGGGGCAAGGTCGTCAAGTCCGCCGACATCAAGATCGAATGAGGTCTTACGCCTGCTTGTTGAGGCAAAAGCGAGTTTTGAAACTGACAAGGCCGGCACCACGTTTTTCGCGGCGCCGGCCTTGCCCTATTTTCTTGATTTTATCAGGTGCCGTTAGCCGCCGTCGCCGCGGTCTGAGCCGGAGCCTCCTGCTTCGGCGCTTCCGCGACCGGCGTCGCCGCCGGCTCGGGATCGAAGCCGAACAGTTCGACGAGGAACTTGTAGTATTTCGGCATCTTCTCCTTCAGCGCCGCGCGGGTCTTCGGCTCATGGATCGATTCCTTGCCAGCCAGGAAGACACTCGCGGTCACCGCGAAGAATTCCTGCGGGTTCGACATCGCGTACTCTTCCTTGGGCCAGATGTTCTTGCTGACGGCCTGGGCGTACATGGCCTTGATGCCGAGATTTTCCAATCCACCGCCCATCAGCTTGGCATGATAGGCGTGAAGCATCTCATGCAGCATGACCGGGTCTTCGGCATATTTCAGCATGTTCGGACGGAACTTGATGACGCCGGTGCCGGCATCAGCCGCGAGATCCATGAAGTTCGGGTTGCTCCAGCTCATCGAGTTGGAGTCCCAGACTGTGAAGGTGCGGTTACGCGCTGACGAATCCGGCGGGACCGAACCGTAGCAAGCGATCGGAGGCCCCATCTCGGTGCAGCCCATCTCGCTGGCGACGATCGGAACCGTGCGGAGGAATTGCATCACCTTCGGGCTAAGACCGGCGTTCTCGACTATATCGAGCTGTTTCTTCAAGAGCTCGACGATTTCCGCCTTGTCCTTGCGGTCGACGTTTTCGGAAAGATCGTAGATGTATCCCTTGTAGGTCTCGAAGCCAGCGGGCACTTCCGCGGCCGGCGTGACCTGGATGACGCGAGAGCCTGCCTCGGCAAAGCCGCAGACGAACGACAGCACGAAAACGATGGATGAAGTCAGAAACAGCCCACGCATGATTTTCCCCGGCCTATTGGTGTTTGCGATCGATGAGGACGTTTGGCCCCGTTATCGGCCGCACCATACAGAAGCGAACTTGCGGTGCCGTTTCGCCGGTCGAGCCAAGTTTCAGGGGAATGTTTCGTCGTCATTAACCACGGACGCCAACTCGCGGCCGCTACTTCAAAAGGACAGGCCCCTGCCTTGCGGGTGGAGGTGGGGGCGCCCGCACACCGCAGGCAAGGGCCTGTATCCGGACGCCTTTGGGGACGGCGCGCCAGAAACCTAGTTCAACGGATGGGCGATCGCACCACGCGCCATGCCGGCAGCAATCGGGCCAACCTCGAGGGCCGGTCGCAGCATTTTCGTCGTACGGATTTGGGGGATGGCGGTCACGCGCGATGCCGTCCCGTTATTCTGTCCAAGCTTGCCGTTCTGGATAGATAACGTGCGGATTCTCTCGCAGCGCTGGGCTCAAGGCATAACGCATAAGGTTTTACAAAAATGCTAAGCGGCATGGTTAAGGCGGCCTTACCATCGGACGATTGCCGACCGAATGCCCTATCCCGGACGGATCGCGGCGCCCGCTTTTGAGCGTCAGTCGAAGCTGAAGCCTTGCTTGCGCAGATAGGGCGCAAACGTCGCGCCTTCGGCTTTGACGGCCTGGCGCGCTTTGTCTTCCGACCAGCCGTAAAAAGCGGCCTCGCCGAATTCGTCATTGGATCTCTGCTGGGCCTTCGGAATGGCATGGATCGCATTTCGGCGGCGGTCATAGTCGTCGATGGCGGCTGCAAGCGTGCTATCGTCATACCGGTCGGTATGCGTCGTGACGCTGCGTGGAAGGCGAAGGCTGACAAAACCTGCGGCCGCGGGATAGCCCAGGCAAAGCCCCGCCACCGGGAAAACCAGATCGGGCAACTGCAGAATCTCGGCGACCCTGTCGGCCTCGTTGCGGATGACGCTGATCGGGCAGACGCCGAGGCCGCTCGATTCGGCGCAGAGGATCATGGTCTGCATCGCCAGCGCCGCATCGATGCTGGCATTGAAGAAACCTTCCAGCGTGCCGTTTGCAACCGCCTTGCCGCGCAACTGCCCGATCTGATGCAGCCGCCTGGCGTCGCCGAGAAACACAAAGAACGCCGGTGCGTTTGCGATCCACGGCATCGCCGGAAACAACGCGCCGATCGCATCGCGCTTTTTCGCATCGCGCAGCCGCAGGATGGAGACTTGCTGAAAATCCGATTTCGCCGAGGCGCTCAAGGCACAAGCGACAAGAAGATCCAGCAGCGCTTCGCTCGGCGCTTTATCGCTATAGCGCCGCACAGTTCTGCGCTGGAGAACCCGCCGCATCAGTTCGTTGTCTTCAGTGCCCTCCGCCGCAGGCCCGCCATCGCCAAAGCGACGCGACAACATCTCCGCCAACGTTGACATCAGCAAGCCTCCCTGTCGACGACCTAATTTTCGATTCAACCCGGGACCGCCGCGGTTTCCGCCTGTTTGGCGCGCGCCGCCACGACCTTTTGCATCATCGCGATGAAGTGCTTTTGCTCGGCTTTGCTTAGCCCTTCCAGCGTCTCATGATGCGCGGCGCGGGCCGATGCCTCGATCTGCCGCAGCAGGCGCTCGCCGGATCGGGTGAGCCGGCACATCTGCGCCCGGCGGTCCCGGCTGTGCACCGCGCGTTCGATAAATTTGCGGGACTGCAGCCGCTTAAGAGCGCCCGTCGTGGTGGTGCGATCGAGCATCACTTCCGCCGCCAGCGTGGTCTGGTCGGCGGTTCCGCACCGCGCCAGCGCGGTCAGCAGGCTGTATTGCAGCGGGGTGAGGTCGAAGGCCGCGCACTTCTGCTGAAACAATGCGACATGGATCTGATGCAGCCGCCGGATCAGGAAGCCCGGCCGCTTGTCCAGCGGCCAGGCGTTCCCGCGCTGCCGCTCAGCCTTGCCGCTGACGCCTGTCGTGGCCTTCCCTGCGCCCATGTGATGCACCTATGCTATCGATGCCGTTGCGGGCAAAATACGAAGTGTACTTCGCATTCGGCCGCCTCTATAATCGAGGTAAATCCAGCTTCGCCTCAAAGAGGAGATCTGCCATGTCCCCAGCCGCATCCGTCAATACCAGTTTCGACCTGCTCCTGCGCGGAGGCCGTGTGATCGATCCGGCCGCCGGGGTCGACGGCCTGAAGGATGTGGCGATCCGTAACGGCAAGATCGCCGCCGTGCAATCCGATATTCTCCCGGCCAGCGCCAAAGAAGTCATCGACGTCAGCGGCAAGATCGTGCTGCCGGGGCTGATCGATACCCATGCCCACGTCTATCAGTATGTCACCGGACGCTTCGGCATGAATGCCGATATGGTAGGCGTCCAGTCCGGCGTGACGACGCTGATCGATCAGGGCGGCCCGTCCTGCATGACGCTGCCCGGCTTCCGTCACTTCATCGCCGAACCGGCCAAGTCGC
>NZ_DASSRP010000046.1:0-3161 GCF_035701725.1 Bradyrhizobium sp.
GCAATTTGCGCAAGGGACGGTTTTCCGCCAGCACCTTTCGGGCGAAGGCCTCGCCACCGGCGGCGGGTCCTTCGACGATTTCCTCGATCAAGCCGTTCTTCAAGGCGTCGGACGCGGAAATCGGATCGCCGCCGACGATCATCTTGACCGCGAGCTCCGGTCCGACCGCGCGCGGCAGGCGCTGCGTGCCGCCGGCGCCGGGCAGAATGCCAAGTTTCACTTCGGGTAGCCCAAGCCGCGCGTCCTTGACTGCGACGCGGTAGTGACAGGCAAGCGCGACCTCGAGCCCGCCGCCGAGCGCGGTCCCGTGGATCGCCGCCACGATCGGCTTTGGCGAATTCTCGATCACGTCCAGCACGTCGTGAAGGCTCGGCGGAACCGGCGGCTTGTTGAACTCGGTGATGTCGGCGCCGGCGATGAAGGTGCGGCCCGCGCAAGTCAGCACGATCGCCTTGACTTCGGAATCGGCAATGGCGCGCTTGACGCAATCCAGGATGCCGCCGCGCACCGCGACGCTCAGCGCATTGACCGGCGGACTGTCGACCGTGACGACGGCAACCACGTCATGACGCTCAAGCCTGACCACTTCACTCACGGCAACTCTCCTTGGGATCTGTTCTTGCGCAGCTGACTTCCAGCTGACTCGATTATTCCGCATTGCGGAATTGAATTCCGCATCTTGACAGGGAGGGTTATTTTGAAGCACGTCCCTTGTCAACAAAGCCGTCGCGACACCGTCGCAGGCTTTGGGTTTGACATTCGCATGTTGAACTCGCGGGTACGAAAGTAGCGAACGAGAGCGTCGGCGTTGGACCATGAAGCGTCAAGGCAAGAAAGTGGCGACCGATCGCAGTTTTGTTGTTGCGCTTTCCCGCGGTCTCGATGTGTTGCGCGCGTTCCAGCCGAATGATGGCCTGCTCGGCAATCAGGAGATCGCCGCGCGCACCAAATTGCCCAAGCCGACCGTCTCGCGGCTGACCTATACGCTCACCAAACTTGGCTACCTGACGCCGGTTCCGCGCTTTGAGAAATATCAGCTGGCGCCGGCAGCCATGGCGCTCGGCTATGCTGCGCTCACCAATCTCGGCGTCCGCCAGTTGTCGGAACCCTACCGCGAAGAACTGATGCGCGAGACCGGCGGCGCGGTCGCGATCGGCGGCCGCGACCGCCTCAGCATGATCTATTTCGGCCAGAGTCGCGGCATGACGATCGGCGTCCAGCTCGATGTCGGCTCGCGCATTCCGATCGCGACCACCGCGATGGGCCGGGCCTATTTCTGGGCATTGCCTGAGGAGGAGCGCAACACGCTGTCGCGCGACCTGCGGGAATATTACGGCGCGCGTTGGACCAAGATGCGCGACGGCCTCGAACGCGCCGGAGAAACCGTCGCCAAATACGGCTTTGCGATTTCGGCGGGCGAATGGCACGACGACATTGCCGCCGTCGGCGTAGCACTAAAGCTCAATGACGGAACCGGCCCATATGCGTTTAACTGCGGCGCGCCGGCGTTTCGTTTTACCGAAGACCGGCTGCGCAACGATATCGGGCCGCGTCTCTTGAGCATGGTCCGGACCATCGAAGCCGCACTCGGCGGAATAGCGCCGCAAGTAAAAAAACAAGAGGGGCGGAAACTGAAAGCAGGAGGGAAAGTTGCGCGAGTGGTTGAGGGGATCAGGTAGCCTTTGCCGTTCTGATGCAGCAAAAGCGCCTTTTGGTTCCGACCGGATAGCCTGCCGGTGCGGGGAACGATGACCGGCACCCCGGCTGCATCTCCCCTCCTTGCGGTTTGCGACGTCAGCGTGACGTTCGGCGGCATCGTCGCGTTGAACGGCGTTTCCTTCGCGATGCAGCAGGGACAGATTCTCGGCCTCATCGGCCCGAACGGCGCCGGCAAGACCACGCTGTTCAACTGCCTGAGCCGGCTCTACCAGCCAAGCGCCGGTGACATCCTGATGGAGGGCGTCAGCATCCTCGGCCGGCCGCCGCACCGCATCGCCGAAATCGGCATCGGCCGCACCTTCCAGAATGTCGCCTTGTTCTCCAACCTCTCGGTGCTCGACAATGTCAGGATCGGCGCGCATGCACGCACCCAAAGCGATATCATCAGCGATTCGCTACGCCTGCCTCAGGTCCGCCGCGGCGAAGCCGCGTTGAATGCACGTGTCGACGAAATCCTCGACTACCTCGAACTTGGCGATGTCGCTCGCAACATCGTATCGGGCCTGCCGTTCGGCACCCAGAAGCGCGTCGAACTGGCGCGCGCACTGGCCGCCGAGCCCAAGATCCTGCTGCTCGACGAACCGGCCGGCGGCCTCAACCACGAAGAGGTCTATGCCCTCGGCGAGTTGATCCGCCGCATTCGCAACGACCGCAAGATCACGGTGCTCTTGGTCGAACATCACATGGGGCTTGTGATGTCGATCGCCGACCACGTGGTGGCCCTGAACTTCGGCCGCAAGCTCGCCGAGGGCACGCCCGCCGTCGTGCAATCCGATCCCGATGTGATCAAGGCCTATCTCGGGAGCAAGGACCAATGACCGCGCTCCTCAACATCAAGGCGCTCAACGCCTATTACGGCCAGGTCCAGGCGCTGCATGGGCTCGAATTCACGCTCAACGAAGGCAGCGTGACCACGCTCCTGGGCGCCAACGGCGCCGGCAAGACAACGACCTTGCGCGCGATCTGCAACATGGTGCGCACCACGGGCGCGATCGAATTCGATGGCGCGCCGCTGACCAGCCGCTCGACCGAAAACATCGTACGTCTCGGGATTGCCCATGTGCCGCAGGGTCGCGGTACCTTCACCACCATGACGGTCGCAGAAAATCTCCAGCTCGGCGCCATCACCCGAAACAAGGCCGGCGTGGCATCCGACATCGAACGCATGTACGCGCATTTTCCGGTGCTCAAGCAGCGTCAGGCTCAGCAGGCCGGCACGCTGTCCGGCGGCGAGCAACAGATGCTGGCGGTGGCGCGCGCGCTGATGCTGCGGCCGCGGCTGATGCTGCTGGACGAGCCCTCGTTCGGGCTTGCGCCCCTGATCGTGCGCGATCTCTTCAAGATTCTCGGCAAGATCAACCGCGAGGACAAGGTGACGATCCTGGTGGTCGAACAGAACGCCCAGCTCGCGCTGGAAATTGCCGACCATGCCTATGTGATCG
>NZ_DASSRP010000047.1:0-8569 GCF_035701725.1 Bradyrhizobium sp.
ATTGAGTGGCAGCACGGCCGCGCAGATGCCCGCGTTGGCGGCTGCCCCCGGCATGCCCCACACCACGCTTGTCGCTTCATCCTGGGCAATCACGCTGCCGCCCGCGGCAACGATGTCCTTGCCGCCGCGCATGCCGTCCGATCCCATTCCGGTGAGGATCAGCGCCAGAATGGAGCCCTGCCAGACATCTGTCGCCGATGAGAACAATGGATCGACCGCCGGTTTGCAGAAATTGATCGGCGCGCCGTCGTCGAGCGCAATCACCGCGCCCGTGGCCTGACGCGTCACGCGCATGTGGCGGCCGCCCGGGGCGAGATAAATATGACCCGGCTTGATGGCTTCGCCATCAATAGCTTCATGCGCGGGCCGATGACTGGCGCGCGCCAGGTGTTCGGCCAGGATCGTCGTGAATGTCGGCGGCATGTGCTGGGTGATGAGCACCGGGAAACGGTCGATCACCGGCCCGATATCGGCGACGACGTTCATCAGCGCCTGCGGTCCGCCGGTGGAGGAGCCGATCAGGAGCACTTTGGGATTTTGGGTCGAAAAGTTGCGCCGCACCAGCGGGGCGGCCGGCGCGTGCGCCGTTGCGGCGCGCAGCCCGCGATCGGCCGCCGGCGCAAGCGACGACGCACTGGCCGAACCGCGGCGCACCTTGGCGCCGAGATGGCGGATCTTTTGCACCAGATCGTGACGGAAGGTTTCCGCAGCCGAAGACTCACGGGTACTTTCCGGCTTCGGGATATAGTCCGAGGCGCCCAGCGACAGCGCCTTGAAGCTGATCTCCGCGTTGCGGCGGGTCAGCGTCGAAGCCATGATGACGATCAGGTTGCGTTTTTTGGCAAGCAGCTTCGGCAGCGCCGAAATGCCATCGAGCTCCGGCATTTCGATGTCCAGGATGGCGATATCCGGATTGATCCGCTCAACCTGGTTGACGGCCTCCAGGCCGGTCCGCAGCGCCGCCGCGACGACGATGTCGGGCTCGGAGCCGAGCCAGCGGGATATCATGCCCCGGATGACGACGGAATCATCCACCAGCATGACCCGCAGCGGCTCTTGCTGCACGGGACTCGAAGCCGAAGGACTAGTCAACGCAACACTCATACTTAACCAACCGAACTCAACTCACGGGCCACGAAGCGAACAAACGCTTTATGGTGTCACCGGCGTCCGCGAGGCACCGGATGACGCTTTGGATCAGATCAGGCCGACTTCCTGGAATTTCGCCGTCACGATGTCCTTGTCGAACGGCTTCATGATGTACTCGTTGGCGCCGGCGTGAAGTGCGCGGGCGATATGAGCCACATCGTTTTCCGTGGTGCAGAACACCACTTTCGGCTGGTCGCCGCCCGGCATGCGGCGCAGATTGCCGAGGAATTCGTAGCCATCCATGACGGGCATGTTCCAGTCCAGCAGAATGGCTTCCGGCAATCCGCGCTTGCAGACCTCAAGCGCCTTCTCGCCGTCTTCGGCTTCGACAATCTGGAAATCCAGGCCTTCCAGAATGCGCCTTGCAACCTTTCGGATGACGCTCGAATCATCCACGACCAGACATGTTTTCATTGTTGTTGCCTTCGCTCTTAAAACCCAGGTTGGTACTTCAGCTACGCGTTCATCAGTTTCAAGCGGCCATCATCTCAGGCGAAATCTCGAGCACCCGTTCGACATCCAGCACGACCATCAATTGTCCGTCGAGGCGGTGCACACCGCCGGCAAGCTTGGCCATGCGGGGATCGAGGTTGACCGGATTTTCTTCGCGGCTTTCATCGGGAAGTCTCAAGACTTCGCCGATCTGGTCGATCAAGAGGCCATAGGATTCGCCGCGCAAGTCGACGCCGACCGCCATCGGCGGCTTGCCGTCGTCGTTCTTCGGCATCCCGAGACGGGCGCGCATGTCGATCACGGTGACGATACGGCCGCGTAGATTGAGAACGCCGGCGATCTCGCGCGAGGCCAGGGGGACGCGGGTCACACGCTCCGGCATGAACACGTCCTGCACCCGCGAAATCGGCAGGCCGAACAACTGGCCTCCAATCATGGCGGTGACATATTCTGCGACGGCGCCTTCGACGGCTTCGGTTTTGCTGCTCATGCTCTAATTCCTATGCCACTCATGCCGCCTGCCGGCTCGCTTCGGCGGTCTGTTCCTTCAGCGCCGCGATCAATCCGGGACGATCGAACTTCGCAACGTAATCGTGGAATCCGGCCTGACGTCCGCGCTCGATCGCCGCCGGCGAGACCAGCGAGGACAGCGCGATGATCGGCATCGTCGCGAGATGCGCGTCGGCACGGATCGTCTCGGCGAACTCGAAGCCGTTCATGTCGGGCATTTCGATGTCGGTCAGCACCGCGTCGAAGCTCTGGCCCGAACGGAGCGCAGCCAGTCCTTCCTGCGCGTTCGGGGCGGTGCGGACCTTGTAGCCCGCGGCTTTCAGCACCGGCGCAAGCATGTTGCGGAAGAAGGCGCTGTCATCGACCAGAAGCACCGATTGCGCGCTGAGCGAGGGCCGCATCTCCTTGCGAGAGAACCAGTCGGCGAATGCCATCGGCAGGAAATGTCCGACGTCGATGACTTCGGTCGCCTGGCCCTTGATGACCGCGGAGCCGAGAATGCCGTCGCTGGAGCCGGCCACCTCGATGTTGAGGCGCTCCTCGACAATGTCGATGATTTCGTCGACCACGAGACCCATCGAGCGGCCGTCGTCGGCAAAGACCAGTATCGGCTGCGAGCCGGAACTGCGGATATCGACGCCGTTCATCTGCACCAGCGGCATCAATTGGTCGCGGTATTGCACCATCGAGCGACCGTTGGAGAGCTCGATCTTGTCGGCCGCGATCTCTTCCAGTCGCGTGACGAGGCCAAGCGGCACCGCCTTGGGCTGATTCGAACCGGCGCGGAACACCAGCAACGAGGTAAGTTGCTCGGCACTGGCGGCGCGATGCGCGGCGTTTTCATCGGCGATCTCGTGGGCGGCGTTACCGGCTGCGCCCAGCGCCTTCGCAATACCGTTGGGATCGATGATCATGATCACGGCGCCATCGCCCAGAATGGTATTGCCGGAGAACATGTCGATGTGACGCAACTTGGTCGACATCGGCTTGACCACGATTTCCTCGGTGTGGAACACCCCGTCCACCACGATTCCGAAGGTCTGGCTGCCGACCTGGGTCACGACGATGAAGCCGTTTTCCGGATCGGAGGAAGATCCGTCGTCGATCTTGAGCAGCTTCTTCAGGTGCATCAGCGGCAGCAGCTTGTTGCGCAAGCGCAGGACCGCGGTGTCCTTGATGCGCTCGATGCGGTGCTCGGAATTGGCGCGCGCGCGCACCAGTTCAACCACCGAAAGCTGCGGGATCGCGAAGCGGTCGCCGCCGGCTTCGACGATCAGCGCCGAGACGATCGCAAGCGTCAGCGGAATCTTGATGGTGACCGAAGAGCCCTCGCCGGCGACCGACTTGATGTCGATAGTGCCGCCGATCTGATCGATGTTGGTGCGGACGACGTCCATGCCGACGCCGCGGCCGGAGACGCTGGTGACCGCTGCCGCGGTCGAGAAGCCCGGCGCAAAGATGAACTTGTGGATCTGCGCTTCGGTCATCTTCTCCAGCTCGGCCTCGCTAACGAGACCATTCTGGAGGGCCTTTGCCTTGATGCGATCGGTGTTGAGACCGCGGCCGTTGTCGGCGATGCAGATGATGATGTGACCGCCTTCGTGATAGGCGGACAGGCGGATGGTGCCGGTCTCCGGCTTGCCTGCGGCGGCACGCTCGGCCGGCGTCTCGAGCCCATGATCGGCCGAATTGCGCACCATGTGCGTCAGCGGATCCTTGATCAGGTCCAGCACCTGGCGGTCCAGTTCGGTGTCGGCGCCGTGCATCTCGAGTTCGATCTGCTTGTGCAATTCGCTCGAGAGATCGCGGACGATACGCGGCAGCTTCTGCCACGCGTTGCCGATCGGCTGCATGCGCGTCTTCATGACGCCTTCCTGCAGCTCGGCGGTGACGTTCGACAGCCGCTGCAACGGTACCTTGAACTCGGTGTCCTCATGGCGGCGCGAGATTTCGAGCAGCTGGTTGCGCGTCAGCACGAGTTCGGACACCATCGTCATCAGGTGCTCGAGCGTGTCGACGTTGACGCGGATCGACTGGTTGGCGACGCGATCGGCTTCGCCGGCGTCAACCTCGACTGCTGTCTTGGCTTTCTTGGCCGGCGACTTCGACGCCTTTTCGGCCGCGGCGGCGGGCGGGGCTTCGGGTTTCGGAGCCGGAGCTTTGGCTTCGGCCTTTACCGCAGGCTTTGCCGCCGGCGCAGGCGCCACAATTTCTGTCTCGGTCTCGCGGAAGGCGCGCTCAAGCTCGTCGAGCGAGACTTCGCCCGGCCGCAACTCGCGTTCCAGCACTTGATACGTCAATGAGCCTTCGGTGCTCTGTGCTTTTTCTATTGCCGGCGCTGCGGCTGGCGCGAGCGGCGGCGATGCTGTCTCAGCGGGGGCGGCTTCCATGGCCGCCATACCGCGCTCGACCATCTGATGAAGCTGGACGATCAGATCCTGATCATTGCCCTCGGGCTCGGCTTCGGTCGCTTCGAGCCCGCCGAGGATTTCCTTGATGCGGTCGATGCTGCTCAGGATCAGCGTCACGGCTTCGGCCGTGACCGGCATGCCGTCGCGGAATTTGCCCATCAGCGTTTCGCCGGCATGGGCCAGCGCTTCGAGCCGCGGCAGGCCAAGGAAACCGCAGGTTCCCTTGATGGTGTGTACCAGGCGGAAGATATTGTCCAAAATCTTCGCGTTGTTCGGCTCCTGCTCGAACCGCACCAACTGATTATCGACGGTGTCCAGGCTTTCGCTGGTCTCCGTCAAAAACTCTCTCAAAAGATCGTCCATGAAATCTGGCCTTCACACACGCGCGCGGAGGACGCGCTTTTCCGAGTGTGGCCAGCTTCTATGCAAACCGTTTAAGTTTGGTTGAGTAAACGGAAAAGAACGGGCTCAACAAAGAGATAAGCCGTCCCCGTAAAATACCGGTGTGGATACGATTGCTTAACCTTTGCGGCACGGCCGAACAGCGCGCCGCCGGCGGATCGGAGGCCGCCAGGGCCAAAAGCCCCGCCTTTTCAATCGCGAATGCACGGGTCCAGCGCCGCGCGTTACGCTGCGGTCACCACCACCGCCTCGCCCTCGACCGTGAGGCCGACGCTCAGCCCACAGGCCTGGGCCAGCAGGCGGGTATAATAAGGCTGCACCGAATGGGCGTCGGTTGCGGCGATCTGTCCCGAGCCGAGAATGTTGGCGATATTCTGCGGCAGGCGCGCATTGAGCCCGTTCGCCGTGACGCGGAAACTCATCGCCTCGCCTTCGCCGATCGCATCGACCGTAAGCGTGCCGCCGCGCGGGATGGTGTGCTGGGCGATCACCATCATGTTGAGCAGCAACTTGACGCGGTTCTTCGGCAATAGCAGGCGCGGCAGGTTCCAGGCGATCGTGGTCTTGCCATCCTCGATATGGCCGCGCGCCATCGCCTGGGCATCGCCGAGGTCGATCTGGGCCCCGGCGCTCCCGGCGGCGCCGAACGCCAGACGGCAGAACTGCAACCGGGCCGAAGCCGTCTTCGCGCTCTTACGAATCAGATCGAGGGCGAAGTCGCGGTCTTCGGGCTTGGGATTGTCGTCCAGCACCTCAAGGCCATTGACGATCGCGCCGACCGGGCTGATGAGATCGTGGCAAACCCGCGAACACAGCAGTGCCGCCAGTTCGAGGGCATCGGGAGCGGGACCGGGGGCACCAGACATGGGCGTTCCTGAAAATCGGAGCTGATATCGACGTCAGCGCCGTGCGAGGCGAATCACGGCAAGCTGAGTTGACGGCTTGATACACTGGCAGGCCATGGCCTGCCAACACGAGGAGGGGCGCGGAACGGCCGCGCATCCCCACACTTGTGGCCACACCCTTTGCAAGCCGTGCGCCACCAGTGCCCACTTTCCGAAGTTCGTGTTACATCTCAGCGTGCACCTTTCCACGAACTTCGGAAAGTTAGGGCACTGGCAAATCATGATTGTGGTGCCGCTCTTCTATTTGACGTTCCTGGATCGCGTTCGCCGCTTGTACCGCAGGAACCTCAAATTGGCGGCACTCGGTGCGACCATTGGCTCGCAGGAGAGTTAGGCTTTTGATGGGCCCGCCAACGAACAAGCCCCTTTCCCACCCTTCGATCGACCAGAGCGCCGCGGCGCGCCTGATGGCGCCGCTGACCGCGCTCGTCGCCCGGGCCGGGGCCGCGATCCTGAAGGTCGATCGCGACCGGATGCAGGTTGACGGCAAGAGCGACGGCTCGCCGGTGACCGAGGCCGACCTCGCCGCCGACCGCATCATCGCCGAAGGACTTAAGCAGCTCGCGCCCGGGATTCCCGCGCTTTCGGAAGAGCGCGCGCGGCCGCAGGGCGGCTGCCCGGACGCCTTCTTCCTGATCGATCCGCTCGACGGCACCAAGGAGTTCGTCGCGGGCCGCGACGAGTTCACCGTCAACCTCGCGCTGCTGGTTGCGGGAACGCCACTGCTGGGCATCGTCGGCGCACCGGCGCTCGGGCTGATCTGGCGCGGGCTGGCCGGACAAGGAGAAGGCCGCATCGCCGAACGGCTGGCGATCGGGCCAGGCGACGAAGTGGGACCGCCGCAGCCGATTCACACCCGCCGTTTTCCACCGCCTGGGCAGGCTTGGGTAGCGGCCGTGAGCCGCTCGCATGGCGATGCGGCGTCCGAGGCCTTCATCGACGCACGGCCGGGCGCGGTCCGCGTCCGGCTCGGCTCGGCCGTAAAACTGGCCAAGGTCGCCGAGGGCGAGGTCGACATCTATCCGCGGCTGGCGCCGACCAGCGAATGGGACATTGCGGCGGGCCATGCCATCGTTACCGCGGCCGGCGGCAAGGTCACGGACGCCAGCGGGCGTGCGTTGCGCTTCGGCGAGCGCGGCGATTTCATCGTGCCGGCGTTTGTCGCCTGGGGCGATCCGACGGCAAGTTGAGCCGGGTCGCACTATCTGAGACATCATCGCCCGGCTTGACCGGGCGATCCAGTACGCCGCGCCTTCTCAATCGAGGACGATGTCTCTGGAATACTGGATTCCCCGCCTTCGCGGGAAATGACAGTTGGTGGCTGAGGAGAAGCAAGCCTATTGCGCGAGCTGTTCCTCGAGCGCCGGCCAACGCTGCGTCGCCTCTTTCAGATAGGGTGCGGGATCGGCGGCAAACGCATCGCGGGTGTCTTCGCGCCCGAACAGATAAAGCCGTTGGCCCGTGACCAGCCAAAACCGCGGATTTCCCGCCACCGTGACCCCCCGCGCCAGGTCGACGGGATCATAGCCGCCGAACTGGGGCGCGTAGATTTCCGGGTGCGCGGCAAAGGAGTCGCGATTGCCCTCGTTGCGGAAGCGCCAGACCGCCCCGCCCTGCGCGGCCTCATAGGCCGGCAGACCTAGTTCCGGCCGGCCGTCGATGAAATAGGCCAGGGGGTCGTAGCCCTCGATCGCCAGCCCGCTATAGCGGTTGGTCACCACGCGCTCGGTCGTCGCCGCCCTCGCCGCCGTTCCCGCCGCCATGAATCCGCCAAGTCCCGCCAGCAGGGCGAGCGCAATCAAGGCTATTCGGGGCCGAAAATGCGGTTTGGTCGCGATGTCGTTGGCTTCCTGCCGTTCTGGCGTCATAGTTGAACCTGATAACATCCGAGTCGGGGGGATAAGCCGGTTCAGCCTAAATTCATGCTGGTCAGCATTGAGTTAAAGCCGTCGCCGGATCCGACTATCTAGGGGAACTTCGATGAAATTCGCCATCCGCCTTGCTGCGATGATGTTCATCGCGCTGATGTGCTGGGCTGCGCCCGTGTCCGCGCAGCAGGCGGCGCCACCGCCGGACCTGCCGCCACCGCAGCGCCAGCCGGGCCCGAATTATTACGGGCCGGACGAACTGGTCGGCGCCGGCCACAAATTTTTCGGCAACGTCTCGCGCGGGCTCGCCTCGGTGATCGAACGCGCGGTCAGCCAATGGGGCCTGCCGAACGGCTACATCCTGGGCGAAGAAGGCTCGGGCGCCTTCGTTGCTGGACTGCGCTACGGCGAAGGCACACTCTACACCAAGAACGCCGGCGATCTCAGAGTGTACTGGCAGGGTCCGTCGGTCGGCTTCGACTGGGGCGGCGACGGCGCGCGCACCATGACGCTGGTCTACAATCTGCCTGCCACCAGCGCGATCTATCAGCGCTTCGCCGGCATCGACGGTTCCGCCTATATCATCGGTGGCTTCGGCATGACGGCGCTGACCGCCAACAACATCGTGCTGGTGCCGATCCGCTCGGGCCTCGGCCTGCGGCTCGGCGCCAATATCGGCTATCTGAAATATACGCCGCGCGCGACCTGGAATCCCTTCTGATCGCCTCGCCCAAATAAAGGGCGGTTTCCCGTTCGGAACACGTCGAAGCGCGCGACCGCCAACAGTAACGACGCCTGGAGACCCGGGTTTGTGGGGACTGGCTTTCTCCCCACGCGCCGTGGCATTGTTAGTTAACAAAGTGTGTAGTTG
>NZ_DASSRP010000048.1:0-3680 GCF_035701725.1 Bradyrhizobium sp.
CCTTGACCCATTAGAGAACAATCGGGGCAAAACCGGTCAGACTAGGGCGCCCCCGTCCGATCGCTTGGGATCAAACCTGCCGCGAGCCGTAGTCTGCACAAGGACGGCGGCCGCTGTCCTGACGTAAATTCGTTTGACGGACTGGGTTCTTACCGAGCAATGGGTGGCCGCCAAAACCGCAGCGCAGGCGGCCGCTCCAGGAGCCCTAGATGACCCGTTACCGAGAGATCAGCACGGCCGAGATGACTTCGGCGCAGAAGGAAGTGCATGACGAGATCGTCGCGGGCAGGCGCGGCCGTTTTGGCGGTCCGTTCCAAATACTGATCCGTGCACCTGAGGTATGCCGCCATTTGCAGCGGCTCGGCGAATACCTGCGCTGGGGCAGTTCGCTACCTCCAGCCTTGTCCGAGCTCGCGATCTGCCTGACCGCGCATCACCTGCGAGTGAGTCTCGAATGGCACGCGCATGCGCCGCTCGGGGTCGAGGCCGGTGTCTCGGCGGCGGCGATCGAGGCCATCCGGACCGGCGCTACGCCCAGCTTCACCGCTCCCGACCAAGCCCTCGTCCATCGCATCGTTACTGAGCTGATCAGCACCAAGCGGCTCACGGACGCCACCTTTGCCGAGGCGATCGCGCGCTTCGGCGAGCAAGGGGTTGTCGAACTTGGCACGATCGTCGGCTATTACACGGCGATCGGAAACGCGTTGAACGCCTTTCAGGTGCCGCTGCCGGCGGGCGCGCCGCAACCCTTCCCGGAATAGGACCTCTTATTTCGCCGCGATGGATGGCTGACGGAGCGGCACAACTTGGCCGAGCGGCGCGGGTGCGATGCAGAGCCTCGCCCACGCCTCGGCCAACTGCCGGCTTCTCGAACAGATCGCCGCGGCGGTAGGCGGCCTCGACCTTATCGCCGACAGTATGCGCTAGCGCCATTTCGCGAACTTCGCTTGGGAACGCAGTTCGCTCAGCGCACCAATCGGAAAACGCGCTGCGGAAGCCGTGCACGGTGAGGCCGTCGCGCCCCATGCGCCGCAACAGCATTAACATCGCCATTTCCGAGAGCCGCCGGCCGGCGCGAAGGCCGGAGGAAAACATAGTGACTCATTCTGGCTTCGGCGAAGGGCTGCAGGATCGCCACCGCGGCGTCGCTAAGCGGTACGCGATGTTCCCTCCCCGCCTTCATACGCTCAGCAGGGACCGTCCACAGGCAAGCTTCCAGATCGATTTCGGTCCAGGTGGCGCCGATCACCTCACCGGTGCGCGCCGCGGTTAGGATCGTGAATTCGAGTGCGCGAGCGGCAACCCCCTCTTGTTGGTGCAGCTCCATTACGAAGCCCGGCAGGTCGCGATAAGGGAGCGCTGCGTGATGCTCAACCCGCGCCACCTTGGAGCGCTTCGGCAACAGATTTTCAAGATGGCCGCGCCAGCGGGCAGGGTTTTCGCCTTGCCTGTGGCCGCGGGCGGCCGCCCAATCGAGAACCGCCTCGATGCGCCCGCGCACTCGGCTTGCGGTCTCTGGTTTTGCTGTCCAGATCGGCTCGACCGCTTTCATGACTAGCCCGGTATCGATCGCCTGCACCGGCAAATTGCCGAAGATCGGGTAGACGTAAGTCTGCAGCGTGCTCGGTCACTGCGCGGCGTGTTTAGGGTTTTTCAGCCAGCCCGATGCGCCGAGATATAAGCCTCCGCGCAGTCGCGGAAGCTTATGGCTTTCGCACTTTCCAGCTTCGCCGCTTGCCGTTGCGCGCGGCGCTCGTCGATCGGATCGCGGCCTTCGAGCTTGAGCTTGCGGCAGGCCAGCCCCTTGTCACGCGCCTCGGCTAGGCTGATGGTGTTCAGCGGCCCAAGACCCATATCGCGTAGCTTGCCGTCGCGCCTCCAGCGGAATATCCACGAGCGCGCGCCCGTCTTGCTGACATGCAAGTAAAGGCCGCCGCCATCGGCATGCAGACCCGGCTTTTTGATCGTCTCGACCACCCGCACCGTGAGCCGTTTTTCGGGTCTTGCCCATAGTGTCCGTCGAACTCGGGGTCCCAATCTTTATCCTATACTCTGAACGAGGCTTGAGGCGGACGCAAGTGAATTACGGCGGACAATAAATTTCACAAGATGCTTGAATTGAACTGTAATTAGTGAACGAGTAAGGATGGGAACGAACGTCGATGAGGCGGATGCCTCTTCCGTCACCAAGTTCCCGTAACACGTTGTAATAGAATGATTTTGACGCTGGGAAGCGCCGGGTGTCGCCTTTCGAGAACCGAGCCATGTAGGAAGCTGGCGGCTAACTGAGGCCAGGACGCCGCGTGGTAGAGCTTCGAGACAAAAGGCTTGCTGACCGAGCAGATTAACTCGTTTAGTTAATCCGGAACCATAGCACCCCTGCTCGGGTTGTATTGATACATTAACCTGCGAGATCGGAACAGGTCATGAGTAAGCATCTACTAGCGGCCACGACCGCCGTTGTTATGATGACCGGCATCGCTTCGGCGCAGACCTATCCTCCGCCAACCACACCACCGGAAGTTCCGGCTCCGGGCACGTCGTCGTCAACGACCATATCTCCGGGACCGGACAGTGGTTACCACGCAACCACGACACAGCACGGTGTCGACATGTACGGGAACCCGGTTACGCGGAAGGATACCTACCGCGAGGGCGCCGCAGGCAGCTCGGAAACTCACACGACCACGACTACCGACCCCTGGGCTGGTGGCACCACCACGACCCACACGACAACAACCAATCAACGGTAACGGCTGGCGGCTCGGTAATCGCCGGGCGCACGACATCGCATGCGACGGTGCTGTAGATTACCGCTTCGTCCGCCATAACGATGGCGGATAAAGCGCGGACGTCGATTCCTACTCTAAAGGTTCGCTGCTCTAAAGCAGGTGTCCGCCGCGCACGGCCTTGGTGCGCAGATAGCGCTCGTTGTGGCCGTTGGAGGCGAAGACGTGCGGCACGCGCTCGGCGACGCGAATGCCGTAGCGTTCGAGCGCGGCCACTTTTTCGGGATTGTTGGTCAACAGGCGGATCGTGCCAAAACCCAGTTGCCGCAGCATTTCCGCCGCCGGCCGGTAGACCCGTTCGTCGGCGTCGAAGCCGAGCTGCTCGTTGGCGTCGAGGGTGTCGAACCCGGCATCCTGTAGCCGATAGGCGCGCAGCTTGTTGACGAGGCCGATGCCGCGGCCTTCCTGCGCCAGGTAAAGAAGGACGCCGCCGCCGTCGCGCGCGATCGCAGCGATGGCGCCGCGCAGTTGGTCGCCGCAATCGCAGCGCAGACTTGCCAACAGATCGCCGGTGAAACACTCGGAGTGCAGGCGTGCCAGCACCGGTGCGGCGGGGTCCGGGGTCCCGATCACGATCGCCAGATGTTCGACCCCGCCATCGCCTGGCCGGAACGCGATCAGCCGGGCGTTTTCCGCATCGGCGAGCGGCACCCTTGCCTCGGCAACGCGGTTCAGCGCCGTATCCTCGGCCTGCCTCTTAAACACGACGGCGGCGTCGATTGCCGCGATATCGCGGCGCCGCGCCAGGAACGCCGCCTCGGCGGCCCCGACCCGAACGACGAGAGCGGCCGGCAGCAGTGAGGCAAGCTTGGCCAGCGTCACCGCCGCCAGCCCGCCGCTCTTGGCGACGACCGGTTCGGGCCCGAACCCCGGCGGCTCCGCCCCGAGCGA
>NZ_DASSRP010000049.1:0-20235 GCF_035701725.1 Bradyrhizobium sp.
CGATGTCGTGGGGCTGAAGGCGATGGCGATATTTGCGCAGCGTGCGTTCTGGACGCTGCGGCCGGGTGGCGTGAAGGTACATGCCGGCGCGCCCGTGATCGAATGCGAGATGGTAGAAGAAGACTTCAAGGAACTGGCCGCGGCCGGCGTCAAACTGCTCGGCGAAGTCGGCCTCGGCGGCGTCAAGGACGGACCCACCGCGCGCAAGATGGTAGGCTGGGCGCGCAAATACGGCATTCAAAGCACCATCCACACCGGTGGCCCGTCGATCCCCGGTTCGGGCCTGATCGACAAGGACGTCGTGCTGGAAGCCGACACCGACGTGGTCGGCCACATCAATGGCGGCCACACCGCGCTGCCCGACAACCAGATCCGCTGCAT
Source organism: Bradyrhizobium sp. (assembly GCF_035701725.1). Classification (GTDB taxonomy): domain Bacteria; phylum Pseudomonadota; class Alphaproteobacteria; order Rhizobiales; family Xanthobacteraceae; genus Bradyrhizobium. The sequence goes on from NZ_DASSRP010000049.1 coordinate 382, forward strand.
CTGCGAGGGCTGCAAACGCGGGCTGGAGCTGGTTCACAACGGCAATGAGCGCTCGGCGCTCTATACGCTCCGCACCGCGCGCGAGATGGGCGATCTTGCCCGCGTCATTCTCGGCACCGATGCGCCGGCCGGCTCCGGCGTGCAGCCGCTCGGCATCTTGCGGATGGTCTCGATGCTGTCCTCGCTCGGTGAGCTGCCTGCGGAAATCGCGTTTTGCCTCGCGACCGGAAACACCGCGCGGATGCGTGCGCTCGACTGCGGCCTGATTGAGGTCGGCCGCGCGGCCGATTTCGTGCTGATGGACAAGGCGCAGCACTCGCCAGGCAAGAACATTCTCGAGAGCGTCCGGCTCGGCGATCTGCCCGGTATCGGCATGACCGTCATCGACGGTATCGTCCGCACCCAGCGCAGCCGCAACACGCCGCCCGCGACCAAGGTGCCGGAGATCGTCGGACGTTGAGCGAGCCTAAAGCTGTTCTTCAGGCGGTTTGATATGCCTGAAGGTGAACAGAAGCGCGAGATCGTAAACGATCTTCAGGCCTCCGCACAGGATGAGCGGCAATCCCGAGAAAGACGTCGCCAATAATGCACCGGCGATGACGGGGCTGACCGCCGAGGCGAGACTGCGCGGCACGGTGGTGACGCTGGCCGCAGCCGGACGCTCCGCCGGGGTCACCACGGCCATCACGTAGGACGTCCGGGTCGGCACATCCATCTGCGACAGCGCCGCGCGCAGGAGTAACAGACCCAGCGCGACATACAGGTTGGGCGCGAACGCGGCAAGAATCAGGAACACGCTCGAGGGAATGTGCGTGAACACCATGGTGTTGACGAGCCCGATGCGCTTGGCGAGCCAAGCCGCCACGGGATAGGAGAATGCGCTCAAAGTGCTCGACCAGAAAAAGAACACGCCGGCAGCCGACAGCGACAGATCGAACCGCTCGAACAGCCAGAGCACCAGCAGCGATTGAGCGATGAAGCCGCCGGCAAAGGAATCGATGCAGAACAGAGCCGCCAGCCGATAGACCATGCTGCGCGACGCCGCGAGCGGCGCGTGCCTCTTTTCTTCCGCATGTGCGCGCGGCAGTCCGCTGTACAAAACTGCGCTCGCAAGGCCGAGGGCCGCATAAGCATAGAACATCCATCGCAGCGCGCTGACATTGTCGATGCCCGCAGAGCCGAGGAAGTCCGGCAAGGACGAAGCGAGCGAGCCGGCCGCGGCGGATAGCGATCCGATCAGGCTATAGCGCGCGAAAACGCGTGTTCGCTCGCGATCCGATGCGCTGCGCGCCAGCATGGCGTGCTCCAGCGGCACCAGCATGCCGAGGTCGCCGGCCGAGGGATTGATCGTTCCCACAAACCCGACCAGCGAAATCAAGGCGAGATGCTCGACGTTGGGAAACGCGATGCCGGTGAGCACCATCAGCCCGGCGCCAACCAGCATCAAGGCCCTCATATCATGCCGGGGCGCAATGAGACCCGTGACGAGCGTCAACAGAGCCGTGCCGAACAGAGAAGCGGTCGCCACGATGCCCACCGCGACCGCATCGAAGCCATGCGCGGTCATGTAAGCGGGAAGGATGATGATGGCGAAGCCATCGCCGAAGCCACGAAGACCGCGCGCGAGATAGAGACGGGAAATACCTGTCCCGGTTGCGACCGGCGGAGGTTTGGTAGAAATGCTCATCGTCCTCGCGCGCGCCGTCCATTTGGCTCTGACATTCGCGAGCGCGCGCACCGCGACGGTGTACGGATGTCAGGGCCGAGACATTGATGGATGCTCATCGTTTGCCCGAGTTCGCGAGCACGCCTCACAGGTTGACACCGAAGCGCGCGAGGACCGAGGCCGTTACAAGATACAAGACGAAGGTGACGATGCAGCCTGCAATCAATGACACCCAGAAACCCGCGCCGCTGCGAAGCAGCGCCGGAATCAGCAGGAACATCGGCAACGAAGGCAACACGTACCAGAAGGTTGCTTCCATGTGCGAGGCTATCCGCGACGGATCGGCCGTGTCCCGCCAAAGCCAAATCACGGCCATGATCGAAACCAGCGGCAGCGAGGCGACCAGGGCGCCGAATGCCGGACTGCGCTTGGCGATTTCGGACACAATGGCGGCGGTCACCCCCGAAACAGCGGCTTTGGTCAGGAAATAGAACATTGCGGCCTTCCCCTGGGTCAGGCGGAGATGCCGGCTACTATCACCCGATTGGCCAGGGCAAGACACCGCGAAATTCCGGAACGTCACAGCATTGCGAGGTTCGCAATTCCGGCAGGCGGGCGCTAGCTGCCTTCCAAGCAACATCAGCCGGGCCGGCGCCTTACTTTGAGAGGCCCCAATTGCTGAAGGTCACACCCGGCTTCGTCGGAGCCTTGTCGCCCTCCTCCTTGAACGCAAACGTAAGTCCGGCACGGATTTCATTGACGGCGCGACCGTTCACGGTGGCGTAGCGATACGCCGCGTCGAGCGAGAGATCCTTTTCGACCTGCCAGATCGCGCCGATCAGCACCGAACGGCTTTCGCCCTCGGTCCATACCTTGTCGTAAAAGACTTCCATCACCGGGCGGACAGTCCAATTACGTGGTCCTTCGAGGATCACGCTGACAAATGACTCGGCCTGATGATCGCGCGTGAGATTGGCTTCGACGTTGAAATGCATCGTGCCCCAGTCCCAGCGCTGCGACACGATGCCGGCCCAGCTGAATCCGACACCGGAGTCGGCGTTTATACCGGGCAGCAAGGGGCCGAATTCGGTGGCGACGCTGATGCCGGATCCGGACTTGTCCTGCAGCGAGCCCGGCACGATGACATATTTGAGGAACGCGCCCGTTGCCGCGACGCTGGGCTGGCCACCGCCGGTGATCGGCGACAGCATCTCGGTCTGCAGCACCATCTCCCAACGCTCGGCGAAGCCGTAGTTATAAACGACGAACGGCGCGACCGCGGTCGATTGCGAGCCGGTCTTTTGAACTCCGAACGGTTGAAGCTCGACCTCGGTTTCGTGGACGTCGGCCACAGCCGCGTCGGTGCCGTCGAACGGGCGGTAGGCGGACGCGGGCCGCACGCCAAGACCAAGTGCGAGGCCGACGGTGCCGGCCGCAACCAAATATCGCCTCGCGCGCGAAGCCTCTCTCATCGCGACATCCGCCACGGCGAGCGATCCGGCCAGGATTCCAGCGCGGCCTTCGCCCATTCGGTCGATTTATCGGTGTGACACAGATTACATGCGTTCGGAATCTTGAGCGCTTCGGTGTCACCCGGTGTCACGAAACGAAAGGTGTGGCTGCGGACATTCTGGTCAGAGATCGTCTGTTCGATCTTCGGCATGTGGCAGGCGATGCATTCGTTGCCCGGACTGCCGGACTTGTGATGGGTATGCGCCTCGACGCTCGGAGCGTGCGGTCCCGCTTGCGCATTCGGGCCGTGACAATCAAGGCACAGCGCGTTGCCCTGCTTGCGCACCATGCCGGCATTCTCGGTGCCATGCGCATCGTGGCAACTGAAGCAAGTGACGCCGCGGGCATACATCAGACTCTGCACGAAGTCGTTGCCCTGCATGCGGTTCTTGTGGCCGGTGTCGTCGGCGAAATGGGTGAAGGTGGTTTCGCCGAGCTTGTGTTCCTCGAGCTTCCAGTAGTCTTTCAGATTCTTGGTGACGTCGTAACCCACCGGCCAGTCATAATATTTGCCTTCGATCGGGTTGCTCAGCGGCTGCCCCTGCGAATGGCACTGGATGCAGGTATCGCTGGCGTGGACGTAGTCGAACCGCCCCGGATTCGCGATTGTTTCACGAACCGGCTTCTTGACGTGCGCTTCACCCGGCCCATGGCATCGCTCGCAGCCGACGTTCCACTCGGTGACAGTCTTGGTCTTGATATCGTAATTGACGGAATGACAGCCGTCACAGAGCGGCCCGGTCGGGCGCTGGAAGTTGTCCGGCGGATAGAGCGGCGCCCACCAGTCACCGCTGTTGGGAACGAAATATTTGCTCCAGGTCTGATGGAAGACATCCCACTGGACCGGAAGCGGGAAATAGTCGTCGCCGACTTTCTTGAAATAGCGCTGCTTCCAGCGGCTGCCATAGACGAAAGCGACGTCGTCCTTGGTGAAGTTGAAGACCGGGTTGGGCTTGGAGATATCCGGCGTGATGGCATCGGGATGCTCGCGCGGATCGCGCACGACATTGGCCATGCGCGTCTTCATCCAGCGGGCATAGATTTCCTCGTGACAGCCCTTGCAGGCGAGCGAGCCGGCATAACGTCCGTGATCCGGTGGCGGCGGGCTTGTGGGTGCGGCCGCGGCCGGAGCCAGTTCAGCTACCTGCGGCAAGTGCCGGAGGTAGCTGACGAGCTGCCAGATCTGCCGATCGGGCAGATTCCAGGCCGGCATGCCGGTGTTACGGATGCCGTTGCGGATATGATAAAAAAGCTCGCCGTCCGAGGTCGCCTGAATCGCAAACGATCGCAGCGCCGGCGGACGCGGATACTGGCCTGCGCCGATGGTGGTTCTGCCGCCGCCATCATAGGCGTGACACGTCTCGCATTTTTCCCGATAGAGATCGCGGCCGGCTGCGATGCTGGCGAGATCGCTCTTCAAGGGATTGACGGCGTTCTTCGCTTGATCCGGCACGCTTTGATGCAGCAGCCAGGTAGCGACCAGCGTCTCCACGGCCGGTGGCTCGCGGAGCGCGCTCGACAAGCCGGGAACCGCCACAGCATAAAACGTGCCGCTGATTGCCAGGATCGCAGCAATGATGCCCGCAATCCAGATGCGAGTGCGATTTCGGCGCTTGGGTAGATCTTGACGACTGTCGGACATGCTACGCCCTTGGTGAATCGGACGCGATTCTTCGGCATGTCGCCTCGCGGGAAGATCGCTTTCCCGTACTGCAAAATTAAATCTTCGCCGTCGAATCTGTCAACCAGATGTGGCGGGCTTCTCAGCTATCCGGCCCCGCTCGACTGCCGTTGTCATTGTCACTATCGCTACCTACGATTCGCTATCAGCTCTTGGTGCTCGCAGTTTTGTCCAGTGCTGCACGCAGGCCCTTGGCAAGCTTGATCGCGTCGTCGTTGGCCCAGAAGTGCATGAAGAACAGCCGCGGCTGCTCGTCGATCATATGACTGTGCAATGCTGTCACCTCGATGCCGTTGCTCCGCAGCGCCATGATCACCGGATTGACTTCTTCTCCGGTCATGACGAAGTCGCCCGTGATCGCGGCCTTGCCATTGCCGGTCGGTTGGAAGTTGATGCCTGTCGCAACCCCCATCGGTCCGGCCGGGACCAAGGGCACGCCGCCATCGGTGATCGGATCGCGGCGCGGTACGCCGAACTGATACACGCCGCCATTCGCCTGTCCCTTGACACCGATGATCTGGTCGAGTTGCGCCGTGTCGAGGTCGACCGCCGGAGGTGGCGTCGTCGAAGGGGTAACCCTGAGCGGCGTCTTGCTTTCGGCGAGCGCATCGTGGATCGCCGAGGCGAGCTTCACGGCATCGCCGTGACCGGCGACATGCATGTAGAAGGTCGCAGGACTGGCGCGCAGCAGGTGATTGTGCACGGCGGTGATCTGAAGCCCGCTTGCGATCATCTTCGCCATCACCGGATTGACTTCGCTCTCCAGCAACACCAGATCGCCCATCGCCATCACGCCGCCATGGGCGGGCTTGAACGCGATCCAGCCGCCGAGTGCAAATGCCGGCTTGATCGTCACGCCATCCAGCGTCACCGAAAGGTCGGAGCGCCCGAAGCCGTAGCGGTGCACGTCGCCCGACACGGCCGCTTTCCGCCCGAGCGTCTCGTCGACCTTCGCCCAGTCGATTTCCTGGGCATGCGCTGGCGACACGAAGGGTTCTGCGATGGTGTTCCACTCGGCTCTCTGAGCGCCAAATACAGCGGAAAATGCCATGAGAGCGAATGTGGCCGTCCAGATGTTGATACGCATGATCGCGCCTTTTCTCTTGGTCAGATCGCCCCTGTGTCTCCCCCCTTCGGTCTCCCCCTTGGCCACTACGGCTTTGCCCTGGTTGGACTATGGTGGGTTTCTTTCGCGGCATCGCGGCACCAGCGATAGAACGCGTCGTAGATCAGCATGCCGGCGTTCAGCTGCTCCAGATCGTCGTCATACATGCGCGACAGGCCGAGCGAGGCGGCGAGCAGGCCCGGCGCCTCCGGTGAAAGATCGAGCCGCGCCGTGTCGGCCGCGCGGACCATCGTCGCCAGCCGCTCCAATGGCGGCATCAACAGGCCGAACTCCTGCACCATGACATCGAAAGTGCAGAGCTCGCCGCGATGGCTCCAGAAGACGCGCTCGACATCGAATGGCGCGGCGCCAAAACGCTCGGCAACCGCCTCGATCTCGGCAGGGGTGACGAACAGAAACACGGCGGAAGGATCCACGAAACGGCGGATCAGCCAGGGACAGGCGATGCGGTCGACCTTGGGCCGCGACCGCGTCACCCAGACGGTGCGCCCACGCGCGTCGCGTTTGGGAAGCTTATCGGCCGCGACCGTCGGAAGCTCTGCGTTCCTCCAGGCGGCGTGGCCGCCTTCCAGCGTTTCGGCTGATATGCCGCTGTGGCGCAGCCAGGCCGCCGTGCCCTCCGAAAGGCCACCGCCATCACGACAGATCACGATCACGGACTTGCCGACAAAGTCGGCTGCCCATTCCTGGACATTACGATGGGAACGGCGCGTTGCGCCCGGAATGAGACGTGGCTCCGCCGCGAATTCTTCGTCGCTGCGGACGTCGATCAGGGCCGGCAGCTTTGCCGTGCCAATGAGCCGGGACAATTTGTCTGAAGGAATTGAGGTATATGAAGACATGCTGCGCCCTTGGTGAACAGGACGCGATTCTTGGGCATGTCGCCTGGAGGGGAGATCGCTATCCCCTGTTGTCGGAGGTAGATCAGTTTCCAGGAACTGTCAATAATCAGAATGATGACAATGCCTTGGAACAAAAGCGTGATGAGATGCCGGACATGATCGCTCCGCCAGGGAAACCTTTTCCGCTATGGATGCGGCGTTACAGTCAACCGACTCGGGCGGCCGCCAAGGGCAGCCAGCAGCGCACCACCGTTCTTCCATTCTCGCGCAGCAAATCCAGTTTTCCGTCCAGCGCGCGGCTGCGATCGGACATTCCCGTCAGCCCCCTGCCGAGCGCGACATTTTCGGGAAATCCGATGCCGTCGTCAGAGACCTCGATCGTGACAGCCTGATCGCGCAAGTCGGCAACGACGTTCAATGTACTCGCCTGCGCATGCTTGATGACGTTGGTGATCGCTTCCTGGACCACGCGGTAGATCGTCTGCGACATCAGGTGATCGAGCGAATCCAGCCGCGGATCGATCTCGGCCGAAGTCGCAACGGACGGCAACGCCGCATGCGCATTCTGAAGCAGCGTCTCGATGCTTTTCTCAAGTCCGAGTTCTTCGAGGTAGAGCGGACTAAGCCCTTCCAGAATCCGGCGGCTGGCCTGCTGAAGCGCTTCGGCTGCCTCGATGAGCTGATTGGACGGCGCTTCCGGATCGCTGGACGATCCCGACAGCGCGATGGCGTTGGCGCGGATCGCAAACAGCAATGGGCCAAGCTCGTCATGCAGTTCCTTGGCGAGCTCTTCGCGCTCATCGTCCTGCAGCGACACGAGCTTGCGCAGCATGTCGCGATTGTCCTTCGCCAATCGTTTGAGCTTTCGCGCCAGCTGATTGGCTTCCGCGCAGCTCTTGCGGACTTCGGGAGGTCCGAGCAGCGGAATCTTTCTGTCATAATCGCCGCGCTGCATGCGCGCCAGCCCTGCACCGAGTTGCTGCAGCGGCTGCAAAGCCATCGTCGTCGTCAAATAGGCGCTGACCGCCGCCAGCACCAAAAGAGCCGTGCCCGACAGAACGATCGCCAGAAAGCCAAGCCATTTCTCATTCAAATCGGGCGTCAGATCGGGAACGAAAAGGATATCGCCGACATGCTGCTCGCCAACGATAATCGGGTGAGCGGTCGCAAGGTTGGGTATTCGCAACAGCCCCACGAACCAGGCAGGAACGGCGTCGGTATTCAACCGGATCTTGGGCGTGCTTACGGAAGCGTCGGCCTTGCGGTATTGGATTGCGTCTCCCCTGCCAATGCCGTCGGCAAAGGCCTCCAGCGTCGGTCCGGGGTTTCCCGCAACCGAGAGCGCCGCGTTGAGACCTTTCGTCACAGTCTTGACCAGGGCAGCGGCGTCCTCACTTTCCCTTTCGAACTGATCGGGCGAAAATGTCTGCAGGGCAAATATGCCGAAAAGCAGGGAAGCCGCGATCAAGCCGATGGTCGGCAGAAAAAGCCGAAACCGCAAAGGAAGCCTTTTCCACATATCGTCATCCCAACTTTCTAGAGAGATTCTATTCCGCTGATCTGCGATCCGCGTTTATACCCCGAGCAACGATAACCATCATGATCCCCGAACATCAAAAGACTCAAACGAAGGTGCTGATCGTCGATGACCATCCGGTCGTCGTCTCCGGCTGCAGGTCCTTGTTCGTGTCCGACGCATCCGTGAAGATCGAGGGCGCCGGAAACGCCAAAGCCGGCCTGCTCGCGTTCCAGGAAAGCAAGCCCGATATCACCGTCATCGACATCAAGCTTCCGGACGTTTCCGGCTTTGAATTGATGCGGCAGATCCGCAAGGAAGATCCTGATGCCCGGATCATCATGTTCAGCATGAACGACGATCCGGCGTTCGTGGTGCGGGCGGTCGAGATGGGCGCGCAAGGCTATCTCTCAAAATCCGATGATCCACGGCTTTTCGTCAAAGCGGTGCTCAAGGTCGCCGCCGGTGAAAACTACATTTCACCGCACCTCGCCGAAGCCGTCACGTTCGCGTCCGCCGCCAAGGCCAGCCCGGCCAACAAGATGACGACGCGCGAACTGGAGATTCTGACGCTGCTGCGTCGAGGCGACAAGATCGCCGAGATCGCGGATGCGCTCGGTATCTCCTACAAGACGGTGGCCAATTCGACATCGCTTCTGAAGCAGAAACTCGGCGCCAAGAGCCATTCCGATCTCATCCGCATGGCGGTCGAGATGAACCTCGGCTGAGATCCTCGTGCACGGCTTGGTGTTGAAGCCCACGACAAGCTTTCACGGTCACCGATCATCCGCCGCACATTGCCGTTTTCACCGGCGAGATATTCCCGATCTGATTCTCAGGCGCCTGCTTTCGCTGCTACTTATTCCCGTTATTGGTATACATTATTCCTAAGTGTTGCCAGAACGACACATCGCATACCGCATTGCGACAAACTAGCGCATACGCACACATCATCTTGAAATAAATTGATTTTCCGATGGTTCGCAAGCCGAGCGATTTCGCAACTGCGTTAGATCTCTGAATTCCGCGCCGCGTTGACGGTATCGTGCGACCAAGCGAGGCTCCTCAACTGATTTGAATTGGGGGGCGAGACGATGAGAAAACGCGTTCTGGGCGCAACCTTACTCGCAGCGGGGTTTGTGTTGCAGGCACTGCCTGCTTCCGCCGATGACAGACTCGACGAGGTGTTGAAGCGGCTCGACAAGATTGAGAAACGAGACGCAGCGCTCGCCAATGAGAATGCGGCGTTGAGAAGGCAACTCAACAAGCGTGATGACGCCTCCATCAAGAACGCGACGCCTGCCAAGCCCGGCGTTTCGCCAGCGGTCGGCGCGGTGCTCGCAACGCGCACACCAACTCCAGCACCCGCGCTCGTCGCGCCCGAGATCGATGCCAACGGCCACGGCTTCCTTGAGCACAAGAAGGGCAATCCGCTCACCTTCTACACGCCGGGCGGCGAGATCACGGGTTACGGCAACATCGACATTTCGTTCGATGACACGACCAAAGCTCTTGCCGGAAATATAAACAACACTGGGCTCGCCGGTGGGAGCGAGCCTGCCCCGGTGGGTAATTTCGGCTGGATGCCGGCGATTGCCAGTAACAGCTCCTATCTCGGTGTACGCGGTTTCCAGCGGTTGCCTAATCTGCCGTTCAACTTCGTCTATCAGCTCGAAGTGGGCTTCGATGTTTCTAGTACCCCCGGCACCAGGGAGAGCAACAGCAACCTGAGCAATGGTGTCAACGGCTCGCTGTTCAACCGCAACACCTATATCGGTTTTGCCAATCCCGAGTGGGGCGCGGTCAAGATCGGCAAAACGACGAGTCCGTATGAGAGGTCGACCGGCGGTTTCAACCCATTCGCCGGCGAAATCGGCGATATGCATGTCATCATGGGCAATACCGGCGGCGACAACCGTGTGGAATTCGGCGGCCGGCTCGATCACTCGATTTGGTATGAATCACCGACTATCGGCGGCTTCCAGTTCAACGCGCTGTTCTCGCCGGGCCAGAACCGCGCGACAATCAATGACAATATCCCGGCCGGCTCCGGGGATTGTACCGGCGGCAATGATCCGACCTCGGGCGGCAACCTGCCGGTGACCTGCGGCGACGGCTCATTTGGCAACGCGGTCAGCGCCAACTTGAGCTACACCAACGGCCCGCTCTACGTGACCGCGGCTTACGAACGGCACTTTGGTACCAACAGGCAAAGCGACATTGCTGCCATTTATGGTATCGCCAATAGCGGGCTCTTCACCAATGCGAGCAGCTGTTCGCAGACTCAGGCGTTTGGACTGGCTAACGGGTTGTTTGCCGGCCCCAGTCCCGCGGTATCAGCGGCCAACTTCTTGCGACTCTGCAACGAGGATGTCGGTGACGAAGATGCCTGGAAGGTCGGCGCCCTCTATACCTTCTCCACCAAGACCACGGTCGGGGGCATCTTTGAATCGTTCCATCGCTACCTACCGGCCGAGCTGGCATTTCAGAACGAACGTCAGCGCAATGGCACGTGGTTCTTCGTGACCCAGGAATTGACGCCGGTGGACAGCATCAGCTTCGGCTGGGCTCATGCATTCAACACACCCGGCGACCCCGGGCAGCACAACTCGGCCACGCAGACGACGCTCGACGGTGGTGCCACGTTCGCGAACAACGACAACTCCGCCGACATGGTCACGGCAAACTACAAGCACAAGTTCGGGTCGAACCTGACCTGGTATACCGCGGTGGCCGCGACCATCAACGGGCCGACATCTCACTACGATCTCGGCGCAGGCGGTCACGGCGTCACCACCGATGCCCACTCGGCATTTGATGCCACCGGCGGCCTGGCTTCGAATCCGCACATCTGGACGGGTCCGATCCTCGCCGGCGTCTCGACCGGCATCCAGTGGAGGTTCTAATGCCCCGTCAGAACCAGAACGCGCGCTCCTCCCACAAGCAGGCTTCAGCGAGACAGTTTAGAGAGATGACCATCATGAAGAAGACCCTCCTCAGTGCAGCCACCATTTTGGCTCTCGCTCCAACGGCCGCAATGGCAGCTGACCTGCCGATGAAGGCAGCAGCGCCGGTCGAGCAGATCTACAACTGGACCGGCTTCTACATCGGTGCCACAGCCGGCGGATCATTGGGGGCCAGCGACCACGTCAGCCAGACAAACTCGACGCTCAGCTTTGCGAACGGCTACAATATCAAGGGCGGTATCGGCGGCGGAACTCTTGGCTACAATTGGCAGATGGGGAGCTTCGTCCTAGGTTTCGAGGGTGATGGCTCGTGGGGCAGCGAATACGGCAGCAATACCGATAATGGCATCGCCGGCAATCCGGCGTTCCTGAGCTTCACCAAGGAAACCTGGGTGGCGACGGCGCGCGCGCGTGTCGGCTATGCGGTCAACAACCTGCTGTTCTACGGCACTGGCGGCTTTGCGGCCACCGGCGCTGAAGCCGGCATCAAGGACGCGAACACCCTCGCTCTCCTCGCGTCGACGACATCGACGCATACCGGTTGGGTCGCGGGTGTCGGCCTCGAATGGGGATTTGCGCCGAACTGGTCCGCCAAGTTCGAGGTGCTGCACATGGAGTACAACAGCACCGCGTTCAACACGATCCAGGGCGAAGGTCCCCGCAGCGTTCCGCTCAATGACTCGATCGGCCGGGTCGGCATCAACTACCGCTTTGGCGGTCCGGTCGTCGCGAAATACTGATCGGCCTGAAAGCGCAAATAAGAAAGCCCCGGTATCACCGGGGCTTTTTCGTGCCTGCCGAGGACTGTCGCTCGGAAGAAAAAGCTCCGGTGTCAAACCGTCGCCCGTTCTTTGAACCCTGTCAGGTTCCGTCGCCCTGCTCAATGAAGAGCATTGTAGCGACCATTCGAGACGGTGTTGTCGGGATAGCGGCCGTCGCCATAGATGCCACCCCAACCGGATGGATAATTGGCGTATCCCTGGCTGTAACCAAATCGTATAGCCTGCTCGACCGGCAGGTTCGGCTCGTAAGCAACGACGGGCGGAGGCGCCGCGTGCAGGTGCCTTCGGTATTGATGCCCATCGACGCTCTGCGCATGGGCCGCGGCCGCACCGATGAGGGCCAGCGACAGCACTGCAGTTCCTGTGAGCCCAAATTTAACCATGATGTTCTCCTGCCTGGCAGATCCGCAAGCCTGCTCGATCTTGCCTTCGCGCGGGCGGACGAAGTTGATGCACTATCCGGATGATAGTGCGTCGCCCAAGACAAACATATACATTTCGACGGCTGTCCAAAACCCTTAGGCTATCTAAAATAGCCTTTAGATTGCCTGAGATTGCCAGCCAATGGCCCCACTCAGACGATGTCGCAGACCACGAGCGGGCGGCCGGGTCGCTCGGTCGGAGGAATAGGAACGATGCGAAGCATAGGCGCAGGGGTTTTTTGCGTGGTTTTGAGCTGCGGCTGGGCGACGGCGCAGGATGCAGCGCCATCGACCCAGGCCGGCAGTCAATTCGTCGGGCAGAATGTCCAGGTCGTCGCCGACAAGTTTGGGCTACCTACCGGCCGCAAGAAGATGGACAACGACGAGATGTTCTATGTTTGGGAGCTCGGTCCACCCGACCCAAGAGCCAAGAGGCGGCGAACCACCGAGGGGTATGGAGGCCGCTACGAAGATGGGGAAACTCCGGGCTACATGACGGACGATCCCCGCATCTGCAAACTCACGGTGATTGCCTCGCCTGAAGGTATCGTCACCCAGGTCACCGCCGAGGACGAAAACGGCACAGGCGCTCCCAAGAGGACATTTGGTTTTCTTGGCAGCGTCTGCGCTGACTGGGGACTGGCGCGCTAGCGCCTTGAGCAAGGGTAGCAGATCCACTCCACTAGTGGCCCCAGTATGGCGGTCCCATGTTTTGATCGACCGTTCCCGGATAGTCGCCATCGCCATAGGGACCACCCCAGCCCGAGTGATATCTCGGCCGGGCGATACCCAGATCAAAATGATCGAAATCCTGAGCGCGCATCCGGTGCACGACTGCCGGTCCGTGCGTAGCGCGATACGCGCCTTGTACGTTATACGCACCCGCAGCCATCGCGGGCGATGCGAGTGCGAGCAAACAACCGGCCAGGGCAATATCTCTAACGTACCTCATCGAGGCCTCCATCCATTCAATCTTTGATGCGCTGAAAACTCAGAAGACCGGGTTCCGGCGCAGGGCCGAGGAGTAACGCGCCGGTCGCGGCGGCGGATTTGATCGCTTTTCTAAAATTATGTTAACCTCGGGTTCCCTCGCACATGCACGTGATCGAATGTTGATCCGCAACTTTTGGACGGGCATCTTCGCGCTGGCGCTAACGAGCCAGATCGCCGCAACCGCGCACGCCACCGATAATTCGGCCGGTGCCTATGCCGACCTTGCCGGCGTAAAACTATGGTTCACGGATTCAGGCGGCACCGGCGTGCCGATCGTGTTGCTCCACGCCAATACCGGCACCAGCGCGGTCTGGGCCGCGCAGATCGCGGGCTTCTCGAAAGCCGGATACCGCGTCATCACATTTGATCGCCGCGGCTGGGGCAACAGCATGGCCGACCCCGCGAGCGGACCGCAGCCGGGAACTGTTGCCAGCGATCTCGACGCGCTGGTCGAATATCTCAAGCTCGACAAATTCCACCTGCTCGGTGTCGCCGGCGGCGGATTTGCTGCGCTCGATTATGCCGCCTGGCATCCGGAAAAACTGCGCGGCCTTGTGATCGGCGGCAGCACCGGAAGCATCCGCGACAAGGAAATCGCCGATTTCTCCGCCCGCATCGAAATTCCCGACATCAGGAAACTTCCCGCGGTCTACCGCGAAGTCGGCGCCTCCTATCGTGGCGCCGATCCGGACGGCACCAAGCGCTGGGTCGATATCGACGAGCATTCCCGCCAGAAGGACGCGCCAAGCCAGCCGCTGCGCACGCCGAACACATTTGCAAAGATCGAGACCATCCCGACGCCGACCCTCATCATCGCAGCGGATGCCGACCTGCTGGCGCCTCCCGCTTTGATGCGCATTTGGGCCGCTCACATGAAAGATCATGAGTGGGCGGAGGTGCCGGATTCCGGTCACGCCATCGCGTGGGAGCATCCGGACGTGTTCAACGCGAAGGTTCTTGAATTCGTCAAGCGACATTGAGCGCCGCAGGCCATCCTCGGGCGACATAGCGGCGACGCGGGCATTTCGCTAAGTTGGCGACGGCCGTCAAACAAGAACGAGTATTCGGGAGGAGAGAATGAAAATTCGATATCGAATTGCCGCGATCGTCGCAGTGGCGACGCCGCTGCTGACGGCTGAGGCGCAAGCCGCTGAAATCAAGGTGCTGGCGTCAACGGCCGTGAAGACCACGCTCGAAGAACTCGCACCGCAATTCGAGAAGGCCACCGGTAGCAAGGTCGATGTGACGTTCTCGCCGGCCTCGGTCCTGAAAGAGAAGATCGACCAGGGCACCGCGTTCGACGTGGCCATCCTCACGACACCGATCATCGACGGACTCGCGAGCAGCGGCAAGATCGAGACCACGCGCACGGCGATCGCGCATTCGGGAATTGGCATTGCTATCAAGAAGGGCGCCGCCAAGCCCGATATCGCCACCAGCGAAGCTTTCAAGCAGGCGCTCCTGAAGGCGAACTCCGTCGGCTATACGGCCGGTGGCGCCACCGGCGCCTATCTCAAGACGCTGTTCGAGAAACTCGGCATTGCCGACGCACTGAAACCCAAGCTGAAGCTGTTGCAAGGCGGCGTCGGGGAAGCGGTCACGAATGGCGAAATCGAGATCGGCATGACCCAGATCAGCGAGATCCTGCCCCACCCCGGCGCCGAGCTGGCCGGGCCGCTGCCGGCGGATATTCAGTCCTATACTTCCTTCTCGGCCGGCGTATCGGCGGCGAGCAAGGAAGTCGACGCCGCGAAGGCGTTCGTCAAATTCCTCGCCGGCCCGCCGGCGCTCGCCGTCATCAAGGCCAAAGGCATGGAGCCCGGCTGATCGCTGGGCGCCAAAACCAAACGTCAAGACGGAAATCGATGACCGCCGCCAGTCCAGCGGCATTTTGGAACCGGAAAGCGCATTGGCCACTTGTGCCGGCAGGATCGATAAAGTTAACTTTGCGGTTAAATAGATGCGGACATCCAACGATCCGCATATCGGGGAGAATCGCGCCATGTCATTTCGGGCCACGTCATTTTCGGTCAATCGCCGTCACCTGCTTCGCTCGTCGGCTGCGCTCGCGGCAACCGGCCTCGCCGCACCGGCGCTGATTGGACGCGCCGAAGCGGCGACGCTGAAATTGAAGCTATCCTCCTCGCAGGCCAACGATCCGAAATTCGCCAACGGCCGCGTCTACTACGACAACCTGGTCAAGCAGATCGCGGCGTCAAACCTCGCTGGACAGATCGAGGTGGCGTTCTTCCCCGACAATCAGCTCGGACAGGAGATCGACGTCATCAATTCGGTCAAGCTCGGCGTGATCGACATGATGGTTTCGGGCTCCTCGATTGCCGCCAATCTCGTGCCCGTGGTCGGTACCTATGACCTCGGCTATCTCTTTACATCGTTCCCGCAACAGACCAAGGCGTTCGATGCCGGTGCGGCGGCGCCGATCGAGCAGGCGCTGCTGAAGGGCGCCAATATCCGTATCATCGCCTGGGCGTACAATTTCGGCTCCCGTTCGGTACTGGCGCGCAAGGCGGTCAATAATCCGGATGACCTTGCCGGGCTGAAGATCCGAACCCTGCCCAACCCCGTGATCACTGAATGCCTGCGCCTGATGGGCGCCGCAGCAACGCCGATGGCGTTTGGCGAAATCTACACGGCGCTGCAAGCCGGTGTGCTCGACGGGCTCGAGCACGACCCGCCGACCATCGTCGCCTCGAAATTCTTCGAGACGGCGAAATTCTACTCGCTCACCCAGCACAACTTCTCGCCGCTGGCGATCTATTGCTCGGAAACCACGCTGAACCGCATGCCGGCGTCGACGCGCGAGGCTTTCACCGACATTACGCGAAAGGCCGCTGCCGATACCCGCGCCCACGGTCTGGCGGTCGAGAAGGAAGCGTTGGCGCAGCTGAAGGACAAGGGCGTCACGATCATCGATTGCGACCGCGAGGCCTTCCGCAAGCGCGTGCTGCCGCAGAGCGAGGCCTTCGTGAAGGCGCATCCGGATGCCAAGCCCGTGGTCGACCTGATCCGCGCCACCTCGGTCTGACGATGGCGGAAGTTGCCACTGCCCTGCCCGGGGTGGACAGCGGCGCCGCGCGGCGAGTAACCGGCATCTTGCTGCGGGTCTCGGACACCGTGGCTGCGGGTCTGCTTGCGGCCGATCTTGCGGTCGTGATCTATTCGGTGCTGGCCCGCTCGCTCTTCACCGCCCCGGTCGAGTGGGCCGACGACGTCGCCCGCGGGTTGATGGTGGCCTCCGCCTTTTTCGGCGCGGCCTCGGCACTGGCGCGCGGCGAAAATCCGGGCGTGGTGTTCTTCCGCGCGCTGCTGCCGCAATCATGGCAGGACGCCATTGACGACATTGGCGCGGCGCTGGTGCTGATTATCGCCGGCTATGTCGCCTTTCACGCCATCGAACTCGGCTGGATCACGTCGGGACAAACCACCGGCGCCGGCCTGCCGCTCGAACTGACGTTCTATCCGATGGGCCTTGGCGCCGCTTTCATGACGGTGTTTGCCGCCGAGATCCTGTTTGATCGAAACTGGCGACGTATCCTGCGCGCGGTCGCGATCCTGGCCGCGATATCCGGCTTGTTCTGGTTGGGCGACACCTTCATCCCGAATGCAGTGCCCTCCTCCGGCGCGTTGATGCTCATTGGCTTCGTGCTCACGCTGGCCGGCGGCCTGCCGATTGGATTTGCGCTGGCGCTGGCCGCGCTGATCTTTATCTGGGCGGAAGGCAGCCTGCCCGGCGTGATCTTCGCCCAGCAAATGGCGCGCGGTATCGACAACTTCGTGCTGCTCGCGATTCCCTTCTTCATTCTGGTCGGCTACCTGATGGAAGCCAACGGCATGTCGGTGCGGCTGATCGAGCTGCTGCAACATCTTGTCGGGCGCATGCGCGGCGGGTTGAACGTGGTCATGGTCAGCGCCATGGTGCTGTTCTCCGGCATCTCCGGCTCGAAGATGGCCGACGTTGCGGCGGTCGGCGCCGTCCTGATTCCGGCATCGCGGCGGTCGGGACAAAACCCCGGTTCTTCGGTGGCGCTGCTTGCCGCATCTGCGGTGATGGCCGAAACCATTCCGCCCTGCATCAACCTCATCATCCTCGGCTTCGTCGCCAACCTCTCGATCGGCGGATTGTTTGCCGCCGGGCTGCTGCCCGCCGCGCTGATGGCTGCGGCATTGATCGCGGTGTCCATCCTGTTCGGAAAGCCGTCGACCGGCGGAGCGGCGACGCCAGTGGAGCACGCGCCGACCGGGCGCATGTGGCTCGGGGCCGGCGTTTCGCTCGGCCTGATCGCGATGATTTTCATCGGCTTCAAATCGGGCTTTGCCACCGCCACGGAGATTTCCGCCTTTGCTTCGCTTTATGCCATCGTGGTCGGCGCGGCGATGTTTCGCGAGCTGACGCTCGCGGCCGCGTGGAGCAGCTTCGTTCACGCTGCCGCACGCGCGGGTCTCGTGCTGTTCATCGTCGCAGCCGCGCAATCGCTCGCTTTCGTGCTGACATTGCAGCAGGTGCCGCATGCGGTCGGTGATTTCATGGTGGGACTGTCGCAGCAGAGCGGCACCTGGCTGTTCATGCTGCTTTCGATCCTGATCCTGATCGTCATGGGGTCGGTGCTGGAGGGCGCCGCCGCACTCATCATCTTCGGCCCCCTATTGGTGCCGGTCGCCAGCAAGCTCGGCATCGCGCCGCTGCATTACGGCGTCGTGCTCGTGATCGCGATGGGCATCGGCCTGTTCGCGCCGCCGCTGGGCCTTGGGCTATACGGCGCCTGCCTGATTGGCAAGGTGCCGGTAGAACGGACCGTGCGACCCATGATGGGCTATCTTGGACTTCTCTTTGCCTGCCTCTTGATCATCGCCTTCGTGCCTGTCATCAGCACATTCCTGCCAAAGCTGATGGGCTACTAGATTGGACGCTTGAACGATGAAGATCCTGCTGACGCACACGCCGCACATGCGCGACAACTATTACGGCACGCGCGCCCTCGCCGGTCTTTCCGCGCTCGGCGAGGTGGTGCTGCATCAGGGCAGCGATACGCTGGAAGGGCAAACGCTGATCGCCGCCGCTGATGGCTGCGATCTCATCGTCGCCGATCGCGCCACGGCGATCCCCGCGCAGATCTTCGATGCTCTACCGTCGCTGAAGGCCGCGCTACGCTGCGCGGTCGACATCCGCAATATCGACGTCGCTGCCGCTTCTTCGCACGGCATTCTCGTAACCCGCGCCAAGCCCGGCTTCGTCGAATCCGTAACCGAACTCGTGCTCGGATTTCTGGTCGATCTCAATCGCGGCATCTCGCGCGCGACGGCCAGCTTTCAGGCCGGCAAGATACCCGCTGCACAGATGGGACGGCAGCTCTCGGGTACGACGATCGGTATCATCGGCTACGGCGCGATCGGCCGCGCGGTTGCGCCGCTCACGGCCGCCATGGGCATGCGGGTCCTGATCTCCGACCCCTATGTGAAGGTCGAAAATTCGAGCTTCCAACAGGTCGATCTGGCGACGCTGCTGGCTCAATCCGACCACGTGGTGTGTCTTGCGATCGCCAACGAAGCCACGGAGAACCTGATCAACGCCGAAGCCTTTGCGCGAATGCGCAAGGATGCTGTGTTCATCAACGTTTCGCGCGGCAATCTGGTCGACGAAGCGGCATTGGCGGCTGCGATTACGCAGAGAAAAATCGCGGGCGCCGCCATCGATGTCGGCCGCGCGCCAGACCAGATGCCAACCCCGGCGATTGCCGCGCTGCCGAATGTGATCGCCACCCCGCATATCGGCGGGCTGACGCCCCCCGCCATCGAGGCCCAGGCGCTCAACACCGTGGAACAGGTCCGCGCGCTCGTTTCCGGCTCGGTTCCTGAAGGGGCGGCCAACGCCGAAAGCTGGACCCGGCGGATCTGAGCGCGTCACAAAACCGGCGGCAAACGCCGCGGCTTCGACACCTGTTGCCGCGGAATAAATCGACCAAAGCATGAGTCTATCCACGTACCGCCGCGCACAAGCGCGGCAAGCGTAGGCATGCGTGCTGTTCGACCTGATGAAGTGGCCGGTGATAGTTCCAAATGTTCGCTGTTCGATTCTGGTCACTGTGGTCATCCTGACGGCTCCCGACGCATATGCGGACAATTGTTCGCAGGCGTCGGAAGAAATCGCGACGGATCGGCCCGATGTGACCAATTCGAGCATCGTCGTCCCGGTCGGAAGCCTGCAAAACGAGAACGGGATCAATCTGGGCGGACGAGACGGGAGCCTGCGGCTCGATGGCACCAACAGCCGCTGGCGGCTCGGCATCGCGCCCTGCCTCGAAGTCCTGATCGATTTGCCGACCTATTTTG
>NZ_DASSRP010000050.1:0-3264 GCF_035701725.1 Bradyrhizobium sp.
GAATCGGCGCCGTCATCTGCTCCCTCCCTCGGGCGTCGCTCCGCTCGGGAGCTCGGTTCGACCTCCTGTCCAGCTGGAGTGTCTGGCTATGCCGGTTTGAACTGGGTGCCGTGTCGCAGCATGGCATGCATGATGATGGCAAGGCGCCGCGCGAGCGCGATCCGCGCCTTGCGCATCGTGGATCGCCTGGCGATCGCAAATGCCCAGTCCTTGAGCTTCAGCGGCTGCTTGTAACGCGTCAGCATGACGTTCGCGGCCTCGTACAGTAGTGTGCGCACTCGCCGGTCGCCGCATTTCGAGATGCTGCCGGTGTAGTCAACCTCACTCGACTGATAGCGCCGCGGCACCAGACCCAGATAGGCGCCAATGTCACGAGATCGCCGGAAGCGTCCGGGGTCGTCAACGGCGGCGGTGAAGGCGAGTGCGGTGAGTTGGCCGACACCAGGAATGCTCATCAGCCGGCGGCAAGCGTCGGATGCCCTGACCATCCGCTTGATGTCCGCGTCGATCGCCACGACGGCGGCGAGCACGGCAGCACGCGCTGCAACCAGCCCCCGCATCGCGGCAGACAGACCGGGGATACCCTCGCTCGCCTGGAGCGCCTGCCTGATAAAGGCGGAGCTGAGCGCACGGGGCAGCCGGATACCGAACACCACGGCAAGACCACGGATCTGGTTCTCCAGGGTAACCCGCTGGCCGACCAGCTTTTTGCGAGCGATGATTAGCGACCGGACGGCGTGTGCCGGCAGTGATTTCACATGAACCGGTTTGAAGAAGCCGGTGCGGGCGAGATGCGCCAGGCCGCGTGCATCGTTGCGGTCGGTTTTGTGCGTCGCCAATGACTTCAGCGCCTGATAGGCTTGACGGCTCTCGACGCAGACGACGGGTAATCCTAGCCGGCTCAAGCCATGGTAGAGCATGGGTGCCATCCGGCCTGTTTCGAACAGTACCCGCCGACAGGCCTGTACCTGCGCGAGCGCAGCTGCAATATCGGCCGGTGTCGAGGGCACCTTCACCTCGTGCACGACAGCGCCGTCTCGAGTGACGACACACACGCGCGTCTCTGCCATCGAGACATCCAGGCCGGCAAATATTCAATGTTCGGTCTCCCCTTTCCAATGACGGAGCCGATCCTATCGGCATCCAGGGAAGAGCCACCGACCATTACCCAATGTTGAAAAACCCGGCGGCTGCCGCTTGAAGGGGTAATCGCGAGCCTCGCGGTGAGCGGCTAGGGTGATGGGCAATCCTCTCTCAGGTGGCGGGGATCGCCTGCGCGCCGGGGATGAGCTTTGCGAGTTTGCGCAGGTTCTGGGCGATCGCGGCGAGGTGGAATTCGTCGCGGGCGCCGTGGGGCCCACGCCGCCTTAACCGGTCGAGCTTTAGGATGCGTTTGAGGTGGGCCAACAGCATCTCGACCTTTTTGCGCTGATAGCGCGAGGTCTGGTAGGCCTCGGTCTTGGCGATCTCGCGAGCCAGGTCACGTGCGCCTTCATAGATCGAGCGCGGGACCTTGCGGGCTGGAGTGTTCAGGCAGCAGCGCGGCTTTAGCGGGCATGGCTCGCAATCATGTTTGCTGGCCCGATAGCGCAGCGAGTTGTCCTTCATCACGCCAATCCGCGGAACAGTGAACTGCCGGCGATAACGCCGAAGCGTCTTTCCGGCCGGGCAACGGTAGGTGTCGCTGGTGTGATCGTAGACGAAGTCCGCGCGCGAGAAGGTGTCGTCGGTGCGCTTGGACTTGTCGAACACCGGGATGTGCGGTTCGATCCCGCGCTCATTCACCAGCCAGTTCAACATCTCGGCCGAGCCCTAGGCGCTGTCCCCAATCAGTCTGGCGGGGTAGAGGTCGAAGCACTCCATCGATCGCTCGATCATGCGTTTTGCCGCCAGAATCTCAGCCTGACGGATCGCCGTCGTCGCCTCGACATCGACAATGATCGCGTTGTCGACATCGATCAGATAGTTGGTCGAATAGGCGAAGAACGCCGGTCCGCGGTGCGCCGCAGTCCACCGCGTCGCCGGGTCGGAAGGTGCAATGAACTTTGGCGTAACCTCGCTTGCCGCGCCAAAGGCTGCATCATCGAGCGCCGCGAGATATTCCGCGACCGCACGACCGGTCGCGGTCGGCGGCAGACCCGCGTTACCCTCGATGCGATTGCGGTCGCTGGTGTCGGCCTGGATCAAACTAGCATCGACGGCAAAGCCCTCGCCGCCAATAAGGCCCTCGTCGATGCAGCGCTGCAGGACGGTCTCGAACAGCCGGCGCAGTAAATCGCTTTCGCGAAAGCGGCCATGGCGGTTCTTGGAAGGTCGAGTGGTCCGGCACGTCGCCATCGAGCCCCAGGCGGCAAAACCAGCGATACGCCAGGTTCAGGTGGACTTCTTCACACAGCCGCCGTTCGGAGCGGATGCCCAAGCAGTACCCGACAATCAGCATGCGGATCAGCAGTTCCGGATCGACTGAAGGCCGCCCCGTCTCGCTGTAGAAGGGTGCCAAGTGGGTCCGAAGTCCATCGAGGTCAACAACGCGATCGATCGCCCGCAACAGATGCTTCTCAGGCACATGCCGTTCGAGCGAAAACTCGTAGAACAACGCGTCCTGCTGGACTTGCCGCTCCCCCATCATCGACTGCCCCCCAGCCGTCGTGACTTGAGATATCAAGCAATTATACCACGATATTCCAAAAGTTTTTCAACACAATCGCCCCCAAACCTGCCGTTCGCAATCGCCGTGCGGATCGGCTGAGTTGGGTGGAAACCCGCCATTTCGTTCGGCGTATCGGAAATTGCTCTGTTAAGGCATATTCGCCTCGTCATCGGATCGACGTCGAGCATGAGGCGGCGCGAGTTCGTGCAATTGGCCACCAGTACGGCCATGGCGTGGCCGCTCGCGGCGCGCGCGCAGCAGTCCGAGCGGGTTCGCCGTGTCGGCGCGTTGATAGGCTGGCCCGAGAACCACCCGTTCACCCAGAAAAGTGTGGCGGCCTTCGCACAGGCGCTGAGGCGTTTCGGATGGGTCGAGGGCAGGAATATCGTGATCGATTACCGCTTTGCCGCGGGCGATCCCAGGCGCTACAAAACCTATGCGGCCCAGCTGGTCGGCTTGGCGCCGGACGCAATTCTCGCCAGCCCCGGATCGAGTCTACCGGCGCTGCGGCAGCAGACGCGTTCGATACCGATCGTTTTCGTGCTTCTGGCCGATCCCGTCGGGCAAGGCTTTGTTCAAAGCCTCGCGCGGCCCGGCGGCAACATCACGGGGTT
>NZ_DASSRP010000051.1:0-4979 GCF_035701725.1 Bradyrhizobium sp.
TTTGCCGAGGTGCGGAACATCTTCGACAAGACTTACGTTGCTTCCGCGAACAACATCTCCGACAGTGTAAGCGGCGCCGGTGTGCAGAGCCCGGCGAGTTCGCTGGCCAATGTAACGCAATCGATCTACGCGGGATCGCCACGTGCCTTCGTGGCGGGAATGAAAGTGGCTTTCCGATGATGTGGCAACTTAAGGAACTGACCATGAGCCATCGAACGTTCATTGTGATGCTGGCCGCGGCGTTCACGCAAGGCAGCGCTTTCGCGCAGATGAGCCACAACCATGGTTCGGAGGCGTCCTGCGCGACGGTCGAACTGCGTTGCGCCTCCAAGGTCACGCCGGCATTCAGCCAGGACGGCACGTTGTGGCTGGCATGGATGGCAGGCGGCCAGGTGTCGGTCGCGCGCTCGAGCGATGAAGGGCGCAGCTTCTCAAGTCCCGTTCAGGTCACGCAAGGCACGCCCAATCTGGATTGGGGCCCGGATGCACGCCCAAAAATCGCGCTTGATCGTCGCGGCGGCGTTGCCATCGCTTTTTCGACGTTCCGCGACAAGGCCTTTAACGGTGAGGTGTTCTACAGCCGGTCGACGGATGGCGGAAAAACCTTCGCGCCGCCGCGGCCGATTACCGGCAATGCCGAGAGCCAGCGCTTCGAAGCGGTGGGATTCGATGGCGAAGGCAACGTATTTGCCGCCTGGCTCGACAAACGCAACCGCGTCCCAGTGCAACAGGCGGGCAAGAAATATGACGGCGCGGCGCTGTTTTTTGCAAGCTCCAGGGATGGCGGCGAAACCTACACGGAGGCTGCGATGGCCGTGGACAACACCTGTGAGTGCTGCCGGCTCGGCCTTGCTTTCGATCCCGTCGGACATCCGGTGATCGCCTTCCGCAATATCTTCGACGGCGGCATCAGGGATCACGCGGTCGTCACCTTCACGGACTCGAAAACGCCGGGAGAAGCCCGCCGCGTGAGCGAGGATGATTGGCAGATCGCCGCTTGTCCGCATCAGGGGCCGAGCCTTTCCATCTCACCCGATGGCACCTATCACGTCGTCTGGTACACGAAGGGAAAAGTCCGCAAGGGGCTGTTCTATGCGCGCTCGCGCGATGGCGGGAGAACATTCTCGCAACCGATGCCGGTCGGTGAGCCCGCCAGAAATCCGTCGCGGCCTTACGTGATGGTCGGACCACAGGGGACGCAGATCGTGTGGAAGGAATTCGACGGGGAGAAGACTTCGATCAATCTCATCAGTTCGACGGACGCTGGAATGACCTGGTCGCGACCGCGCGTCATCGCCACAACTGCCGACGCATCGGATCACCCGCTGCTGGTTTCGGATGGACGGCGATCCTATCTGTCGTGGATGACCAAGGCCGACGGCTATCGCCTGCAACCGATCGAGGGCGGATCATGAAAACCCTGATAATTGCCGCGATGCTTGTGCTCGCCAGCACGGCCGTTTCGCCGGCATCCGAGCCGGCGAAACTGAAGTCCTTCGATCGCGGCAGTTGGCAACAGCTGCTGCATGCGCATGCCGGGCGGCCGACGCTGGTGCATTTTTGGGGTGTGACCTGCGGACCTTGCAAGGTTGAACTGCCCGAACTCGGCGCGTTCATGAAGCAAAATCCGGCGGTCGACGTCGTTACCATCGACGCCGACCTGGTTCCGAATTCCGATGCCGCTGCCTTCTCGATGCTGCAAGGCGCCGGGCTGGCGTCTGCCGAAAACTGGATGTTCAGTGACGGTTTTGCCGAGCGGATTCGCTACGAAATCGATCCTGCCTGGCAGGGCGATATCCCGCGCACGATTCTGATTTCCCGTAAGGGCGAGACGGCAATCATCGAGGGGTCGGCGGAACTTGAGGTGCTGCAGAAATGGTCGGAAGGGCAGGCGGCGACCACCAAGTAACGTTCAGACTGCCGGGTCCGAAACCTTTATTTTGGCATCTCTGTAGGATTACGGAATCAGCAAGCTCGGTTGCGCCGGTTGAAACACATTTCAGGGTAGGGACAAGCAAGGAGTTCTCATGAGAAAAATCATCGCAACGGCTTTTGGTCTGGTTCTAATCGCAGGCCTTGCCGCTACGGCGCGCGCCGACGAGGTCAAAGCCGGCGACCTGGTGATCTCGCAAGCCTGGAGCCGCGCGACGCCGAACGGCGCCAAGATCGGCGCGGGCTATCTCACCATCGAAAACAAGGGGACGACGGCCGACAAGCTGATCGGCGTTACCGGCGATGTCTCGCCCAAGATCGAGTTGCACGAGATGTCGATGAGCAACGGCGTGATGAAGATGCGGCCGGTTGACGGCGGCCTCTCGATCGATCCCGGCAAGACCGTCAAGCTCGCGCCAAATGGCTATCACCTGATGATCATGGATCTGAAGGGTCCGTTGAAGCAGGGCGACAAGCTGCCGCTGACGCTTCAGTTCGAGAAAGCCGGCAAGGTGGCAGTCACGCTCGATGTGCAGGGCGTCGGCGCGCAGGGTCCCGGTGGGGGCCACGACATGATGAAAATGTCGCCGGGGATGAAGATGTGAGGCGAAGGGCGTGGCCGAAAGAATGCCGTTGCGGCTGTTGCGATAGCCCGTTGGTGCGAGGGCCGGTCCGACGAGACCGGCCTTCTCGGCTTCGGTTTCAGCAAAATCGCTGATAGTTTGGGCGCTTAGCCGGTTTTTCTAACGCTTTCTCTTGTATTTTGGCGGCTGATCCGGTTTGACTGCGGCAATTCCCGTAAACCCGGACTGATTCCTTGAAGGTTTAGGCCCATGCGATTGTCGCGTTTCTTTCTTCCCATCCTCAAGGAGAATCCGAAGGAAGCGGAAATCGTGTCGCATCGGCTCATGCTGCGCGCCGGCATGATCCGCCAGGAAGCGGCGGGTATTTATGCGTGGCTGCCGCTAGGTCTGCGGGTGCTGAAGAAGATCGAGCAGATCGTGCGCGAGGAGCAGAACCGCGCGGGCGCGCTCGAGCTGCTGATGCCGACCCTGCAACTCGCCGATCTCTGGCGCGAGAGCGGTCGCTACGACGCCTACGGCCCGGAGATGCTGCGCATCGCCGACCGTCACAAGCGCGAATTGCTGTATGGGCCGACCAACGAGGAAATGATCACGGAGATTTTCCGCGCCTACATCAAGTCGTACCGAAATCTTCCGCTCAACCTCTATCACATCCAATGGAAATTCCGCGACGAGCAGCGGCCGCGTTTTGGCGTGATGCGCGGCCGCGAATTCCTGATGAAGGATGCTTACTCCTTCGATATCGACGAGGCCGGCGCGCGCCGCGCCTATAACCGGATGTTCGTCGCCTACTTGCGCACGTTCGCGCGGATGGGGTTGAAGGCGATCCCGATGCGCGCCGAGACCGGGCCGATTGGCGGCGATCTCAGTCACGAATTCATCGTGCTGGCGGAAACCGGCGAGTCCGGCGTCTATTGCGACCGCGACGTGCTCGATCTGCCGGTGCCGGACGAGAACGTCGACTACGACGGCGATCTCACGCCGATCATCAAGCAGTGGACATCGGTCTATGCGGCGACCGAAGACGTTCATGACGCGGCGCGGTTCGAACGCGAGGTCCCGGCGGAGAAGCGCGTTCACACCCGCGGCATCGAGGTCGGCCAGATCTTCTATTTCGGCACCAAATATTCCGAGCCGATGAAGGCGCTGGTGGCGGGTCCCGATGGCACAGAGGTCGCCATTCACGGCGGCTCCTACGGCGTCGGTGTCTCGCGGCTGCTCGGGGCCATCATCGAAGCGTGCCATGACGACGCCGGCATCAAGTGGCCGGAGGCCGTGGCCCCGTTCAAGGTGGTGATCCTGAACTTGAAGCAGGGTTCCGAAGATACTGATGGTGCTTGCGAGCAACTCTATCGAGACCTCTCGGCCAGGGGCGTCGAGGTGCTCTACGACGACACCGACCAGCGGGCCGGCGCAAAATTTGCGGCCGCCGATTTGATTGGCATTCCCTGGCAAATCCTCGTAGGTCCGAAGGGCCTTGCCGAGGGCAAGTTCGAGCTCAAGCGCCGAAGCGATGGGACACGCGAGAACCTCAGCGCCGTGGACGTGCTGGCGCGGTTGGCTTGATTTATTGAGATTATCCACCGCAGGCCGCACGGGAAACAAGCCCGTTGTGGCCACAATTAGCCCGAATCGTGTGAAAATCGGACATGGACAAAGCCATGAGCGAGCCAGTTCAAACCCGACCTTTCGCGCCCTTTGAGTGGCTGCTGTCTGGACGCTATTTGCGGGCGCGCCGCCGCGAAGGCTTCATCTCCGTCATCGCCGGATTCTCGTTCCTCGGCATCATGCTCGGCGTGGCGACGCTGATCATCGTGATGGCCGTGATGAACGGCTTTCGCAAGGAACTGCTCGACAAGATCCTCGGCCTCAATGGCCATCTTCTGGTGCAGCCGCTGGAATCGCCTTTGACGGACTGGAAGGACGTCGCCGACCGCATCAATCAGGTGCCGGGCATTCGCCTTGCCGCGCCGGTCGTGGACGGGCAGGCGCTGGCATCCTCGCCGTTCAACGCCTCGGGCGTCCTGGTTCGCGGTATTCGCGCCGACGACCTCAACAACCTCACCTCGATTTCCAAGAATATCAGGCAAGGCACGCTGGAGGGAATTGACGAGGGGCAGGGCGTGGCGATCGGCCGCCGGCTTGCCGATACGCTGTCGCTGCATGCCGGCGACAGTATCACCCTCGTCGCGCCGCGGGGTGCAGTGACTCCGATGGGTACGACGCCGCGCATCAAGCCGTACCGGATCACGGCCGTCTTCGAGATCGGCATGTCGGAGTACGACGCCGGATTCGTGTTCATGCCGCTGACCGAGGCGCAGGCCTACTTCAACCGCAACAACGACGTGACCGCGATCGAGGTCTTCACCAACAACCCCGACAGGATCGACGCCTTCCGCAAGAGCGTGACGGAGGCGGCGGGGCGGCCGGTGTTTCTTGTCGACTGGCGGCAGCGCAACTCGA
>NZ_DASSRP010000052.1:0-11147 GCF_035701725.1 Bradyrhizobium sp.
ATATGTCTGCATCGGCAGCCCCGAAGATGTGTCCGACTTCCGCGATCGCTGGATGGTCAAGGCGCAGGCGATCGCGCGCGACCTCGGCCTCACCTTCCGCGTCGACTATGCCAGCGATCCCTTCTTCGGCCGCGTCGGCCAGATGAAGGCGGTCAGCCAGAAGCAGCAGTCACTGAAATTCGAATTGCTCGTTCCGTTGCGCTCGGAAGCGCAACCGACGGCCTGTATGAGCTTCAACTACCACCGCGATCACTTCGGCACCGTGTGGTACATCAAGGATGCCGACAACGCATCCGCGCATACCGGCTGCGTCGCCTTCGGCATGGACCGCCTGGCGGTGGCGATGTTCCACACCCACGGTACGGATCTGGCGAAGTGGCCGGCGGGCGTGCGCGACGTGCTCGGGCTCTGATACATTCCGGGATTGTGCGTGCGACAAATAGCGAAGCTATTTTGTCGCGGATAGCACCAGACCCGGAATCTCGAGATTCCGGGTTCGATGCTTTGCATCGCCCCGGAATGACGCGCAAACCAATCCTCAGCTATGCGCGAATTCCCAGTACAGCTTGCGGGCGCGCTGAAAGAACGGCCCGGCCTGCAATGAACGGTCGTCGATCCGGATCACCGGCGCGACCTTGGCGAAGTTGCCGCTGGAAAAGATCTCGTCGGCGCCGGCGAAATCCTGGTACTTCAGCGTGGTCTCGACCACGGTGACGCCATCGGCGCACAACAGCGCCATCACCCGCTGCCGCGTGATGCCGTTGAGAAACGTTCCGTTCGGCGCTGGCGTGTAGACCACGCCGTCTTTTGCCATGAACACGTTCGAATTGCCGAACTCGGCGACATTGCCGAGCGCATCGAGCAACAGGCAGTTGTTGAAGCCGCGCGATTGCGCCTCGAGCAGCGCCCGCGAATTGTTCGGATAGAGGCAGCCCGCCTTGCAATCGACCGGCGCGCTTTCCATGGTCGGACGGCGGAACGGCGACAGCGTGATCGCGGAACCCGTGATCGGCGGCATCGGCGCCGCATAGATGCACAGGCACCAGTTCGTGGTTTCCGGATCGAACAGCACGCCGCCGCCGGCGCCGGTCTGTGCCCAATACATCGGCCGGATATAGAGTTCGGCCTTGGCGCCGAAACGCGCAATGCCCTCGCGCGCCAGCGCCATCCAGGTTCCGACGTCGACGACCGGCTTGAGCTTAAAATTGGCCGCGGAGCGGTTGACCCGCTCGCAGTGCAGATCGAGATCCGGCGTCACGCCTTCGAACGCACGCGCGCCATCGAACACGGTCGAGGCCAGCCACGCAGCGTGGGTGCGAGGGCCCATGATCGGCACGTTGCCTGCGTGCCAGTCGCCGTCGAAGAAGGTTAAGGTCTCGGAAAACTCGACCGGCTTCACGGTCGGGGTCGGTATGGCCATTTGCGCTCTCGTCGCCGGAACTCGCACCGGCGGTGCGGTGGATGATGGCGGCGATATTGTCCGAATTTCCTAAGGATTTCCTTTTCCATCGCGGCTGCGCGGTACGGAACCGCGGACAAATGCGCGCGGCTTTGTGGTGCGCAGGTCCGTGCTCGGGCGAAGATGGTTACGAAGTGATGAGCAGTCTCATTGCAGCTTTAACCAACGGGGCCACATTCGTTAGGGTTATTTCGTCAATCTTGCCGCGAATTATTGAAGGCTTGACGGTCGCCATCTAACACTTTGGATTGGGAAAAAGCACGTTGAAGTGCGTTACGCGCGAAGAACGTAGAGGTCGACCGATGCGCAGCGAAACCATCGCCATTCACGCCGGCTACGAACCCGATTTGGCCACCAAGTCGGTCGCCGTTCCGATCTATCAGACCGCCGCTTACGCATTCGACAGCGCCGACCATGGCGCCGCGCTCTTCAATCTCGAAGCCGAAGGCTATCGTTACAGCCGGATCGCCAATCCGACCACGTCAGTGCTTGAAAAACGCATCGCTGAGCTTGAAGGCGGCGTCGGCGCTCTCGCCGTTGCCACCGGGCAGGCCGCGCTGCACTTCTCCATCGTCAATCTCGCCGACGGCGGCGGCAACATCGTCTCGGTGCCGCAACTCTATGGCACCACGCACACCCTGCTCGGTCACATTCTACCACGTCAGGGCATCATCACCCGCTTCGCCGAAAGTGACAAGGCCGATGCGATCGAGAAGCTGATCGATGAAAACACCAAGGCGGTGTTCGCGGAAACCATCGGCAACCCCGCCGGCAACGTCTGCGACATCGAGGCGCTGGCCAAGGTCGCGCATCGCCATGGCGTGCCGCTGGTGGTCGACAACACGGTGGCGACCCCGATCCTGCTGCGGCCGTTCGACTACGGCGCCGATATCGCCATTCACTCGCTGACCAAGTTTCTCGGCGGCCACGGCACCACGCTCGGCGGCGCCATCGTCGACAGCGGCCGCTTCCGCTGGGCCGATCACGCCGATCGCTTCCCGGCCTACAACAATCCGGATGCGTCCTATCACGGCCTGGTCTATGCCGAACGTTTCGGCGAGAAGGCCTTCATCGAGCGAGCGCGCAGCGTCTATCAGCGCACCATGGGCGCCGTGTTGTCGCCGTTCAACGCGTTCCTGCTGCTGCAGGGCATCGAGACGGTTGCGCTCCGCGTCGAGCGGCACGTCGCCAACGCCCGCAAGGTTGCCGAATTCCTGCGTAACGATCCGCGCGTCGACTGGGTCAATTATGCGGGCTTCAGCGACAGCCCGCATTATCCGCTGGTTGCGAAATATCTGAGCGGCCGGGCTTCCTCGCTTTTCACCTTCGGCATCAAGGGCGGCATGGAGGCGGGCAAGGTATTCTACGACGAGCTGAAACTGATCACGCGGCTGGTCAATATCGGCGATGCGAAGTCGCTCGCCTGCCATCCGGCCTCGACCACCCATCGCCAGATGAACGCCGAGCAGCAGCGCATGGCCGGCATCCTGCCCGAGACCATCCGCCTGTCGATCGGCATCGAGCACGTCGACGACATCATCGAGGATATCGACCAGGCGCTGGCGAAAGCGAGCTCGCAGGCCACCCGGCTCGAAGCGGCGGAATGAACCAGCCGATATGACCGTCCTGTTGGAAAAACGGCGACTGATCGTCAGTCCCGGCCTCGTCCCGGCCCAGCAGCGGCGCGAGGATAAGTTCGGTCATCCGAAAGAGGTCGATGCCGACCTCACGATCGGGCTCATCAACAACATGCCGGACAGCGCGTTGAAGGCGACCGAACGCCAGTTCATGCGCCTTTTGCGGCAGGCGGCCGGCGATGTCCGCATCGACTTCCACGTCTTCTCGCTCGCGTCCGTGAACCGGTCGCAGTCGGCGAAAGGGCGGATCGAGGGGCAATACACCGATATTGCCGAACTCGACCGGCTGCCGATCGACGGATTGATCGTCACCGGCGCCGAGCCTCACACACCGAGCCTGGATGACGAGGCCTATTGGCGCGATCTCACCGGCATCATCGACTGGGCAAAGGACAATACGCGATCGACCATCTGGTCGTGCCTGGCGGCGCATGCCGCGGTGCTTCATCTCGACGGGATCGAGCGCGAAAGACTCGAAACCAAGTGCTCCGGCGTCTACGACTGTACCGCCGCATCCGCGCACTGGTTGACCAATGGCCTTGCCGCGCCGTTCAAGATCGCCCATTCGCGCCTCAACGAACTCCGCGCGGATGATCTCGCGGCAAAGGGCTATCAATTGCTGTCGCGCTCGCTTCGCGGCAGCGTCGACAGCTTCGCCAAGAATTTCGGCAGCGAGTTCATCTTCTTCCAGGGGCACCCGGAATACGAGGCCTTGTCGCTGGAGCGCGAATATCTGCGCGACATTGCCCGCTTCCTGGCGGGCGAACGCGACCGTTATCCCGGAATACCCGTCGGTTATTTCGATGCGGACACGGAGCAGAGGCTTATTGCGTTCGCATCGCGCGCCCAGAGCGAACGCCGGCCCGCCCTCATCGCTGAATTGCCCGAGCGAACGCTGCGGGACGATATTGCCACCGGCGCGGCCGCGAACGTCATGTTCCGGAACTGGATCGGCTTTCTCGCGGCGCCTGCGCGCGCCGCCGCGCCCGAAGCAAGTCTGTAACGGGCGGCTGCGATGACCGAGAGCCCCGAACGACCGGCATTGCAAGCGCGCGTCAGCAATCGTCTGTCGCGCTACTTCAGCGTCACGCCATTCAGGCTGCGCAACGAACGCCCGATGGTCAGCTTCACCTTCGACGATTTTCCCGAGAGCGCCGCAACCGACGGCGTCTCCATTCTCGACCAGTACAACGCCAAAGCCACGTTTTATGTGTCAGGCAGTCTGGTGGACAAGCCTGACGAGCACTGGCAGGGCGTCAGCGCCGACGGCATCGTCGAATTACACCGGCACGGTCACGAGATTGCCTGCCATACGTTTTCGCATCAGCCCGCAACCGAACTCGATGCAACGCGGCTCGCCCGCGAAATCGAGCAGAATCGCATCTATCTGCACGGCATCGATCCCTCGATCCGCATGGACAATTTCGCCTACCCTTACGGATTGGGATCGGTATGGCGCAAGGCGCAGCTCGCGAAAGCGTTTCGATCCTCGCGCGGCATCATTCCCGGCATCAACAGCGGCGTTGTGGACCTGCAATATCTGCGCGCAACCCCGCTCATCAACCGCAATATTGACGAGGAGGGCATCGACCGGGCGTTCGACGCCGCCGTCGACGCCAATGGCTGGTTGATCTTCTACGGCCATGACGTGACGGCGAGGCCGAGCCCGTTCGGCTGCACGCCTTCGCTGCTACGATATGCGCTCGATGCCGCCGCCAAGCGCAACGTCGCGGTCAAGACCGTCGCCGGCGCGCTCGATACCGCCGGCGCGGCAGAAGCCGACGTGGCGCTTCGCAATCGGGGCACTAGCGCGGAAACAGCATGACGGCTGCCGCGCCGCCCATGAAGGCGGTGGCGATCCATCCCAGTACGACAATGGGTCGGCTCGAAGTAAACCGGCCCATCACCGAGCGGCTGGAGGCGATCAGAGTCACGATCGCCATCAACGGCACCGCCACGATCCCATTGATGACGGCGCTCCAGAACAACGCCTTCATCGGCGAGATCGGCGAGTACTGAATCACCAGTCCGAGAAGAACGCTGACGGCGATGACGGCATAAAAGCCGCGCGCATCCTGCACCCGCCGCTCGAGCCCCTCTTCCCAACCTCTCGCTTCCGCAAACGCATAGGCGGCAGACCCGGCCAGAACCGGAACGCCCATCAATCCGACGCCGAGGATACCGGCCGCGAAAAGGGAAAATGCGAAATCACCTGCCAGCGGGCGCAGTGCGCTTGCCGCTTGAGCCGCCGTCTCGATGTTGGTCACGCCGGAAACGTGGAGCGTGACGGCGGTGGCGAGCATGATGAAATAGGCGGTGAGATCGGAGTAGAACATCCCGCCCCAGGTGTCCCAACGGATACGACGGAGTTCGGACGGCGCCGCGCCGGGATGCGCTAGCAGCGAGCCGGACTTGCCTTTGGCCTGGATATCCTCGACTTCCTCCGAGGCTTGCCAGAAGAACAGGTAAGGACTGATCGTCGTGCCAAAGACGCCAACCACCATCGAGGCCGTGTCGAAGTCGAACGTCAGGCGCGGCCATACCGTGCGCAGTGCCACCTCGGCCCACGGGACGTGGACGGTGAACAGCACCGCGGCGTAAGCCAGCAGCGAGAATGTCAGCCACTTCAGGAAGAAGACGTAGCGATGATAGGGCACCAGGATCTGCAACAACAGCGTCAGGACCACAAACAGCGCCGTCATCGCGTGACGGTTGAGACCCGTGATGAGCTCGGCAACTTCCCCCATGACCGCGACATCGGCGGCGATGTTCAGCGTGTTCGCGATCAATAGCAGCAGCACGACCGCCAGAAGCACAGGTGCAGGGAAAACAGCCTTGATGTTGGCCGCCAAGCCCTTGCCGGTCACGCGCCCGATCTGCGCGCACATCGATTGAACGGCAGCCATCAGCGGATAGGCCAGCGGCATGGTCCAGAGCATGTCCAGGCCGAACTGGGCTCCGGCCTGGGAATAGGTGGCAACGCCGCTCGGATCGTCATCGGCGACCCCGGTAATAAGTCCGGGCCCGATTCGGGCAAGCGGATGCCGTTTAAGGCGGTTCCACGCGGTGGAGAGCCAATTCATGCAGGCCGTTCCGGTTGATTTCCGGATATTACCACCGCGCGCGCACCGTAGAAGAAATCAGCGGAAGTTGCCCTTGGTCTCCGGGACCAGCAACGCGCCGATCAGATAGATCGCAAAAATGCCGACCGCAAACGCCGTCAGCGCCATCGGGATGTTCGCGACGCTGCCGGCCAGCAGCGATACGAAAGTCGGCATGATGCCGCCGAGCGCAAAGCCGATGTTCCAGGACAGCCCGGTGCCGCTGGCCCTGATCTCGGTCGGAAAACGCTCGTTGAGGAAGATCAGGATCGGCGCGTAGCCGGCATTGCCGAGAAACGAGATCGCGAGCGCGTAGAGCGTGATGGTGGTGGTGTCCTTGGTTGCGGCCATGCCGAGATAGCAGAGCGGCAACAGCACGAGCATGCAGACGCCCGCGACGATAAACGTCTTCTTGCGTCCGATGACGTCACTGAGCGCGCCGACGCTGATCGCCGATATGATCGTGACGATGCTCCCGCCGATCAGGATCAGCGACGAAATGTTGTTCGGAACCCCGTTCACCACTTTGAGGAAGGTCGGCAGGTAGCCGGACGTGATGTAATAGCCGGCGCCACCGCCGAACGTGACCAGGAGATTGAGCAACAGCACGCTGCGCCAGCTGCTCGAAAACAGCGTCTTGACCGGCGCTTCGGTCTTGGGAGCCATGCCGGCGGCCTTCTGCTTCTGGCGCTCCTGGAAGAACGGCGACTCCTCCAGGCTGTTGAAAATGAACCAGCCGAGCAGCGAAGAGAGCAGGCCGGAGAAAAACATGCAGCGCCAGCCCCAAACCGCGAACGCATCGCCCGGGAAAACCGTCGACGTAATCAGGAAGACGAACGAGGCGATCAGCGCGCCGAGCCCGGCGCCGCCGCCGCCGATCAGCCCGGACATCGCGCCCCGATGCTCGGGCGTTGCCGATTCGGTCCCGATCGTGTGGGTCGAGGCGACCACGCCGCCGACAAACACGCCTTGGATCAGCCGCAGGATCAGGAACAGCACCGGCGCCACGAAACCGGCTTGCGCGATCGTCGGCAGCACGCCGAACGCCGCGGTCGAAAGGCCGACGCCGATGATGGCGAAGAACATCGCGCTCTTGCGGCCGTGAACGTCGGCATAATGGCCGAAGATTGCCGAGCCGACCGGCCGCATCAGCAGGGTCACGGCGAACGAAGCATAGACCGCGGCCAGCGACAGCGTCGGGACGCTTGATGGGAAGAACAACGAACCGACAACCGGCGCGACATAGAGCAGAATAAACAGGTCGAACAGGTCCAGCGACCAGCCGAGAACCGACGCGACGAGCGCGTTCCGCTTCTGCCGCGCGTCGACCGGCAGTGACACCTCGATACTCTTTGAATCAGCAACCGACATTTGTCCCTCCAACTTTGCCCCCGAAAAATACGATTGAATTCAGCTTCCGATGAATTTTGGCGGCCGCTTGGCGTTGAACGCCTCGACCCCCTCCTTGAAGTCGTCCGACTGCCGCAAGCGGCTGTAGCAATGCCCCTCCAGTTCGATCGCAATCGACAGCGTCGAATCCTCGGTATCGTTGAGAAGCTTCTTGGCCGTGCGCTGTGCCAGCGGCGAGAAGGTACGGAGTTCGTCGACCAATTTGTCGGTCGCTTTTTCAAGCTCGGCATCGGGCACGCATTCAGTGGCGATGCCCCAGTCAAAGGCCTGCTTCGCAGTGATGCGCTTCGAACGCATCACGATATCCTTGGTCCGGGTGATTCCGACCATCTTCTGCAGACGCGCCGAGCCGCCCGAACCCGGGATCTGGCCGAGCTTCTGCTCCGGCAAGGCGTAAAGCGTAGTCTCCGAAATGATGCGAAAGTCGCAAGCCAGCGACAATTCGAATCCGACACCGAAGCAATAGCCACGGTTGGCGACGATCACGGGCTTGGAACAGCGCGCCGGCGAGGCGATGTTCCAGGCAAGCTGCGAAACCTTCTCGGGCGTCGCCTCCATGAAGCCGCCGATATTACCGCCGCTCGAAAAATGTTCGCCGACCGAGCGGACGACAATGACGCGCACGCGCGCGTCCTCGTCCAGCGTCTCGAACACCAGGCGAAGCTGATCGCGCTCCGGCATCGAGACGACGTTGAGCGGCGGCCGGTTGAGGATGATATCGGCGCGCTCGCGCGCCTCGTCGATCTCGACCTGGAACCCGTCGAGCTTGGCGAGCCGCGGGTCCGCGAAGGTGTAAGTGGAAGCCATGGTGAATCCTTTCTTCTTGATCAGGCCGCGCTAGCTCCACCAGCCGGCGGCGCGTGTTCGGGTTGATAGTCGCCCGCCACCAAGAGGCGGCGGAGTAATTTTCCGACCGGGGACTTCGGCAAGGCATCGACAAAGACGAAACGCCTTGGACGCTTGAAGTCAGCGAGCCCCGAGGTCCGGCAAAACTGATCAAGATCGGCTTCGCTGACCGGCGCCTTGCGCTTGACAAAGGCGGTCACGACCTTGCCCCACTTTTCGTCAGGAAGCCCGACGACGGCGACCTCGAGCACGGTCGGGTGCAGCGACAGGCAGCTTTCAATTTCGACCGGCGAGACGTTTTCGCCGCCGGTGATGATCATGTCGTCAACCCGGCCGGTGACGAAGAGATCGCCGTCGGAATCGACGAAGCCGGTATCGCCGGTGAAATACCAGCCGTCGCGCAACGATTTGGCATCCGCATCGGGCCGCCGCCAATAACCGTCGAACGACTCATCACCGGCGAGCAGCGCGATGATCTCGCCCTCCTCTTCTACCTCCGCCAGATCGGTCACCGAGGTCGCGTTCAGCTTCACGACCCTGATTTCCTGATTGATCCCGGCCCTGCCGGCCGAACCTGGTTTGACCGGCGCGTTCTGATCGATCGTGAAGGTGTAGATCTCGGAACTGCCGTAGTGATTGACGAACAGGTCGGGACGAAAAGCCTCGTTGAGCTTCTTCAGCAGGCCGTCGGTCATCGACGCACCGGCGAAGCCGAGCTTGCGCACGCTCGACACGTCGGTCGAGGCGAATTCGCGGGCGTGGACCAGATCGTGGTACAGCGTCGGGACCAAATAGAGATTAGAGACTTTTTCGGCCTCGATCAGCGCCAGCGCCTTTCTTGTGTCGTAGCGCGGCAGACACACGAACGTGCCGCCGATCACCGACATCGCGATCAGCGAGCGGACGCCCATGGTGTGATAGAGCGGCATGACGCCGAGCGTGCGTTCGCCACGCCGATAAAGATTTTGCGCGACATGAGCGACACCTGCGGCGCGCTCGGCGCGGTGCCGCCGCGGCACGCCTTTCGGCCGCGATGTCGTGCCCGATGTATAAAGCATGATCGACCAGTCTTCCGCACTCACGCGCGGGGTCGCGTCCGGCGCCGGCTCGGCCACGATGCGGGTAAAAGCGATGGCCTTGGCATCGTCGCAACCGACCGCGATGCGCGGCAGGTTCTGCGCGCGTTTTGATTGGGCAACCGGGGGCGCGGAGATGTCCTGATAGACCACCGCGCGGGCTTCGGAGTTTTCGATGCAGAAATCGAGTTCGTCATCCTTGGCGCGCCAATTGATCGGCGTGATGACGATGCCCGCCAACTGACAGGCCCAGTGGATGGTCGCCGCCGCCTCGCAATTTTGCAGAACTGTGACGATGTGATCGCCGGCTTTCAAACCGATGCGGTCGAAGGCTGCGACGACCGACGAGATGCGGCGGTACCATCCGGCGTAAGTCAGGCGAACACCCTCGTCGACGACGGCGAGCGCCTGCGGATCGCGCGCGACGCTGCCGATGAAGCTCGTTCCCAGGTCAAGCATCGGACTTCTCTCTCTTCACCTCGCCCGCCATCTCCGCCGCGGCCTCCATCGCCGCCCGCAGAATCGGAGTGTAACCCGTGCAGCGGCACAGATGACCGGTCAGAAGGTCGCGGATGGCCTGTTCGTTCGGCTTGGGGTTCTCGCGCAGGAAATGGTCGAGCGACATCAAAATTCCGGCGGTACAAAATCCGCATTGCAACGCGTGATTGCGCTTGAACGCCGCTTGCAAGATGCCCAGACGGTCCGGAGCGGGCGCGAGCCCTTCCACTGTTCGCAGCGTGCAGCCGTCGGCCTGCACCGCCAGGGTAAGGCAGGCGCGGGCCAGTTTGCCGTCGATCTCGACCGTGCAGGCGCCGCAGACGCCGTGCTCGCAGCCGACATGGGTGCCGGTGGCGCCAACCTCGTGCCGCAGAAAATCGGTAAGCAGCATCCGGGGTTCGGCCTCGCCGCTGCAAGGCCTGCCGTTGAGCGTGAACTGGACGGCGTGACGATGGCTGGCGGGCAAACGGCTCATGGCGAGACCTCCCGCACCAGATCTTTGCCGATCAGGCGAACCAGATCGCGCCGATAGCGCGCCGTGGCATGAACGTCGTCGCGAGCATCGAGCTCGTAAGCGAACGCGTTCAAGGCCTCGTCGAGCGCTGCCGCTTCGAGGTGGGAAAACTCGCGGGTCACCGGCATGTCGGCGACGCCGCCGACGGCAAGGCGCACGCCGTTGTCGGTGGCGACGGCGGCGCAGGCGACGATGGCGAAGTCGCCATGGCGGCGCGCCACCTCGCGGAAGGCACATCGTCGTGGGCTGGCCGGAAACGAGACCGCCTCGATCAACTCATCGTCCTGTCGGGTGGTGGCCATCATGCCGGCGAAGAATTCCTTCGCCGGCACATGGCGACGCTTCCCGGCGCTGCGCAGATGCACGGCGCCGCCAAGTGCGGACAGCACAAGCGGCAATTCGGCGCTGGGGTCCGCATGCGCGATCGAACCGCACACCGTGCCCCGGCTTCGGGTCTGAACGTGACCGGTCCACGGCAGCGCTTGCGCCAGCAAAGGCAAGGCTTTCGCGAGTTCGGGCCACGCCAGCAGCGCGGCCTGGCGGACGCCGGCGCCGACGGTGACCGCACCGCCCCTGAGTTCGATGCGCGAAAGCTCGGGAAGCCGC
>NZ_DASSRP010000053.1:0-2270 GCF_035701725.1 Bradyrhizobium sp.
TTTGCGCGCGCTCTGGTCGTGCATCCGGACCTCCTGCTGATGGACGAGCCGTTTTCGGCGCTCGACGTGCTGACCGCAGAGACCTTGCGTACCGACCTGATCGATCTGTGGGTCGAAGGCCGGCTGCCGATCAATTCGGTGCTGATGGTCACGCATAATATCGAGGAAGCGGTGCTGATGTGCGACCGCATCCTGGTGTTTTCATCCAATCCCGGCCGCGTGGCTGCCGAGATCAAGATCGACCTGCCGCATCCGCGCAATCGTCTTGACCCCGCCTTCCGCCAGCTCGTCGACAACATCTATGCCCGCATGACCCAGCGGCCCGCCAGGACGCCGGCGGCCGAGGGCATTCAGGGCATCGGCGTCGGCATGATCCTCCCACACGTCTCTTCCAACGTGCTTTCGGGTCTGATCGAGACGCTGGCGGCGCCGCCGTATAACGGGCATGCCGACCTGCCGGTTCTCGCCAGCCATTTGCAGCTGGAGGCCGACGAGATCTTTCATCTCGGCGAGTCGCTGCAACTGCTCAGATTCGCTCAATTGAGCGAAGGCGACCTGATGCTGACCGAGGCGGGCAAGCGGTTCGCCAACCTCGAGACCGATGCGCGCAAGCGGCTGTTTGCCGATCATCTCATGCTTTACGTACCGGTCATGGGCCTGATCCGGCGGGTGCTTGACGAACGGCCGTCACATACCGCGCCTGCGGCGCGCTTCCGCAACGAACTCGAGGACTACATGTCCGAGGAGTACGCCGACGAAACGCTCAAGACGGTCGTATCATGGGCGCGCTACGCCGAGCTGTTTGCCTATGACGAACAGTCCGAAACCTTCAGCCTGGAAAATCCGCACTAGGGTCCGGACTCAATTGATCCACCAAGTTAGAGCTGCTGCCAAGAGGATGGTGGAGAGGTAGATATCGGCGCGTTTGTCGTAGCGGGTTGCGATGCGTCGGAAGTCCTTGAGACGGCAGAACATGCGCTCGATGACGTTGCGTCCCTTATAAGCGGTTTTGTTATAGCGATGGGGATGCTTGCGGGTCGGATTTGGCGGGATGACCGCTTTGATCCGTCGCTGTGCGAGTTCCTGGCGTAGGCTGGTGGCGTCATAGGCTCGGTCGGCGAGAACTCGCTTGGGCCGATGACCCATTGCGAGCAAGTTACGGACTGCGACGAGGTCGTGAACGTTACCGGCCGTGATTAACAAGACATGGGGGCGGCCGATATCATCGGTTAGCGCGTGGATTTTGGTCGTTTGACCGCCACGCGAGCGCCCGATGGCGTTATTGAAGGCCCCCCTTTTGCGCCCGCTGCGGAGCGGTGAGCCTTGATGTAAGTCGAATCGACAGAGGCCGAGCCGTACATTCCGGTGGAGCCTGTTAACGCATAGAAGATGTCGGTCCAAATCCCCTGACGGCTCCAGCGATTGAAGCGGTTGTAGATCGTCGTGTAGGGCCCATAGACCTCCGGGCAATCACGCCAGCGCGCTCCACACCGCAGCATGTAAATGATTCCGCTGATGACGCGGCGATCGTCGACCCGGTGCGCCCCTTTGCGCCCTCGCGGCAGCAAAGGCTCAATCCGGCGCCATTCCGCTTCGCTGAGCCAGTAAACCTGCTTTGCCATTCAAGCCTCCCTCCGTTGAGAAGCTTGAATCACAATCTCTTTTCAGATGGAATCCCTATTGAGTACAGGCCCTAGGCCGCTGCGGTAGATCGCAAGGTTACGGGAGCCCGAGAAGATCGCTCGCGGCTTCAGCCCGTAAAAGTGCCGGATCGAGTGGCTGAAATGGGTCGAGTCGGGATAGCCGATTTCCTGCGCCAGATGCGCGAGGTTATGGTCCTGATTGGCGAAGTGCAACAGGTGCCGCGCACGTTTCCAGGCCCGGAAGGAACGGAAGGAGATGCCGGTCTGCTGCTTGAACAGGTGCAGGAATCGCGAGGCGGATAATCCGGCCACCGTCGCGCAGCTTGCCGCCGTAACCGGATCGCCCGAAAACCGGCCGATTTGCCCAATCGCCTGCACCACCCGCGCATCGAGGATCCGCGGTGGCAGTGCTTGGCCAAAGCACATGATGTCAAACGCGGCACTGACGATATCGCCGGTGCATGGCTGATGCTGCAGTTGCTGGTAAGCAGCACGCAGGCGCTCCACGAAGAATTGGCGTTCGGTTGACGACAGCAACCGCTTTGCAAGTAATTCGAACGCGCCGTCGCAGACAGTTTCGGGCTCGATCAGAATGCAAACTACGGAGCGATGGTCGCTGGCGATGCT
>NZ_DASSRP010000054.1:0-14154 GCF_035701725.1 Bradyrhizobium sp.
CGCCTTTGCGCGCGGCGATCTGTTCGAAGCGGTGCCCGGACAATTGTTCGGCGAACCCTGTGAGCGTTCGCCGGCCGAAGTGTTTCAGCGGCTGTGCGTCATCAACCCGTCGCCCTATGGCGCGCTGATGAACCTTGGCGACGGCGAATTTCTGGTGTCGGCATCGCCGGAAATGTTCGTGCGCTCCGACGGCCGGCGGATCGAGACCTGTCCGATTTCCGGCACCATTGCGCGCGGCGTCGACGCCATCGGCGATGCCGAACAGATCAGGCAGCTTCTGAATTCGCAGAAGGATGAATTCGAACTCAACATGTGCACCGACGTCGACCGCAACGACAAAGCACGCGTGTGCGTGCCGGGCACGATCAAGGTGCTGGCGCGGCGCCAGATCGAAACCTATTCCAAGCTGTTTCATACCGTCGACCACGTCGAGGGCATGTTGCGCCCCGGCTTCGATTCGCTCGACGCATTCCTGACCCACGCCTGGGCCGTCACGGTGACCGGCGCGCCGAAGAAATGGGCGATGCAGTTCGTCGAGGATCACGAGCGGTCACCGCGGCGCTGGTATGCCGGCGCGATCGGGGTGGTGAATTTCGACGGCAGCATCAACACCGGCCTCACCATTCGCACCATCAGAATGAAGGACGGCATCGCGGAGGTTCGCGTCGGCGCCACCTGCCTGTTCGACTCCGATCCCGCCGCGGAAGATCGCGAATGCCAGGTCAAGGCGGCCGCGCTGTTTCAGGCGCTGCGCGGCGATCCGGCAAAGCCGCTCTCGACCTTTGCGCCCGATGCCACCGGCTCCGGCAAGCGGGTGCTCTTGATCGACCACGACGACAGTTTCGTCCACATGCTCGCGGATTATTTCCGGCAGGTCGGCGCCAGCGTCACGGTTGTCCGCTATGTCCATGCCCAAAAGATGCTGGCGAAGGCCGGTTACGACCTCCTGGTGTTGTCGCCGGGTCCGGGACGGCCGGAGGATTTCAGCATCGCGGCCACGATCGATACGGCGCTGGCCAAGAAGCTGCCGATCTTCGGCGTCTGCCTCGGCGTGCAGGCGATCGGCGAATATTTCGGCGGCCAGCTCGGGCAGTTGTTGCAGCCGGCGCACGGCCGGCCGTCGCGGGTGCAGGTGAGGGGCGGGCGGCTGATGCAGAACCTGCCCAATGAAATCGTGATCGGGCGCTATCATTCGCTCTATGTCGAGCGCGACAGCATGCCCGATGTGCTACAGGTAACCGCCAGCACCGAGGATGGCGTCGCCATGGCGATCGAGCACAAGACGCTGCCGGTGGCCGGCGTGCAGTTCCATCCGGAGTCGCTGATGTCGCTCGGCGGCGAGGTGGGTTTGCGTATCGTCGAGAATGCGTTCCGCCTGAATGGATGATCCGGAAAACCGGGAACCGGTTTTCCGATAAGATCATGCATTAAGATCATGAATAAAGACAATGCCACTGCATTGAAGATGACGAACAGGATTTGAGAGGCAACCGATGTTCCCCGAATACGATTTGAAGGCGACGGTTCGCACCATTCCGGACTATCCGAAGCCCGGGATCATGTTTCGCGATATCACCACGCTGCTCGGCGATGCGCGGGCGTTTCGCAGAGCCGTCGACGAACTCGTGCAGCCCTGGGCCGGATCGAAGATCGACAAGATCGCGGGCATCGAGGCGCGCGGCTTCATTCTGGGCGGCGCGCTGGCGCATCAGGTTTCCGCCGGCTTCGTGCCGATCCGCAAGCGGGGCAAGCTGCCGCATACCACGGTGCGGATCGCTTACTCCCTCGAATACGGCGTCGACGAAATGGAAATGCATGTCGATGCGATCCATCCTGGCGAGCGCGTCATCCTGGTCGACGATCTGATCGCGACCGGCGGTACGGCCGAAGGCGCGGTGAAGCTGTTGCGTCAGATCGGCGCCAACGTGGTGGCCGCCTGCTTCATCGTCGATCTGCCCGAACTTGGCGGCGCCGCCAAACTGCGCGCGATGGATGTCGCGGTCCGCACGTTGATGACGTTCGAAGGGCATTGAAGTCAGCGGCAAAATGGGCGTCGTCCGGATTGCGGTCGCAACCGGTTTCGGTCACAAAATCATAGGGTTAATCGATCCGCTCGATCGATAATTCGCGGCGTGAATGGCGCCCTCGGAGCTGGATCTTAGGGCAGTGTTGCCCCAACGCTACATCTACAAATGGTGGCCTTGGGTATATCTACCGCGTTGAACAACGTTGCTAGATATTTCAGTGGTTGGAGACCTTCGATGAAGCGATTGGCGCTGTCGGCGATAATTTTGGCTGTTTCAGCCGCGTCTGCATCTGCGGCGGACTTGGCTGCCCGCCCGTACACCAAGGCGCCGGCACCAATCGTGACGATCTACAACTGGACGGGGTTCTATGTTGGCGGCAACGTCGGCTATGGTTGGGGGCGGTCCAATCTGGATACGGTACTTGATCCGACGAGCAGTTGGTCCATTGAAGGGACGGCGTTCCAGAACCAATTTGTCGCGCTGAGCAATCAGCGTCTGAATCCGGCCGGCGTGCTCGGTGGCGTTCAGGCCGGATACAATTGGCAGGTCGGTGCGGCCGTACTTGGTGTCGAAGGAGACATCAATGGTTCGGACATCGGAAAGCGGAGCATCTTTACGGGCGCCAACCCACCGACGGTCCGCACTTTCAACGAGAGCATCAGGAACGATTGGTTCGCTACATTCCGTGGCCGTGCGGGTTATGCGGTCGATAGAACGCTACTCTACGTCACTGGCGGCCTCGCGGTGGGCGGCGTCAAGGGCAGCTGGGATCTGTCCTCCACCAACGGCTATACGAAGACTGCCGCCGATAATAGCACCCGGGTGGGCTGGACGGTCGGCGCGGGCATCGAGCATGCCTTTGCACCAAACTGGACCGTCAAGCTCGAATATCTTTACACCGACCTTGGCAGCATCAACTACACCTCGACCTATGTACCCGGCAGCACCTTTGCTCCGCCAAATTTCAATTACATCGAGCATCTCTCGCAGGATTTCGCATTCCACACAGTTCGCGTCGGCGTGAACTACAAGTTTGGCGATGCGGTAGTCGCGAAGTACTGATCTTCAGAGACATATTTAAGGGCCCGGTTTATGTGCCGGGCCTTTTTTGCGCACTCGATCCAGTGCCTTCAATGCGCGTCGCAAAAT
This sequence comes from Bradyrhizobium sp., assembly GCF_035701725.1. Lineage (GTDB taxonomy): Bacteria > Pseudomonadota > Alphaproteobacteria > Rhizobiales > Xanthobacteraceae > Bradyrhizobium. The sequence goes on from NZ_DASSRP010000054.1 coordinate 3,177, forward strand.
GCCGAGGGCCGATCTTTGCTGGTCTGCTGCGAGTGCGGCTCGACATGCGGGCGAGCGCCATCACGACTGCTGCAGGATCAGGCTCAGTTCGAGCTCGCGGAAGCTCATATAGTTGCGGCGAATCCACTGATGCAGTTCGGTGGATGTATCCCTCTCGTGCCGCAAATAGTCGGTGAAGGAAAAGGAGAGCCGGTCGATATAGGTCTTCAGAAACGTCGGCAGCGCGCTGATGTGCACGACCTTTCCGGTCGCAAAGGCCTCCGGCAGTTCGCCTCGCACGATATATTCGTTGTCGACGGTGACGAGCGAGGTCCGCGGAATCTGGCGTTGCAGCAGCGGATAGCTTCGCGCCGAGACGCGGTCGGTGTCGCCGATGAACATGACCACGGGAACGATGCCGCGGCGCACGGCTTCCTTCACGAACCCGATTTCCTCCGTCATCTCGAAAAATTTGTCGAAGGCATGGAAGCCGAGGTCGATCACCTTGGGCAGGTCATCATTGATGATCACCCGGTCCATCAGCGCCATCTTGCCGAAGGTGTCGTCGACCTCCGCCGTCTCGGTGGTGTCAGGCAGGTATTCGAGCAGCGACGGCTCTTTCAGGTTGACGTCAAAACCCAGCACCTTGCCGTGTTTCAGCAGGAGAAATTCGCTGAGCAGGCGCGCGACCAGAGTCTTGCCGACCAATGGGCGAGGCGAACAAACGATGTAGACGGGTGTCTGACGCATCACGCGCTTTATCTAGTGGAGCGGGAGAGGAATGCCAGGCCGGCCGCGACACCAGCGAGATCCTCACCCATTCCAGCCCAATCGGGCCGGCCGCGCAATTATTTTTCGCCGCCGCTGCGCGAACTCGATTTGCTGGAGCCGACGATGTCGGTGAGCTTGATGCGATCGTATTCGGCCCAGACATTGGCGAGCCAGTGCCGCACATAGCCGCGCAGCACGAAAGAATAGTTCGCCGCCTCGTCGCTGATGCCCTTGTTGGCGACGAATTTCAGGAACGGAACCGAAGCGACCTCGACCTGCTCGTAAGCCATTTCGTTCAGCTTCGGGATCGTGAGGTCGGTCGCATCCTTGATGCGGTGGAAATAGGAATTGTAGGTGGCCTGATCCCACTGGAAGAACTGGGTGTCGTTGATGAAGTTCTTCACCAGGAAATATCTGGCGCCTGCCATAAAATTCGAGGTTTCGGCGATTTCGTCGAGGGAAGCGATCGAGGGGCCGAGAATGTGGAACACGGCAAAGGTGATCTGGCCGGACTTGGCGGCGTCGAGGAAGCCGATGTCGCGCAAGGAGGCGAGCGCCGGCGAGAGAAGTCCGGCGCGGACGTCGATCACGGTGACCGACGGAGAAACCGAGTTCAGCGTATCGAAGATCTTCATCTGATCCGAGGTCGTCGTCATGTCGACGATCTCGGTAATATCGGGATGGAAGCGCTTCAGCGTGCCGCGCGGCGATTCGGTGTCGAAAGCCCGGGTCAAAACGTTATTCGCGCTGAAATAATCCAAAAGCGTGCGCGAGACGGTGGTCTTGCCGACCCCGCCCTTGTCAGCGCCTACCACGATCACTGCCGGTTTCGCCATGAATCTACCTGTATCCCTGTTGGGCACATTTATCTGTCCGAACCGGACATCCGGTTCCGAAAAGACCGGGCTTGATCCCGGATATGTCCCAAATCCCCAACCAACGGGCGCCCCGATGAAATCGAAGTTCCCCCTGTCTGCTTTGGGTGCGAACATGGCAGAAACAAGGGAGAATTCAAATCATTAGAAGCCGATTTGCCCCAATCATACCGCCGTCGTTAATGCCAGAACGCGGCCTGAAGGTGGCCGCTCGGGTTTTTTCGGTGCACGCGGGGCCTTAGTGTCGGCCCCAAGGGCCGGCGGGAGGTCCGGAAGCTGGGCCCGTCGATGGTCCCGACTCGTTGCCCCAAGGTCCTGAATGTGGCGCGGTGTCGACCGGGTTTGCCGCATCGCTCCAGGGACCTTTCGGCAACCGCGGCGGAGGTTGATCGTCCGCGCCAGGGAGTTGGTCCTGCGGCATGTCGGACGGGAGCGCAATCGGGCCCGGGTCGCGCCCGCCGGCGAATTTCACCAGCGCCGCAACACGGGCATCCACCGACGGATGGGTGGCAAACAGATCGGCAAAGCCCTCGCGCGGGTTGTCGAGGCACAATTCCATCACGGCCGAGGTCGCGCCCGGCAGCTCGCCGCGGTTCTCGATCTTGCGCAGCGCCGAGATCATGGCGTCCGGATTCTTGGTCAGTTCGACCGAGCCGGCGTCCGCCAGGTACTCCCGCGAGCGCGACAACGCCAGCCGCACCATCTGTGACAAAGCCCAGGCCAGCGCGATCAGCGCGACCGCGATGATGATGACAATGACGGCGCCGCCGCCGGAGCTCTTTCTGTTGTCGGACGATGATGAACTGTCGGATGAGGACGACCATGAACCGCGGCGATAACCGCCATATCCGCCGTAATAGCCGAAGTTGGTAAAACTGCGGAAAAACAGCTCGGCAAAGAAGCCGACCACGCCGGCTATGATCACCGCGATCACCATCATCTGCACGTCGCCGTTGCGGATATGGGTCAGTTCGTGCCCGAGCACGGCCTCGATCTCCTGATCGTCAAGCGCGTTCAGAAGGCCGGTGGTGACGGTGACGGCATACTGGCTCTGATTGAGCCCGGTGGCATAGGCATTCAGCGCGTCGCTTTCGATCATCTTCAGCTTCGGCATCGGAATGCCGCGCGAGATGCAGAGATTTTCCAGGAGATTGTAGAGCCGCGGCTGCTGCTGTCGCGTGACGTCCTCGCCGCCGGTGACGGCATCGACGATCTTCTGATGGAAGAAATAGGCGATCGCGATCCAGGCCAGCGTACCGCCGGTCGCAAACGGAAACGCCTTGACGAGGTCGCGCGCGGCGGCGGCGAGATAATAGTCAGCCGGCGCACCGCCATAACTCATGACTTCCGCGATCAGCGCGCCGGCATAGACCATCACGTAGACCAGCGCGAACAGGCCGCCGAGCAGCAGCATCGAGCGGGTCTTGTTCGCCGCGATATGCGTGTGGAGACCGTAGGCGGCCATGGTCTGGTTTCCTCAAACCCCCGTCATTCCGGGGCGCGAGTGAAGCGAGCGAGCCCGGAATCCATTTCTCCAGGCATTCAAGCGGCGCCATGGATTCCGGGCCTGCGCCTGACGGCGCATCCCGGAATGACGGGCGAAGCCAGCATCATTCGTCTAGATAGTTAGAATTTCACCTGCGGCGCCGCCTCGACTTCGGTGCGACTGGCGCCGAGATCGAAGAATTCCTTGCGGGTAAAACCGAACATGCCGGCGAACAGCGCTGCTGGCATCTGCTGGATGCCGGTGTTGTATTCCTGGACCGCGTTGTTGAAGAAGCGGCGGCTGGCCGCGATCTTGTTTTCCAGGTCCGACAATTCGCTGGCGAGCTGCTGGAAGTTGGCATTGGCCTTGAGATCCGGATAGGCCTCCGACAACGCAATCAATCGGCCGAGCGCGCCGGAGAGCTGGTTTTCGGCGGCCGACACCTGGGCCGGTCCCTGCGCCGACATCGCGGAATTGCGCGCCTTGATGACGTCCTCGAGCGTGCCGCGCTCGTGCGCCGCATAACCCTTCACGGTCTCGACCAGATTCGGAATCAGGTCGTGACGCTGCTTGAGCTGCACGTCGATATCGGCAAAGGCCTGATTGACGCGCTGGCTGAGCGCCACCAGGCGGTTATAGGCGCCGAACGCAAACAGGACGAGAACGACAATGACGCCAAGCACGATCCAGCCGGACATGGAAAACTCCGTAAGGGGAAGCGGGTGCGGATAACCTAAACCAAAGTCGATCAAGCGGCAGCCGCCACGAGGTGGGGTTCTGGTTGGTCGGCCGCAAGGCCGCATTCGTTCAAGCAAGCGCGGTCGGACGGATTAACTTTAATCCATCAATACCTTAATCCACTGGTGGTCCATTCTAACATTCGCATTCCTTCTCAGCAGGCACTTTTGCGAATGTTAGAACCGAAGGACCACTGGCAAAGATATGTTTCTGGTGGAGTTTTGGATTTGACATTCGCTATGCGAACCCGCGACTGGCTGGGTAGCGAATGTCAAATCCACTCCGCCACCGCATCGCCCCAGCGCCAGCGGCGCGCCGTTGCATAAGCGGCTTTGTCACGCCTTGCTATCTTCGCGATCGCGACGCCGCCGGCGGTGCACAGCTTGGCGGCGACCTCGACCTTGCCGACATCGGGTGGCGCGAGCACGCGGGCGGCGCGCTTGGCGGGCGCCTCGCGCATCAATACGACGTAGCTGAACTTCTCATCTTCAAAGGGAAGCTCGGCGCCCTTGAGTTGAATATGCGCGCGCAGCCGCGGCAGTCTCTGGGCAAAATGGCACCAGTCTGGCGGCTGAAGTGGACAGGGCAGGTCGTGCGGGCAGGGCACGGCGACATGGGCGCCGCGCGCGATTAGGTCGCGGCGAAGCGCGATGATCCGTTCGTAGCCGGCCGGCGTGCCGGGTTCGACCACGAGCAGCACCTCGCGCGTCTTGGTCCAAAGCCGCTCGGCAAGCCCTGAACGTTCGGCGTCGCTGACTTCGCCGATCAGATAGCTCGCGATCACGAGGTCGGCGGCATCGACGTCGTCGAGCGCGTCTGGATCGCGGCGGCAGGTCATGGCGCCAAGCCGCGGATGGTCGCGGCCGAGTTCGAGCGCGAGCTTCTGCAGCGCCGGGTTGATATCGAGCAGCATGAAGTTCTCGAGCGAGGCAAATGCTTCGGCCGCCGCCCAGCTTGCGGTACCCGGGCCCGCGCCGACGTCGAGCAGGGTCTTCGGCGCGAAGTCGGGCCGCTCTTCGACAAGTGCATTGAGGCAGGCCGCAATGGCTGCATAGGTCGCGGGCATCCGCACCAGCGCATAAGCGAGCGCGTCAATCTCGGATTTGATCGCGATGGAGCTTCCACCGTCTCGGTAGGTCTTCGAGATCAAGGCGGCGCGGCCGGCGGCGTCCTGACGCGACAGCCCCTCGAGCTTTGCGTCGAGAGCTGCGCGTAGAGCGGCCGGAAGGGAGGGGGAAGTCATGGCAGCTCCAACGTCATTCCGGGACGGTCCGGAAGGACCGGACCCGGAATCTCGAGCTTCTCAGCTGCGCAAGTTGCGCACCATAGTTCGATGCTTCGCATCGCCCCGGCATGACGGCCGGAGGATCATGCCACGTGCTGGTCGAGGATTTTCACCGCCTCATCGAGCGCGACCGAGACCAGCTGCGACACGCCGCGTTCGGCCATGGTGACGCCGAACAGGCGGTTCATCCGCGCCATGGTGATCGGATTATGCGTGATGATGATGAAGCGCGTTTCCGTCGTCGAGGTCATTTCATGCAACAGGTTGCAGAAGCGTTCGACGTTGTGATCGTCGAGCGGCGCGTCGACTTCGTCCAGCACGCAGATCGGCGACGGGTTGGTGAGGAACACCGCGAAGATCAGCGCCAGCGCCGTCAGCGCCTGCTCGCCGCCCGACAGGAGCGACAGCGATTGCGGTTTCTTGCCGGGCGGTTTCGCGATGATCTCGAGCCCGGCTTCCAGCGGGTCCTCGCTCTCGATCAGGTGCAGCGCGGCCTCGCCGCCGCCGAACAGTTCGGTGAACAGGCGCTTGAAATGCGCGTTGACCGTTTCGAATGAGGCCAGCAGGCGCTCGCGCGCCTCGCGGTTGAGGCTCTGGATGCCCTGGCGCAGCCGCTTGATGGCTTCGACCAGATCGTCGCGTTCGGTGGTGAGCGTGGTATGCTGCGCCTCGACTTCGCGCAGCTCCTCCTCGGCGCGCAGGTTGACGGCCCCGAGCCGTTCGCGGTCGCGCCGCAGCTTTTCGAGGTTTTCCTCGATCTCGGGCAGGGGCGGCAATTCCATGCCGGGCTCGATCTCGGCAAGGCCAGCGACCGCCTGCGGTTCGACCTCGAGCATGTCGTGGATTTCGCGCTCGATGTCGGAGAGGCGGCGCCGTGCGCCTTCCATCCGCTCTTCGGCGCGGCCGCATGCCTCGCGGGCGCTCGACAGCGCCTCAAGGGAGGCTTTCGCGGCGCGGTCGGTCTCGGCCATCAGGTTCTCGGCGGCCGCCAGCGTGTCGGCGGCGGCGCGGCGCCCGGCCTCGGCGGCCTCGATTTCGCTGATCAGCGTGCGGCGCTTTTCGGCGAATACCGCCGGCGCTTCCTCGAGCTCGGCGCGTTCGGCCCTGACTTCGTTGAGGCGGGCCTCGATGGTCTCGAGCTGCGACGTGGCGCTGGTCTTGCGGCTTTGCCATTCGTTGCGCTCGGCCGTGATGGCCTGAAGCCGCCGGTCGGCAAGTTCGGCTTCGCGCGCCAAGGCTTGCGCTTCGGCGCGCACCTGGGCGGCGACGCGGCGGCAGCCGTCGATGCCGGTCTTGACTTCGGTCAGCCGGTTTTCGGTCGGCTCGCTCGAAGGCAGTTCGTTCAACGCCGCGGCCGCGCTATCATGGGCGGCCTGGGCTTCGCTGCGGTCGGCGTCGATGCGGTTGCGCGCTTCCGTCAGCGCCGACTTGCGCGCGGTGTGGCGGTTGATCTCGCGTTCGGCCGCCGCATGGCGCTCGCGCGCGCTATCGGCTTCGCGCTGGGCGGCACGCGAGGCCTCGCGCGCCGAGGTCTCGGCCGATGCGGCGGCCTTCAACTCGGCCTCGGCGGTCTCGAGCGCCTGCCGCTTGGCGCCCGCATCGATGCGGGCCAGCTCCAGCTCGTTTTCAATGTCGACAAGGCGCGCGCGCTCGGCGAGCCGCCGCGCCGCGCCGGTCGGGGCATGGGCCGCCGCGACAAAGCCGTCCCAGCGCCAGACGTCGCCCTCCAGCGACACCAGCCGCTGGCCGGTCTTGAGCTGCGAAATCAGTTCGGCGCCGCGTTCGCGCGCCACGACGCCGATCTGGGCCAGACGCCGCTTCAGTTCGACCGGCGCCTGAACATGGGCGGCGAGCGCCTCGATGCCGTCGGGCAACGCCGGATCGCCGCCGGTGCCTTCGGCAAGCGTCCAGCGCATCGGCGCGGACGGATCGACCGGCGCGTCGAGATCGTCGCCGAGCACGGCGCCGATCGCCTTTTCGTAGCCCTTGGCGACCGTGATGCCGTCGATGATCGGCGGCCACAGGTTCTTGGTCTCGCTGTTGACGAGTTTCGAGATCGTGCGCGCCTCGGTCTCGAGCCGCTGTACGCGCTTGTCGGCTTCGGTCAGCGGCGTGCGGCAGGATTCCAGTTTGGCGCGCGCGGCGGCGTGGGCAGCCTCTGCCGCTTGCGACGCGCTGTCGGCGCTGGCTCGATTTTCCTGGCTTTCTTCCACCGCGGCCGTGAGCATCGCGAGGTCGCCGAGCCCGCTGGTCTCCTCGGCAAGCTTCTGCTCGTCGCGTTCGACATTGGCGATGTCGGATTCCAGCTTCGCCAGCCGCTCGCGGTGGGTGCGCACGTTGCCCTCGAGCTGATTGCGCTTGGCGGCGAGATCGGCGAGCGCGGTGGTCAGCTCGGCAAACAGCCGCTCGGCTGCGGCAAGCGTCGCTTCGGCTTCGGAGACGCGTTCGTCAACGCCGCTGCGCTTTTCGACGCGAAACTTGATTTCTTCCTTGAGCTCGGCGTCTTCGGTCTCAAGACGCGACAGCGCCGCATCGGCGTCGGCGGTCTGCTGCTGTTCGCGGCTGATGTCGGCGGAAAATTGCGTCAGGCGGCGATCGAGTTCGGCAACGCGCTCCTTGGCGCGGGCCTCCTCGCGGTCGAGCATCTCGCGGGCGTTGGTCAGGCGCTGCAGGCCGGCAGCAGCTCTGGCTTCGGCCTCGCGCAACGCCGGCAGCTCGGAGGCGCGGATCGCCTGGATGCGGGCGGCTTCGGCCTGCTCGCGGGTGCGCTCCGCCATCTCGCGGACGGCGAGGTCGTGAACCTGGGCGGTCTCCGACACGCCGGCCTGGGCCTCGATCCAGCGCAGGTGGAACAGCAGGGCCTCGGCTTTGCGAACCTTGGCGGCGACCTCGCGATAGCGGATCGCCTGACGCGCCTGTTTCTTCAGGCCGTCGATCTGTCCCGAGAGTTGCCCGATCACGTCCTCGACGCGGGTGAGGTTGGTTTCGGCCGCTTTCAGCCGCAGCTCGGCCTCGTGGCGGCGAGCATGAAGCCCGGCGACGCCGGCGGCATCTTCCAGCACGCGGCGGCGCTGCTCGGGCTTGGCCTGAATGATCTCGCCGATCTTGCCTTGGTGGACGAGGGCCGGCGACCGCGCCCCGGTGGCGGCGTCGGCAAACAAGAGCTGCACGTCGCGCGCGCGCACGTCACGGCCGTTGATGCGGTAGACCGATCCGGCCTCGCGCTCGATGCGGCGGGAAATCTCCAGCACCTGGCTGTCATTGACGGCCGCCGGCGCGGTGCGTTCGGAATTGTCGATCGTCATCACCACTTCGGCGTGGTTGCGGGCCGGGCGGTTGCCGGAGCCGGCGAAGATCACCGCATCCATGTCGGCCGCGCGCAGCGACTTGTGCGAGGTCTCGCCCATCGCCCAGCGCAGCGCTTCCACGAGGTTGGACTTGCCGCAGCCGTTCGGACCGACGACGCCGGTGAGGCCGGGCTCGATCATGAAATCGGTCGGTTCGACGAACGACTTGAAACCGTGAAGGCGAAGGCGGGTCAGCTTCATAGGCACAGATTCTCTGTTGGCAGGGCGCGAATCTCCCTGCCCGGACAATACCATAGAAGGCAATGTCGTTGTTGGGGGTGAGTCGTCTGAAGCGGCTCTTGAGGGGCCGACAATGGCGAGGCGTCCGCCCAAGGGCAACCTGCGCCAGCGCTTTTCCCAAGGGAATTATCTACGGATTCCGAGGGACTTATCCCAAGATTTATCGCGCAACGGCAGCGGTTCCAGTTCCCGCTTAACTGCCTAACTCTTCAGCAGCGCCTTGATCCGCTTGTCGAATTCCTCAAACGAGGTTTCGCCTTTGATCATCTCGCCGTTGATGAAGAAGGTCGGGGTCGAATTCACCTTCAAAACGTCGGAGGCAAATTTCTGGTCGGCGACGATCTTGTCCAGCAGCGCCTGGTCCTTCAGGCAGGTTTCGACCTGGCTCTGGCTGAGCCCCGCCTGCTTGCCGATCCGGGTCAGCGTCTCGGTGGTGTTCTTCATCACCCAGTCGCTTTGCTGGCGGAACAGGAGGTCGGTGACCGCGAAGTATTTGGCGGCGTCGTCCTTGGCGATGCAGCGCGACAGCATCGAGCCGGCCGCCGCCTTGATGTCGAGCGGGAATTCCCGGAACACGTAGCGGATCTTGTTCGTGTCGATATAGGCCGACTTGATCTTCGGGAACACGTTCTCGTTGAAGGCTGCGCAATGCGGGCAGGTCATCGAGGCATATTCGGTGATGGTGACGCTGGCGTCCTTCGGTCCGAGTGCCATGTCGGGCAGGGACTGCGGCTTGGCCACATCTGCGGCGCTGTCGGCCAGCGCGTCCGTGATCAGGCGAAGCGGCGAAACCCCGACGAGAGCGGCAAGTCCGGCCAGCGACAGGGCGGCGGTAAAGGCACGGCGCGTGATGATCAAGATCGGCTCCCGAAAGCACTTTGACTGCGAAATATCAGGCACTCGCTAGCTTGAAACGAGGAATGTGGCAATGCCGGGCCGTGGCGGCTTGTGCCGCCGAAAACCTCAATTTCGCTTGATTGTAGCGCCCAGCCGCGCCAGCGCCGCCCGCAACGCCTCGTCCTCGACCGAGGTCAGGGTCTGCGCGATCTGCTCGACCTGGCGCGGGTCCGGCGGCGGTGACGGCCGTGGCCGTTCCCGGCGCGACAGCGGGCCCTGCCGCAGCGCCAGACGGCTGACCGCGCTCCAGCCGAAGAAGCGATTGACGCGCTCGAGGATCACGTCGGAGGCATGCTGGATTTCCAGCGCCATCGGGCCTTCGACCCGCAACACCAGCGTGGCCGGTTCCTGTGGCTGTCCCTCGACGGGCCGCGGCCATTGCATCTTCAGCGGCTCGCAATGCGCGGCGAGTTCAGCTCCGATGATCTCGGTCCAGCGCGTCACGAGTTCGCGCGCGGCAAAGCCCTGCTTGGCGTAGGCGTCCGAAAAGACGTCGCTGAGCAGGACGGATAACGGCTTGGCCGAACTCGGACCGGGTTTTGCCATGGGGTCTTATAGCATGAAGAAAGACGTGGATGCCCGGGTCAAGCCCGGGCATGACGGCGAGAGGGATGCGCTAAAACAACGCCATGACTCTGATGAGCCCCAAGAAGAGAACTGGCTCGGAAGTAACGGTCGCCGATCGCCCGGCGCTGTTGCTCGAGTGGTACGACCGGCATCGGCGGGTGCTGCCATGGCGGCCGCCGGCCGGCCGAAAGCCTGATCCTTATGCGGTGTGGCTGTCGGAAATCATGCTGCAGCAGACCACGGTCAAGACCGTCGGGCCGTATTTTCAGAAGTTCCTGGCGCGCTGGGGCGATGTCGCAGCGCTCGGCCGCGCCTCGCTCGACGATGTCTTACGGATGTGGGCGGGGCTTGGCTATTATTCGCGGGCGCGCAATCTCCACGCCTGCGCGGTTGCGGTGCTGCGCGACCATGGCGGGGTTTTTCCCGATACCGAGGCAGGCTTGCGTGCTCTGCCCGGCATCGGTCCCTATACCGCGGCCGCCATTGCCGCGATCGCGTTCGACCGCCGCACCATGCCGGTCGACGGCAATATCGAACGCGTGGTGTCACGGTTGTACGCGGTCGAGGAGGCGCTGCCGCAGGCCAAGCCGATCATCCAGCAGCTCGCGGCGACGCTGCTCGCGGAATCCCGCGCCGGCGACGAGAAGCCTCGCGCGGGCGATAGCGCGCAGGCGCTGATGGATCTGGGCGCCTCGATCTGCACGCCGAAGAAGCCGGCCTGCCCGCTGTGTCCGCTGAACGCGGATTGCCTCGCGCGCGCACGTGCCGATCAGGAGACGTTTCCGCGCAAGGC
>NZ_DASSRP010000055.1:0-14035 GCF_035701725.1 Bradyrhizobium sp.
CCCGCCGCCGGCGCGTCCTCCAGGCGCGGCGGCGGGCGCTCTTTTTCACTCCGAACACTGCACCTCGGCGCGCGGCGCCGGCCGCGCGCTAAAAATCAGGAAGCTGACGGCGGCCATGATCCAGACGCCGGCGCTGGCATAAACCATCACCCAGCCAAAACCGTTCGCAAGCGCCTCATGCGCCGGCAAGGTCGCGATTGAATGGGGACCTGAAGTCTATTGGTACGGGCGTCGCGAATTCTCGTTTCTGGACCCGGATGGCTACGCGATTATCATCTCGGAGGTGACGTCCGACCCTCCGGAATGCCTGGAAGACAACGGGTAAACCAGCCGGATAACGGGGTCCATTGACGCCATCGCGCCGAAACCCGACATATCGTCGAACACCCTCCCCGGAGCCAGACATGAACGCGCCGCCCAAGATCGAGCCTGCCGCCTCTTCCGATGACGATGTCCTGCGCTGGCTGACCAACGACGTGCGCGAGGAGCGCTTTCTCGACAATATCTTCGCCGAGATGTGCCTGCGCTTGCAGCGCGCCGGCATTCCGCTGAAGCGCGCGACGCTGCATGTCGTGATCCAGCATCCGCAATGGCTCGGCGCCAAGATCATGTGGGCCGACGGCATGCGTGCGGCCGAGATCACGCGCGTCGACCACGATGTGCGGGGACGATCCGAATTCATCGGCAGCCCGGCCTCCGAGATCTTCGAGGGCGCCGGCGAAGTGCGCGAGAACCTCACAGGCGATGTCGCGCACCGCCGCAAGCATGCCGTTTATGACGAGATGCGCGCGATGGGCTTGACCGACTATATCGCCTGGCCGCTGTACCATACGCTTGGCAAGCGCCACATGGTGACCTTTGCCACCGACCGCGCTGATGGCTTCGACGAAGCGCATATCGCCAGCCTGCAACGACTGTTGCCGATCCTCGCACTGGTCAGCGAGATCCGGGTCAAGAATCGCCTGGCGCGGACGCTGCTGGAGACCTATGTCGGCGCACATGCCGGCGAACTAATCCTGGCGGGCGCGACCCGGCGCGGCACGGGCACGACGGTGCGCGCCGCGATCATGATCTGCGATTTGCGGGATTTCACGCACATCTCCGACAACTGGCCGCGCGACGACGTCATCGAGCTACTCAACGGCTATTTCGATGCGGTGTCGGAGCCGATCGCGCGGCACGGCGGGGAAATCCTGAAATTCATGGGCGATGGCCTGCTCGCGATCTTTCCGCTCAGCGAGCCCACTGCCTGCGCCAACCTCTTGCACGCGGTGGCCGAGGCGCGCCAGAACATGATCGCCTTGAACAAGGCGCACGGCGAGGCTGGCCGCGCGCCGCTGAATTTCGGCATCGGCGTCCATGTGGGCGACGTCATGTACGGCAATATCGGCTCGAGCGCCCGCCTCGACTTCACCGTAATCGGGCCCGCGGTCAACATGGCCTCGCGGCTGGAGGCGCTGACCAAGCAGGTGGGAAAGAACGTGCTGCTGTCGCAGGCCTTTGCCGATCTCGTCAAAGGCGATTTCGAGCTCGAGCGCGTCGGTGAGCACCGCGTCCGCGGCTTCAGCGAACCGGTCGAGCTGTTTGCGTATGGGGGGTGAAGAATGATTGGGGTGCGTCCCTGCCGCAGGGGTACCTGTCATTCCGGGGCGCGCGTAGCGCGAGCGCGGAAGCCATTTCTCCGTCTATGATGTGGCCCGCGTGCCACGCCGTTCCCATGGAGCATCGTTATAATATCTTGCTGTCGTCGACAATTCCTGCATCTGGCTGCCGCCGCTTCCGCGCTGCCCGCATTGCCGGCGGTCGGGCAGACGCAGGCCTATCCCGCCAAGCCAATTACAATCATCGTCCCCTATCCCGCGGGGGGACCAACGGACTCGATCACGCGCCTCGTTAGTGAGCCTATGCGTGAAGCCCTTGGCCAACCCATCATCATTGAAAACGTGGGAGGTGCGGGAGGCACGATCGGGGTGGCTCGCGCGGTCCGCGCGGATCCCGATGGATATACGATCAGTGCAGGTCAATGGCAGACGCACGTTGTTAATGGCGCGGTGTATTCGCTGAACTACAATTTGTTGGACAGCTTTGCGCCGCTCGCATTGCTATCAACCAATGCTGCAGTCATCGTTACGAGGAAGAGCTTGCCAGCAAACGATCTGAAAGGATTTATCGACTGGCTTAAGGCCAATCCCGATAAAGCTTCACTCGGAACCGCGGGTGCAGGAAGCCCAGGGCACGTGTATGGTGCCTTTTTCGAAAAAATGACCGGAACGCGTTTTCAGTTCGTCCCGTATCGAACGATCGCTCTTGCAATGACGGACCTGATGGGCGGTCAGATCGACTTTCTGATTGATAGTCCGATCAATTCTTTGCCGCAGCTGCGTGCGGGGACTATCAAAGCCTTGGCGGTGATGGCGAAGAGGCGCTTGTCGGCGGCGCCAGACATTCCGACCGTCGACGAAGCGGGATTGACCGAGTTCTACGGTGGAAATTGGACCGCGTTTTGGGTGCCGCGGGGAACGCTCAAAGATGTAATTGCAAAGCTCAATGAAGCAGTGGTCACGGCACTGGCAAATGCAAACGTTCGAGCGCGTCTGGCGGACCTTGGGATGGAGATCCCGCCGCGCGAGCAGCAAACCCCGGAAGCCCTCGGTGCGCTCCAAAAACTCGAAATCGAAAAGTGGTGGCCCATCATCAAGGCTGGCGGCATCAAGGTGGAGTAGAGCTCCGCCCGGCACAATCGCGCAAGTTCGCGCCGATGCTCGATCGACGAAACGGGCGCGTATCAAAGCGCGAGACCGCGACGACGTTGATGAGTCATTCGCCGCCCATGCAGCGTGTTTGGCTTTCGATGACCCGAGGATGAAGGGTGCGCTTCCGATGTAGGTCGGCTTGCACCAAGCAGAGGAATACGCTCGGAGTCACCTTTCTATTTTCTCGGCTTGTGGGGTCTTCTCTTCAGCGCGCCGCCTCCTGCCAGATACTCGCGAGGCGTTTTCTAATCTCTTGATCCTTATATGGCGTTAGCGAGCGGATATGCTCGTCAGCAAGCAGCTGGTTGCCACTCTTCAGGTTGCTGACCAACGGCTCACCTTTCGCCAAGGAGATATTCATCTCTTCCATCGCTTCATCCTTCCGACCAAGCTCACTGAGGGCAGCGACGAGGTACGAGCGGGCCGGTCTGAAATTGTTGTTTTTCCGCAGCGCCTCCCGAAGGTGTGTCTCGGCCTTCTCGAAATGTTGCCTGCTCTCGTTAGGGTCCTGCGTCAGGGTCAGGACGCCCCACACGTAATGAGCCTGGCCTTGGTGATAGTCATAGAAAAACGGATAGATCGGATTGCGGTCGATCGCTTCTTGCGATTTGCGAAGCGCTTCTTCTGGTTCCCCCGAATAGATCAGCACATGCGCCCATAAGGCGTAGCCATCGGCATAGTTGGGATTGCGTTGGACCGCCTCCTCTGCCGCTTCCTTGGCGTCCTGAAATTTCTCTCTATACAGGAGAACCCAGCCCATTTGTTCGAGAGCAAACGGCAACGAAGGCTTGGGTTCGAGCTCATTTCTCGCGAGCTCAAGCGCCTTATGCGCAAAGCGATAGGCCAGATCCTCTGAAGATTGGGGGTCCTGACTCCACCTCCCAGTGAAATCTTGCCGATGGGTGGCGGCCAGATTCGCGTACGCCCTGGCAAAATCCGGATCCAGATCGATCGCTTTCTCGAAAAGGTTCCGAGCATTGGCATTGTCCTTGTGTGTAAAGCGCCGATAGAGCTCTGCCCCGCGCATGAAATACTCCCAGGCCACCGCGCTGCTCGTGTAGGGTCGACCCATATGCCTATCCTCCTCTTGTGTTAGCTTCACGGCCAGCGCACTCGTGATCCTCCGGGCTATCTCCCCTTGCACGGCAAAGACGTCCTGTAAGTCTCGGTCGTAATGCTGCGCCCACATGTGATAACCCGTCTGGGCGTCGATCAACTGTGCCGTGATCCGGATTCGGTTGTCGGCTTTGCGCACGCTTCCTTCTACGACGTATCGTGCCCCTAACTCGCGGCTCACCTGGGCAGTTTTGACCGTCCTGCCCTTGAATGTGAAAACGGAGTTGCGGGCGATGACGAACAACCCTGTGAGTCTGGAGAGTTCTGTAATCAGATCCTCGGTCATCCCGTCGCTGAAATACTCTTGTTCGGGGTCGCTGCTCATGTTGAGAAACGGGAGCACGGCAACAGAGCGCTTGTCAGCGAGCGGAGCTAGGGCGGCCGGCACCTCGTGGAATACCTGTGACACCGAGACCGCGTGGGAGGAGACCAGTTGGCCGACACCGCTAACCAAGAAAAGCAGCGCGACCGCGACCAGGCCCAGTCGTAGCCTGGGTCTGGCGGCGCCCGGTTTGCGCGGGGAGGAAGGTATCGCCGAACCCATTCGTACGCGGTATAATTGCACCGGCCGCGCAATATTCTTAAGCTGCTGCTCACCCGCGTTCTCAAAGACAATGTCGAGCTTGCCCCGGGCGTCCTCCTGCACCCTGCCGGAAACGCAAATGCCCCCGGGCTCCGCCAGCGCCTCTAGGCGTGCCGCTATGTTTATCGCATCGCCACAGAAGTCGTCGCCATCAAGGATGAGCTCCCCGAAGTTGATGCCCATACGAAGCTCGATACGCTTGTCTTGTGGCACGTCAGCGTTGCGGATGGCCATTCCGCGCTGAATTTCAATGGCGCAGCGCACAGCGTCCACCACGCTTGCGAATTCCACAAGGGTCCCGTCCCCGATGACCCTTACTATCCGGCCGTGAAATTCCCTGATTTTAGGCTCGATCAGCGCGTGCCAATGCGCCTTCCACCGGACCAGCGTACCTTCGTCGTCATTTTCGACGAGGCGACTGTACCCGGCGATATCGGTTGCAAGGATGGCTCTGAGGCTGCGCAACTGGATTTCAGGCATAGTAGTCCCCGTTTCCGAAGCGTTTCTGCCAGGAGCTAGGCTACCACACGCGCCGGGGGACAGTGTGGCCGAATTCACAGTCTGTGCTGCCAATGTCCGAATCGGGTCATTGGTGTCGATTTCGCACCGTGCGGATGATGTCAGGTTTGCCCCTGACAGCCGAGTCCCGGCAGGCATTGCGAGCGGTCGCGAAGGGCCAAAAACAACGTTTTTGCTCGCTCACTTGCTGTCTCCCCCGCTAGGGGCTTACGCCCGCCGTTACCGGCTTCTCCCCGACCCACCAGAATGAGACGTCGCCGCAACCAGCATTCGCTTCGGTCAACGATCGGGGACGACGGGCGGCGCCGCAAGTTTCGGGCAGTCGGCCTTGGAAACAAGACCGTCTGAACAATCACAATTCCTGACGGTCTTTTCTCCGCCGCGTCTCGGGACTTGTGATCAAACCGTCAGAACGACTGTCAGTCGGCTTGGTTCGTCTGCCGCGAGTGACGACTTCCGTCAATCAATGACTGGGACAAACAACGGCACGGAGAGACGATGTAAGAGGAGTGATCAATGACGTCTCCCGTAGCGCCTTTTCTTTCCAACGCTATTTTATCTCCAACGCACTCTAGAATATCCCCTCCCCCTACTCCCACTCGATCGTGCCCGGCGGCTTTGACGTCACGTCATAGACCACGCGGTTGACGCCCTTGACCTCGTTGATGATGCGGGTCGCGGTTTCGCCCAAGAATTTCATGTCGAAGGGATAGAAGTCCGCGGTCATGCCATCGGTCGAGGTCACCGCGCGCAGGCCCACGACATAGTCGTAGGTGCGGCCGTCGCCCATCACGCCGACGGTCTTGACCGGCAGCAGCACTGCAAAGGCCTGCCAGATCTGGTCGTACAGGCCCGCTTTTCGGATCTGGTCGATGTAGACCGCGTCCGCATTGCGCAGGATGTCAAGCTTTTCGCCGGTGATGTCGCCGGGGCAGCGGATCGCAAGACCCGGTCCGGGAAACGGATGCCGGCCGACGAAAATATCCGGCAGGCCGAGCTCGCGGCCCAGCACGCGCACCTCGTCCTTGAACAGTTCGCGAAGAGGTTCGACCAGCTTCATGTTCATGCGATCCGGCAGACCGCCGACATTGTGGTGGCTCTTGATCGTCACCGAAGGACCGCCGGTGAAGGAGACGCTCTCGATGACGTCGGGATAGAGCGTGCCCTGCGCCAGAAATTCGGCGCCGCCGATCTTCTTGGCCTCGGCCTCGAACACGTCGATGAAAAGCTTGCCGATGGTCTTGCGCTTCTTTTCGGGATCGGTGACGCCCTCGAGCTCGCCGAGGAATTGCCTGGATGCATCCACGTGCACCAGCGGGATGTTGTAGTGGTGGCGGAACAGATCGACGACGGTTTCGGCTTCCTTCAGCCGGAGCAGGCCGTGGTCGACGAACACGCAGGTGAGCTGGTCGCCGATCGCTTCATGGATCAGCACGGCCGCCACCGCCGAATCCACGCCACCCGACAGGCCGCAGATCACCTTGCCGCGGCCGACTTGCTTGCGGATCTTCTCGATCGCTTCGTCACGAAACGCGCGCATGGTCCAGTCGCTGGTGAGCCCTGCAACCTTGCGGACGAAGTTGCGCAGGAGTTTCGCGCCGTCCGGCGTGTGCACCACCTCGGGGTGGAACATCAGCCCGTAATACTTGCGCTTCTCGTCCTGGATCACCGCGAAAGGTGCGTTCGGCGAGACGCCGGCGACGACAAAGCCCGGCGGCATTTTGGTGATGCGGTCGCCATGGCTCATCCAGACCTGATGCTTCTCGCCGGCGCCCCACACGCCGTCGAACAGATGGCTTTCCGCCTTCACCTCGACATCGGCGCGGCCGAATTCGCGGTGATGCCCGCCCTCGACCTCGCCGCCGAGCTGGGCGGCCATCGTCATCTGGCCGTAGCAGATCCCGAGCACGGGAACTTTGGAATCGAAGATCAGTTGCGGCGCGCGCGGTGAACCGGTCTCGTGCACCGACTCCGGGCCGCCGGACAGGATCACGGCTTTCGGCTTCATGTCGCGGAAGGCTTCTTCCGCCTTCTGGAACGGCACGATCTCGGAATAGACGCCCTCCTCGCGGACGCGGCGGGCGATCAGTTGCGTCACCTGACTGCCGAAATCGACAATCAGAATCTTTTCATGCGCCGCGGCCGGTGTGGGCAGCGACTCGGCGGTTTTGGGTGCGGAGGTCATCCGAAGCAATTACGCGACGGCGAACGCTGTCGCAACCCTTCCCAAGCCCCTGTCCCCACCCTGCCCGTCGTTTGCGGTATTTCCGTCATTCCGGGGCGCCGTAGAGGCCCACCGCCGTCATTCCGGGGCGCCTCGAAGAGGCGAGCTATGGTGCGCAATCGCGCACCAGAGAATCCATCGGACCGCAGAATGTCAGGAGAAATGGATTCCGGGTCTGGTGCTGACGCACCATCCCGGAACGACGAAAGTGACAGAGCTTCCCGGAATGGCGGCGGCGGGTCTGGACAGATCCATTTATGTCAGTAATACTGACCTAAATTACAAATGAGGAAACCATGACAGGGCCACACGCAGCGGCCGATCTGCAAAAACTCGCAACCGAATGGATCTCCGCCTGGAACGCGCGCGATCTCGAACGGGTCCTGAAGCTCTATACCGACGACGCCGAAATGACCTCGCCCTACATCGTCACGCTCGGCTTTGATGCCAGCGGCACGCTGCGCGGCAAGGAAAAACTCCGCGCCTATTGGACCAAGGCGCTGACGTTGAGACCGAACCTGCACTTCACGCCGCTCGAAGCCTTCCTCAATCCCGACAGCGTCGCGGTGCTCTATCGCAACGACCTCGGCAAGCAGGTGTGCGAATATCTCCGGCTCGATGATGCCGGCCTGATCCGGCAGGCGTCGGGGAATTATCCGGTGGAGTAACAGCGCAAGCGCGATCCCGCATAAAGGCTGTCATCACCGGGCTTGTCCCGGTGATCCACGTCTTGCTTTCTCTTCGCGGCGTGCAAAGACGTGGATGGCCGGGTCAAGCCCGGCCATGACAGAGAGAATGTCGCCCCCTGAATGCCGGCCGCCGCAAAGCTGCCCAAGCGCTCCCACAGTTTTGCCGCGACTCGCGACGAGCCTTGCGCGCACGGGAGAAGCTGAATGCGCGCGCCGGTCTATGACGTCTATCAGATGAAGGTCAGGCATCTGCCCGATGGGGTGAAGTCGGCCTGGCTGCGGACCTGGCCCGGCGAAAAGCCCGACCTCGAGCGCTGGGTGTTCATGGGACGCGAGCGGCACCCGAGCAAGATCACCGTCAAAGAGATGGACGCGCACGGCATTTGCTACAGCGAAAGCGCGATGTAGCGCGCGCAGCGACGCCTTCGAAAGCGACTATCACCAACCGCCGTCATTCGGGGGCGATGCGGTAGCATCGAACCCGGAATCCATCGTGTCGCAAGAATTCCTGGAGCTATGGATTCCGGGCTCGCCACTATCGTGGCGCCCGGGAATGACAGCGGATGGAGCCCGGCTCGCTCGTTTCACTCGCGCCCCGGAATGACAACCACTCTTCCCGGAATGACGGCGGATGACTTTCGGGCCGCAACGATCGCGCTTGCTACCCCTTCCGCAGCACCGAGACGAAAAACCCGTCGGTGCCGGTGCGCCGCGGCGTCATCAAGAGCCCCTCGGGCGATTGAAGCGTCGCGGCGGCAAAGTCCTCGGCCTTGTCCCACAGCGCCGCCGTAACCTCGGCCGCCGGCACAATCGCAAAACCCGGATGGCGGGCGAGAAAACCGCGGATCTGTGCTCCGTTTTCCGACGGCAGCACAGAGCAAGTGATGTAGGCGATGCGGCCGCCCGGCTTGACCAGAGGGCCCGCGCGATCCAGCACGTCGGCTTGCGCCTTCAGGCGGACTTCCAGTGCACCCGGGCGTATACGCCACTTGGCGTCCGGGTTGCGCCGCCAGGTGCCGGTGCCGGTGCAGGGCGCATCGATCACGACGAGATCGGCGGAGGCCCTGATGTCGGAAAGCACCTCAGTCTCGCCTTTCGGCGTGCGCACCTCGCAATTGTGGACGCCCGCGCGCGACAGCCGCTCGTGGATCGGCGCGAGCTGGCGCTTGTCGTGGTCGGTCGCGATCAGCCGCCCCTTGCCCTGCATCATCGCCGCCAGCGCCAGCGTCTTGCCGCCGGCGCCCGCGCAGAGATCGATCACCTGCTCGCCGGGCTTGGCCGCCGAAAGCAGCGCCGCGAGCTGCGAGCCTTCGTCTTGAACCTCGATCTGTCCCTTGATGAAGGCCTCCTCGGCCGCAATGCCGGGGTTCTTCGCATCCGCCGACAGTTCGATGCGAAGCCCGATCGGCGACCACCGGGTCGGCACCGCGCCGAGATGCGCGATGGCGCCGAGCATCTTGTCGCGCTTGGCCTTGAGCGTATTGACGCGCAGATCGAGTGGCGCGCGGCTCGCCATGGCGGCTGCTTCCGCTGCGCGTTCCTCGCCGAACACCTCGGCAAAATGCGGATCGAGCCATTCCGGATAATCGCCGGCGATGGGCGCCGGCGCGCCGTCGAGTGAACGCGATGCCAACGCCGACCGCTCGGCGTCGGTAAGCGGCGACGGCGCGAAGCGTCCGCCGTCGCAGAGCGCTCCGATGTTGTCGGTCGACAGTCCGCGCTCGAGGCGAAGCATTCCGAGCAGCCGCGCCCGCGCGCTGTCCTCGCCCATGATGAAGGCGCTGGAGGCACGGCGGCGCAGCACGTCCCAAACGAGGCCTGCAATCGCCGCACGGTCGCCAGAGCCGGCAAAGCGATGCGCGGTGCCCCATTCCTTCAGCGCCTGCGCGGCGGGAACGCGATCGCTATCGATGGTCTCGATCAGCTCGATAGCCGCCGAGAGCCTTGCTGCGGGGGTCATTCAGATCTTTCAGATGAGAAGCAAAATCTTCAGTGCGAAATAGACCCACATCGCCAGCAGCACAAGCGCGCTGGAGAGCCAGGCCATCCAGCGCCGGTTTCCGTCGTTGGAACTGACGAAGACGCCGGCATGGGCCACGCGGCAGACCACGAACACCCAGGACAGCATCACGATCACGAGGTCGGCGTGGCGGATCGGCAGCGCGATCGCGATCAGTGCATAGAACAGCAGCGGTAGTTCGAACTGATTGCGCGCAATGTCGCTGATCCCGGCCTCCCGGTTCGCCGCGGCGGAACGGCGCGCGCCGATGCCGAACAACAGTGCGAAAGTGAGCCCGACCTGGACAAAGAGCGGCAGCAGAACCCATTGAACCGACATCGCCCACCTTCCGAACTTCGTTTTCCGTTGCGGCGTTTAGGGACTTTGGATCCGCCCTATCCGCCCCCGATTCCTTTTCCGCACCCCGATTCTAACATTTGCACCCCCTCGATAGGCAATAAATCCGCCGCCGCGGCGCGAGCCACGTGAACCCGGCCTTTGGCCGAGGCGACCAACGGGCAGTCTTAAGCCTTCGTCTCCTCGCTCCGAGAGGCTGCCATGAACCTCGAACCGCTCCACAACGCCCTCACCGCAATCATGAGTTTCGTGGCAGGCCCCACCGCGAACTGGTCCGACCTCGTCGGCGACGACGGAACCGGCTTGTTGATGCCGGCGCTTGCGGGGATCGCCGCGGCCACGACGGTCGCGCTCACCGTCACCATCTATTTCCAGACCGGTTATCGCAGCTACCGCGACATGATCGGCCACGGTCTCGTCGCCGCAATCGCCATGGCGCTGCTCGCCTTCGCCATCCTCGACATGCGCAACGTGGCGCTTGCCCATATTGCCAGGATGTCGATCAAGCCCGGCGCCCAATTCGAGTTGCAATGGCAGCAAACAACAGAGCGCGCCAGGGCGCTGGCGGCGCAGATGGGCAGCAGCACCCGCTCCCTGTCCGACGCACATCAGGGTTGAGTTAGCCTCGCGACCGCAGTTCCGGTAAACTCGCCGCAAAGAAAAACGTGCGGGAGTGACACGAGATGCGGCTGAAAGATCGGATCGCCATTGTGGTCGGCGCGGGCCAGAGCCCGGGTCAGGGCATGGGCAACGGCCGGGCGACCGCGATCACCTTTGCGCGCGAGGGCGCCTCGGTTCTCTGCGTCGACCGCAATCTTGCTTCCGCGCAGGAAACCGTCGGACTGATCGAGGCCAAAGGCGGCAAGGCGCTGGCGTTCGAGGCCGATGTCACCAGGGAATGCGAACTGAAGGCGATGGTGGAGGAAGCCCCAAAGCGCTGGGGCCGCCTTGATATACTTCACAACAATGTCGGCGTCAGCCTCGCCGGCGGGGATTCCGAACTGCTTCAGATCAAGGAAGAAGCGATCGACAACGTCGTCGCCATCAACCTCAAGAGCTGCATTCTGGCGGCGAAATACGCCATCCCGATCATGCGCAGCCAAGGAAGCGGCGCCATCATCAACATCTCATCGATGGCGGCGATCACCGTCTACCCCTACGTGGCCTACAAGGCGACCAAGGCGGCCATGATCGCCTTCACCGAACAACTCGCCTATCAGAATGCGGAATATGGCATCCGCGCCAACGTGATCCTGCCGGGCCTGATGGACACGCCGATGGCGGTCGATACCCGCGCCAAGGCCTTCAACAAAACGCGCGCGGAGGTCGCGGCGATGCGCGATGCGCAGGTTCCGCTGCGCCACAAGATGGGCACGGCCTGGGACGTCGCCAATGCCGCGCTGTTTCTCGCCTCCGATGAGGCTTCCTTCATCACCGGCGTGACGCTGCCGGTCGATGGCGGCGCCAGCGTGCAACGGGGATAACGCATTCACGGCTTCGGCGCCGATACCGTCAGCCTGAGAAAGCTCATCACGCTGCCGACCGCGGCAAATCCGGCCCCGAGCGCCAGTGCGAGTGTTGCGCCGTCGTGGTCGGCCAGCGCAAAACATAACGCGGCGAGCGCCGCCCCGGTGGTCTGCCCGGTCAGGCGCGCGGTCGCGACGATGCCGCTCGCCCCGCCGCTACGCCCGGCCGGTGCGCTCGACATGATCGCGCGCAGGTTCGGGGTCTGGAAGAAGCCGAAGCCCAGTCCGCAGACCACCATGCGCCAGACGATGTTGAGCACGCCGGGGGACTCCGGAAGCGTCGCCAATAACGTCATGCCGATTCCGAGAATCACAAGCCCGACGCCGCCGAGCAGTCCCACCGGATGGCGGTCGCTGAGACGGCCGGCCACCGGCGCCATGATCGCAACCACCAGCGGCCACGGCGTCATGAAGAAACCGGTCTCCACCTGCGTCCGGTGCAGAATGTCCTCGAAATAGAACGGCAGCGCGACGAAGCCGATCCCTTGAACCGCGAACGAGCAGACGGCGGTCGCCGCCGAGAGCGCAAACATCGGCGTGCGAAACAGATCGACCGGCAGCATCGGCGCCGGGTGATCGGCATGGCGGCGGATCACTGCAAGGCCAAGTACGATCCCGACCACGAGTTCGGCGACGACTACGCCCGTTGCGGCCTTATGAGCCGCGCTGCCAATGCCCGTGATAACAAGGCCGACGCACGCCGCAGCCAGAAACGCGCCGAGAAAATCGAAGCCATGACCGGCGCGCGGCGTTGACGGCAGCATACGCAGGCCGATCGCCATCGCCAGCAGGCCAAAGGGAATGTTGACCGCGAACAGCCACGGCCAGGGCCCAAGAGCCAGAAGCCCCGAAGCGATCGTCGGTCCGAGGGTAAAGGCGGTGCCGACGACCATGGCGTTATAGCCGAAGCCGCGACCGAGCATCCGGGTCGGATAGACGAAGCGGATCAGCGCCGAGTTGACCGCCATCAAGCCGCTGGCGCCCAAACCTTGCAGCGCGCGCGCTATCAACAGGCTCGGCAACGACCACGCCAGCGCACATCCGAGCGAGGCGATCGTGAACAGCAGAAGGCCGCCGAGGTAGATCCGCTTATAGCCGACGATCTCCCCGAGCGCGCCGAGCGGCAGCAGCGTTGCCACCAGCGCGATCTGATAGACGTTGACCACCCAGACCACGTCCGCCGGGCTCACTTTCAGGTCAGCGGCAATCGACGGCAGCGCGATGTTGGCGATCGCGGTATCGAGCGAGGCCATGCCGACCGCGAGCGAAATCGCGAGCACCGCCCAGATGCGGCGCTCGGGTGGCAAACCGTCGCTGATGGGCGGCGATGACACGCTCGTTTCCAGCCGATTCAACATCGGCTGGATGTACACTGGATGATCAGCGCACCCCATACGCCATGATGCATGATGCGTATGCGGCGAAGCACCACAACGCCGTCATGTCAGGGCACGAGCGAAGCAAGCGAACCCGGGATCCATAGTGCCGCAAGAATGTCTGGATAGATGGATTCCGGGTTCAGCCCTGCGGGCTGCCCCGGAATGACGAAAGTAAAACTGGAGCTAGATCACGCCCCGCCTGGATAATTCGGCGCCTCGCGCGTGATTGTGACGTCGTGAACGTGGCTTTCGCGCAGGCCCGCACCGGTGATGCGCACGAACTCCGCCTTGTCGTGGAATTCGCCGATCGTGCGGGCCCCGACATAGCCCATCGCGGCGCGCAGGCCGCCCGCGAGCTGATGCATGACATTGGCGACCGGCCCCTTGTAGGGCACCTGGCCCTCGATGCCTTCAGGCACCAGCTTGAGGGTGTCCTTGATGTCCTGCTGGAAGTAGCGATCGGCCGAGCCGCGGGCCATCGCGCCGACCGAGCCCATGCCGCGATAGGCCTTGTAGGAACGGCCCTGCCACAGGAACACTTCGCCCGGCGTCTCGTCAGTGCCGGCCAGCAGCGAGCCGACCATCGCGATATCGGCGCCTGCGGCGAGCGCCTTGGCGAGGTCGCCCGAGAACTTGATGCCGCCGTCGGCGATCACGGGCACGTCGGCCTTCTTGGCGGCCTCGACCGCATCCATGATTGCGGTGAGCTGCGGCACGCCGACGCCGGCAACGATGCGCGTGGTGCAGATCGAGCCCGGGCCGATGCCGACCTTGATGGAGTCTGCGCCCGCATCGATCAGCGCCTGCGCGCCTTCCCTGGTGGCGATATTGCCGGCGATTACCTGAACCGCGTTGGAGAGCCGCTTGATGCGGTTGACCGCCTCCAGCAC
>NZ_DASSRP010000056.1:0-5206 GCF_035701725.1 Bradyrhizobium sp.
CTGGCAGGGGATTGCGCCTGCTCCAGCCAAACTTTGCCGCCGCCTGGTCGAAGCACTGCATCAGCGAGCGGGACGAAAACGGCAGACCGCTGACCGGATCGGTCTGGGTGTCGTTGACCCGCCGAAGCTCGATCGGGTCCATGCTCAGCGCATAGGCCAATTCGTCCATGGCACTTTCGAGGCCGAACATGTAGGGCGTCTCGGGCGGCGCGCGCATAAAGCCCGGCGTGTTGCGGTCGGCATGGACCACATTCCCCGCCGTGGCGATGTTGGGGCAGGCGTACATTCGCGCGGTCGCGTCCACCCCCACGACGTTGAAGCCGGATGGACGTGAGGCGATGTCCCAGCCCTCGTGGAAATAAGCCATCAGCTTGCCGTCCTGGGAGGAACCCAGCTTGACGTGCTGCCGGGTCTCGGCCCGATAGGTGGCGATCGTGAAGCTCTGATCGCGGGTCGCCACCAGTCTGACCGGACGACCGAGCCGCTTTGCGGCGATGGCGATCCACGCTGTGGCCGCGAGCCCGCCCTTGGCGCCGAACGCACCGCCCACATATCGCGAAACGACCCGGACATTCGCCGGATCGAGGCCGAGCTGGCAAGCGACCGCCGCCTTCGTCCCCCACATCATCTGGCTCGGCTCATAGATCGTCAGCTGTGGCCCTTCCCACACGCAAGTGGCAGCGAACAGCTCGATCGCATTGTGGTGTTGCGTCGGCGTCTGATAGCGGGCGTCGACCTTGACCGGAGCGGCGGCGAAGGCCGCCTCGGCGTTGCCTTTTTGTGGGTCCGGACCGAATAGGGGCTGGTGCGGCTCGGTCTCAACGCCGGGCGAGTCGAAAGTCGCGGCGGACGGCTCCGGCGCATAATTTACCCCCACCTTGTTGGCTGCCTCGCGCGCTGCCTCATAGGTGTCGGCGACGACCACAGCGATGATCTGTCCGTCGTGCCAGATATGGTCGCTCTCCAAGGTCGTGGTGGTCGGCCCGCCGCCCAGCGTCAGCGGCGGTTTGGCCTGGTTGCCGACGTTCTCGTGGGTCAGAATATCGAGCACCCCCGCGACAGCCTTCGCCGGTTCGAGGTTGAACCCGTCTATTCGCCCGCGGGCGATGGCACTCGTGACGAGATAGGCGAAAGCCGGATTGGCCACAGGTTCATCGGACGCATAGCGCGCCGCGCCGGTGACCTTTGCGACACCATCGATGCGCGGCGTCGGTCGGCCGAACAGGCCGCTCGTGTTATCTGGCATCTCAGCAATCCTTTCGAGTCGCAACCGGCATCGTCTTGGCTTGCATCAGAGCGCGAACGAGGGTTCGCCGGCCGAGCTCCGGTTTGTAGGCATTGTTGCCGTGGGTCACCGCACCGCCCAGCGCGGCCGCAGCGGCGGCTTCGGCACTTGCTTCGGTAAGCGGCTTGCCGGTCAGAACCGCTTCGGCCTCATGCGCGCGCCAGGGCCGATAGGCCATGCCGCCGAGACCGATCCGCGCCTGGCGCACGATCTCACCGTCCATCTCCAGCGCAACCGCGGCCGAGGCGATGGCGAACTCGTAGGAGGCCCGGTCGCGCACCTTCAAATAAAGCGAGCGCCGCGCCCATCCTCCAGCCGTCACCTGGAAGGCGGTGATGACCTCCCCGGGCATCAGAGTGGTTTCGATATGCGGCTGGCCCTCGACCGGTCTGTGCAGGGACGCAAATGCGATGCGGCGCTGACCCTGCGGGCCGCTCAGCTCGATTTGGGCGTCGAGTGCGACGAGGGCGACGCCGAAATCACCGGGGTATTGAGAGATGCAACTTCGGTCGACACCGAGCACGGCGTGGTTGCGGTTGAACCCTGCAATTGCCGCGCAGCCGGAGCCTGGCGTTCGCTTGTTGCAGGCCATCCAGCTGGGGTCCCGGTAATAGGGGCATCGGGTCCGCTGCAGGACATTGCCGCCGAGCGTGGCCATGTTGCGCAACTGCGCGCTTGCCGCCAGTTGCAGGCTTTGTGAGATTGCGGGATAGTCGGCCAGGACCGCCGGATGCTCCGCCACGGTAGACATTTTGGCGAGCGCTCCCAAACGTAAGCCATTCGGCCCCGCCTCGATCGTGGCATAGGGGCTGCGCAAAGGGGTGATGTCGACGACGCGCTCCGGTCGCAGTACGTCGAGCTTCATCAGGTCGATCAGCGTCGTGCCGCCGGCCAGAAACTGAACACGCGCGTCCGTCTGACCTTGTCCGGTCTCAAGGCCGAGGCGGGAGGCCTGCGCCAGATCAGCGGCGCGCTCGTAGGTGAACGGACGCATCAGGGGAGCTCCATTTGCTCTCGCGCCTGTTTGATGGCGGCGACGATGTTCGGATAGGCGGCGCAGCGGCACAAATTGCCGCTCATGTATTCGCGGATATCGGCGTCCGTCTTGGCATGCCCCTCGCGCACGCAGGCGATGGCAGACATAATCTGGCCTGGTGTGCAGTAGCCGCACTGCAACCCATCTTGATCAATGAAAGCTTGTTGCATCGGGTGGAGCGCACCGTCGGGCCCGATGAGCCCTTCAATGGTCTCTATCCGCCTGCCCTCGGCCGCCACCGCCAATGTCAGGCATGACAGCATCCGTTCGCCATCGATATGGATCGTGCAAGCGCCGCACTGTCCTTGGTCGCAACCCTTTTTGGCGCCGGTAAGACCAATATGTTCGCGCAAGGCGTCGAGGAGCGACGTCCGCGTATCGATCGTCAGCCGATGCTCTCGGCCGTTGACATTCAAGATCATCACGTATTGACCCCTAACAACTGCTAGATGACATGGCGGCACCGTGCGGGCAGGACACTCAAGCGCCGCCAAGATATATGAACAATGATTCAGCTTCGGAATTCGCATATGACCGTCGCCAGTCCACAGAACCTGAAACCAAGGAAGACGCCGCGCCAGGCGCGTGCCGAGGCAACGGTCGATGCCATTTTGGAGGCGACCATTCAGGTTTTGCTCAGCGAGGGCGCGGGCCGCTTGACGACCACGCGCGTCGCCGCGCGGGCGGGTGTGTCGGTGGGCACGATGTACCAGTATTTTCCGCACAAGGCGGCGCTGCTCTACGCGGTTCTAAAGCAGCACCTGGACACCATTGCCGAAGCGGTCGAAGCGGCTTGCGCGCGGCTTCGGGGCGAAGCGATTGCGACTATCGGTGAGGGCCTCGTTCTGGCGTATCTTGATGCCAAGACGGTTCGGATCGATGTGTCGCGCGCCCTTTACCTCGTCTCAGCGGACCTGGACACTGCCGAGCTGCTGGAGGGCATATGGAAGCGCATCCACGGTGCCACCACCGCGCTGCTCGCCAGCGCCGCCGACGCCGAGTTCGACGATTTGTCCGTCGTCACCTTCACGCTGCTGGCGGCGATGTCAGGCGCTATCCGCACCGTGTTCGAACGTGGTGCCGCGCCCAGCATGTTGCAGGACCTGCGCATGCAGCTGACGACAATGTGCCGGGCGTATCTGGAGGCGGTAGCAATCACGAGACCGACGCCTCTGGCGAAGCACCGCAAGGTGGCCGTGCTGATGGATCAGCGGTCCTCGCAATCGTTGGTCGAAAAGTTCACGGAAGTGCGGCGGCAGTTCTGATCCGGATCCGCTGTTGGTCGCTCCGATCGGTTCCGGCGGTTGACGCCCGTCGGAGCCGATGAGAGGCTTTCGCCGGCGCAAGCAATCTCTGGCAAGGGGCCTACCGTGGATAATTCCGAGCAGGATGTGATCGTCGTTGGGGCGGGCAATGCCGCCGCCTGCGCGGCGCTGTCGGCGCGGGAATGTGGCGCTTCGGTGCTGATGCTCGAAGTGGCGCCCGAGGATCAGCGCGGCGGCAATTCCGCCTTCACCGGCGGCGCCTTCCGCGTCGTCTATCATGGCGGTGAGGACCTGGCGCGACTGATCCCCGACATGAACGAGACCGAACTGCGCGACGTCGATTTCGGCACTTACACCGAGGAACAATATTTCGACGACATGGGTCGGCTGACCCAATACCGCTGCGACCCCGACCTGACCGAAATCCTGATCCGCGGTAGCTTCGAGGCTGGGCTGTGGATGCGCGACAAGGGTGTGCGCTTTCAATTGGGGCTCGGCCGGCAGGCGTTTCGCGTCGACGGCAAGTTCAAATTCTGGGGCGGGCTCGCCTGCCATATCTGGGGCGGCGGCAAGGAACTGGTGAAGGCGCTGCACGCTCGCGCCGCACGCGACGGCATTAGCGTGCTCTACGAGACGCCGGCGATCGCTTTATTGACCGGCGATAGCGGTATCGAAGGCGTGCGTGTACGCCATCACGGCAAATTGCACGATCTCAGGGCCAAGGCAGTGGTGCTCGCTTGCGGTGGGTTCGAGGCCAATGCCGAGATGCGGGCGCGCTATCTCGGGTCCAATTGGGACCTCGCCAAGGTTCGCGGCTCGCGCTTCAACACCGGCCAGGGGCTAAAAATGGCGCTCGACCTCGGTGCCGCCGTCCACGGTCACTGGTCGGGCGCGCATGCGGTCGCCTGGGATTTGAACGCGCCTCCCTTTGGCGATCTCGATGTCGGCGACCGCTTCCAAAAGCACAACTATCCGTTTGGGATCGTCGTCAACGCGCGCGGCGAGCGATTCCTCGACGAAGGCCTCGATTTTCACAGCTACACCTACGCCAAATACGGCGGCGAGCTCCTGAACCAGCCGGGCATGTTCGCCTGGCAGATCTTCGACCAAAAGGTCGTGCACCTGTTGCGCGAGGAATACCGGATCCCGCGCATCACCAAGGAAAAGGCCGACAGCTTCGAGGCCTTGGCGCCGCGGCTCGAAGGTGTCGATCCCGCCCGCTTTCTCGAAACCGTGCGCGCGTTCAACGCTGCCCCGCGGCCGGATGTGCCGTTCAACCCCAACCTCCGCGACGGCCTGTCAACGACGGGGCTCGCCGTCGACAAGACTAATTGGGCCCAGCGTCTCGACGCCCCGCCCTACGAAGCCTACGCGGTGACGACCGGCATCACCTTCACCTTTGGCGGTCTGAAGATCTCGAACGAAGCGCAGGTCGAGGACACCACCGGCCACCCGATCCCTGGCCTGATTGCCGCCGGCGAAATGGTCGGCGGGCTCTTCTACCACAATTACGCCAGCGGCACCGGGCTGATGTCTGGCGCCGTTTTTGGCCGCCGCGCCGGTCGCGCCGCTGCCGCATGCGCCCTTCGCTAGTGCCGCCCCCACGGCTGAAAGCGGTTT